>NZ_JBFUHC010000005.1:0-251581 GCF_056402615.1 Pedococcus sp. P3_C7 | reverse complement strand
ACGCAGCGCCGGTGACGGGGGTGTCGTTGCCGCCACCCCCGTGGTGTCCGCCACCACCGCCGCCGGCGGTGATGGTCTTGAGGTCCTTGCTGACCTCGAACCGGACGTTGGCGCCGGCCTTGGTCCCGAAGACGTCGTAGGAGCCGTCGGCGTCCTTGCGGGCCGAGGTCACGGTGACAGCGGAGTCCTTGGCCTTCACTGCGGCGGTGACGTTGGCGAGCTCGGTGCCGGTGATGGCCGTGTCGTTGTTGGGGTTGGCCGACCCGTCCTGAGTGGTGCCGGAGGCGGTGGTGCTCGAGGTCGTCGAGGGGCCGGTGGAGGCGGCGTTGGACAGTGCGGCGCCGGTGCCCAGGAGGCCAGCGGCGGCCACGATTGCTGCGACGCCGGTGAGGATTCTGTTGGTGCTCATCGTGGTGCTCCTTGTTCGCGGTGGTTGGTGGTCGGTGGTGGCCATTGGCCAAACAGTGGCGGCCCGGGATATGCGCGACCTGTCAAGGCTTTGGCAGGTGGGTGTGGATGCCGGCGGCGTCAGGTGCGCGAGGCGAGTCCGCCGTTTTCCTGGACCGCTGGCGGCGCCTGCCGCCGGGTGATTGGCCGCGCCATTAGTGTTCGAAGGCCGGCCCGCGACGGGGACGACCCAGACCCGGAAGGCAGATGTCATGAAAGCGATCGTCTACACCTCAGCCGGCGGCCCCGATGTCCTCCACCTGGTCGAGAGGCCCATCCCCGAGCCGGGACAGGACGAGGTCCGCGTGAAGCTTCACGTCTCCGGCGTCAACCCCACCGACTGGAAGCGACGCGCCACCGGGCCTCCTCCCGGGATCGTCGAACAGGTGCCCAACCAGGACGGCGCCGGGGTCATCGACGCGGTGGGCCCAGGGGCGCCACCGTCGAGGCTCGGTCAGCGGGTCTGGATCTGGGAGGCCGCGTGGCAGCGTCCCGGCGGCACCGCGCAGGAGTATGCCGTGTTGCCCGGGAGACAGTGCGTGCCCCTACCGGAGAGCGCTTCTTTCGCACTCGGCGCATCGCTGGGTATCCCGGCGGTGACCGCGCACCGCGCCCTCACAGTGGCCGAAGGTGGCCCAGAGCGTCTTGCCCCGGGCGCCCTGTCCGGCAAGACGGTGCTCGTCGCAGGCGGCGCGGGAGCGGTGGGCAATGCCGCCATCCAGCTCGCCCGCTGGGCCGGCGCGCGGGTGATCACGACCGTGAGCGGTCCCGCCAAGGCCTCGCTGGCCTCGGCAGCCGGCGCCGACCACGTGGTCAACTACCGCAGCGGCGACGCGGTCGAGCTGGTTCGCGCCCTTGCGCCCGAGGGAGTCGACCTCTTCGTCGAGGTGGCACCGGAAAACAACGCCGTTCTGAACCACGCGGTTGCCGCACCGAACGCGAGCATCGCCTTCTACGCGGACGACGGCACCGATGTCCGCATTCCCATCCGGGAGGCCATGACCAAGAATCTGCGCTGGCAAGGCGTCCTTGTCTACACCGTCTCGGAGCAGGCCAAGGCCAACGCCATCGCAGGCGTGCGTGCAGCTCTCGAGGATGGGGCCTTGCGGGTCGGGGAGAAGGCGGGCATGCCACTGCACTGGTTCGCGTTGGAGGACACGGCGGCGGCACACAGCGCCGTCGAGAACGCAGTCGTCGGCAAAGTCCTCATCGAGGTCGTGCCGACGACCTGAGCGATCATCACGGGCGCCACTCAGATCCCCTCGCTCGTGGACCGTCAGCCACGGACAGCGCGAGCAGCGCCTGGTCGTCGAGGCGAACGGCGGCTGCGTCGAGGTTTTCTCGAAGGTGCGCGCGAGATGCGGTCCCCGGGATCAACAAGACGTTTGGCGCGGCGTCGAGGGCCCACGCCAGCGCCACCTGGACCGGGGAGCATCCGAGCTGGGCTGCGACTCGCACAACCGCCGGCGACTCCAGGGGGGATCCCGTGCCGGTGGCGCCAGACCCGAGCGGTGAGAACGGGACGAACGCGATGCCGCGGCGGGCGCACTCCTCGAGCACCGGTTGCGAGCGGCGGTCCGTGGGATGGTAGGCGTTCTGCACGCACGCGATGTCCGTGTGCTGGAGGGCATGGAGCAGGTGCGCGAGAGTGATGTTGCTGAGGCCGACGGCGCCGATGATCCCGTCGTCGCGGGCGGCCACCATGGCGGCAAGCTGGTCGTCGAAGAACGCGTCGGGACCTGAGCCCCCCATGAGGCGCAGGTTGACCACCGGGAGGGAGTCGACACCCAGTGTTCTCAGGTTCTCGACGATGCCTTGGCGCAGCTGGGCCGGGGCGTCGTCACGGAAGATGCCACCGTGGTCGTCGCGTCTGGCGCCGACCTTGCTGACCAGGACCAGGCTGGGTGGGTAGGGGTGGAGCGCCGCGCGGATGAGCCTGTTCACGACCTGCGGACCGTAGTACTCGGCGGTGTCGATGTGGTCGACGCCGGCGTCAACGGCTTCCCGGAGCAGGCGCACGGCGTCGTCGGGGTCTGATGGTGGCCCGAAGATGCCGGGCCCGGTCAGGCGCATGGCCCCGTAGCCGATCGGGTTCACTCGGTTAGTGCCCAGGCTGCGCCTCGCCGCGCCCGGCGAGGGTAGGGGCTCGCTGCCCTGAGCACTGGACGTCATGGTGGTCCCATGCTGCCGCTCGGGCCGCTTGGTTTCGTGGGTTGGGATGTTGGTCCCGTCAGGCGGCCTGGGTGGCGAGCTGGCGCAAGGGGGCGAGTGCTTGGCTCCAGGCGACAACCTGGTCCAGCAGAGTGTCGAGGGCCTGGGCCTGGTGGGCGACGGGAGTCAGTTCCGTGAAGTCCTTGAAGTCGGTGAACAGGGACAGCGCGACGTTGGTGCGGACGTCGGCCATCTGCAGCTCGCCCGCGATGAGCCGCAGGTGCTCGGCAGCCCGGGTGCCACCGGTGGCACCGTAGGAGACCACGCCCATCGCCTTGTTGTTCCACTCGGCATACACGTAGTCGATGGCGTTCTTCAGCACCCCGGAGGTGGAGTGGTTGTACTCCGGCGTGACGAAGACGAACCCGTCGAACCGGCCGATGGTGGCCGCCCAGTCCTGGGTGTGCGGGTTCTGGTACTGGCCCATGTTGGGTGGCAGCGGCTCGTCCAGGTGGGGGAGCGGGTGGTCGATCAGGTCGATGAGCTCGAACTCCGCGTCGGTGCGTTGTCGGGCCCGGTCCATCACCCATCGGGCCACTTGCTCGCCGCGGCGGCCGGGTCGGGTGCTTCCGAGGATGACGGCGATACGAGACATGGTCATCTCCTGGGTTTGGTGTCAGGGACGGGCTGGCGACGATGCGTGCTGTGAGCCCTCATCGCTGCCGCCCTCGCCTGAGACGAGCCCGCTGGAGGCGCGTCTTCAGGAATGTCTTCGACGCTACGCCAGACAATTTGCTTTGGCAAGCAAATGTCTGGAAGTAACTGAGAGACATGGTGATTCGAGTCGGTCAGCGACCAGTCTCGAGCTGTTTGGCGATCTCAGAAAGCGCCTGCGCCGCATCAGTCACGGTGCGGGGGTCGATGTGGTCGAACACCCGGTCGCGGACGCTCGCCAGGTGGACCGGCCACGCCTTCCTCAGCCGCGACAGTCCCTCCGGCGTGAGCTTCGCGACAGTGCCTCGAGCGTCATCTGCGCAGGTCCGCTTCGTGACCAGGCCGCGGGTCTGGAGGGCATCGACAAGGCGGGTCATCCGGCTGGCCGACAGAGCCGCAGCGCTGGCGAGGTCGTTCATCCGGAGCTCGCGTTTGGGAGCTTCCGACAGGCACATGAGCGTGGTGTACTCGTTGGCCGTGATGCCGGCCGTCCGCACGAGGTCGGCGTCAAGGCGACGCGGCAGCGAAAGGACGATCCGCATGAGGGCCCGCCAGAAGGCCTCTTCGGTTGCGTTCAGCGGTTCGACCTTGGCCACCCGAGCACCCTACTTGCTTCGACAAGCATCGAGCGGCAGCAGCGCTACGTGGGGTCGGCTTTGATTGCGGCGCGACTGCGCGCGGACGGTTGGCCCGAGAAGTCGCTGTCGACGGCAGCCTCATCAGCCCTCGCCCTCGTTGAAGGTGCGCTCCTGCTCGCTCGGGTGAGCGGGCACCTCAGCCCCCTCGACCACGCCAAGCAGGCAGCACTGACGCTCCTCGCCGCGCCACCCGCCCAGGACGCCAGCAGCAGCATCCGCACCGAGGTTGGCGCCAGCTGATCGACGTTCGCGGCGTGTTGGATCTGATCGACCACCCCTTGGTGCCAGCCACAGATGCCCTGCAGTCGGACCCGGCCATGCGAGCACTGATAGGAAGTGCGCGACTTTCGATCGTTTCTTGCCTATGGTCGGTCAACCGTGCGCGCTGGCTGCGGCGCGTGCGCGAAGGCCCAGGCTGAAGAGCTCCGCCTTCGGCTTCTGCGATGACTCGAGCTTGCGGTATGCGGTGGGCGTGGCACCGACCTCGGCGAGGAACTGGCGGTTGAAGTTGGCCATGTTGCGGTAGCCGCTCATCTCCGCGACCTGGGCGATGGATGAGTTCGTGGTATCGAGAAGCCGACGTGCGTGCGCGATCCGCAGCTTCTTGACCATGCTGCTGAACGTCATGCCGGTGGCGCTGCGGAAGTATTTGGAGAAGGTCGGCTCCGACATGTAGGCGAGCCGGGCCGCCACCGACAGTCGGATGTCGTCCGTGAGGTTCTCGAAGATGTAGGCCAGCCCCGCCTCGACGGCGTTGAGCGAGTTGGGGTCAGTGGGGCGACCGAGCCACTCACTGGCCACGACGTCACGCTCGTCGCGCGGCGCGCGGGCGAAGATCGACAGCAGGCGGAACAGGCTGGCGACCTGCTCCGCGCCGTCGCTGCGGACCACCTCGAGGATGTTCTCGGCGGCCCGCCATGCGGTGGCGCCAGAGAAGACGACGCCCCTTGCAGACTCGGCCAGGACGTGGTCGATCTCCTGCAGGTCGGGAATGAGCCGCATGCATTCGCGGATCCACTCGTCGGTGAACTGGATGACCGCGTCGCGGTCGACTGCGACCTGTCCTGGAGGGAGGTCGCTGACCCAGTCGTGCGGCAGTGACGGGCCCATGATGCTGACGTGGCCCGGGGCGAACGTGCCGACGTGGTCGCCGGCGATGAAGCTGCCATGGGTCTTGGTGATGAGGTGGATCTCGTACTCCGGGTGGGCGCCCCAACCGCAGATCTCGCTTGGAAAGTCGTGGGTGAGCGCGCGAAAGGCGTGCTGCGGGTGAGGCGGGATCACCTCACGCCTGGGAGCAGGTGGGTAGGGGCTGTTGAGGCGGTGCGCGGCCGGGAGCTCACTGATCTCGGTGGAGGGGAAGCCCTTGAGGTGGCGCCGGGGTGTGCCCGTTGACTGATACGAAGTCCTCACCTCCACCTGCTGTGTCCCCGGGGCAAAGAGCGGATCGAACTCCAGTCTGCCGCACGAATGCTCAGGCGTGAAGTGGCCTGCTCAGATGAGCGCGGCGGGAAAGTATCGAAAGACTGGTGGAGGCGTCATTGTCCGGTCGCATCCGTCGCGCCCACGCTGTGGTCATCCCGGCACCGCGGCCAGGACCAGGTGAGCCCACCTCGTCCCCTGCGGACGGCGGGAGCTCGAATTCCAAAGGCTCACCTACCAAAGGAGTTAGGCATGCTCTGTTCGAAGCGCGCCCTGACCGCCGGTGCGGGCGTGGTGGCAGCCGCGCTCGCCATGGCGGCCTGCTCGTCGGGCAACGTGTCCAGTGGTGGCGGCGGAGGCGACGGCAAGAACGTCACTCTCAACCTGGCCACCGTGAACAACGGCCAGATGAAGGACATGGAGAAGCTCAAGGGGGAGTACGAGAAGGCGCACGCCGGAACCAAGATCAACTTCCAGGTCATGGAGGAGGGCGACCTGCGCGCGGCGGTCACTGCCGATGTCGCGAGCAAGGCCGGCCAGTACGACATCGTCACCATCGGTGCCTACGAGACGCCCCAGTGGGGCGCGAACGGCTGGCTCGTGGACCTCACCGAGCCGCTGAAGTCGGACGCGAACTACGACGTCAATGACCTGCTCGCCCCGGTGCGCGAGGCGATCTCCAACAACGGCAAGCAGTATGCCGTCCCGTTCTACGGCGAGTCGTCGATCCTCATGTACAACAAGGAAGTCCTCGACAAGGCCGGTGTCACGCTCTCCGCGAACCCGACCTGGCAGCAGGTCGCGGACGCTGCGAAGAAGGTCAACTCCTCGTCGATGGCGGGGATCTGCATGCGCGGCAAGCCCGGATGGGGTGACCTGTTCGCGCCCCTGACCACGGTGGTGCAGACCTTCGGTGGCAACTGGTACGACAACAGCTGGAATGCCACCGTCAACTCGGCACAGTGGAAGCAGGCGGTCACGTTCTACAAGACGCTGCTCGACACCTCGGGCGAGAAGGACCCGGTCTCCTACTCCTTCAACGAGTGCCTGACCGCACTCAAGGAGGGCAAGGCGGCCATGTGGGCCGACGCCTCCGTGGCTGCCTCGATGCTCGAGGCGGACGACTCCCCGGTCAAGGGCAAGATGGGTTATGCCCACATGCCGGTCGACAAGACCAAGGAGTCCGGCTGGCTGTGGAGCTGGAACCTCGCGATCCCGGCGACGACGAAGAACAAGGACGCCGCGATCGACTTCGTGAAGTGGGCGACGAGCAAGGACTACCACAAGCTCGTCGGTGAGAAGCTCGGCTGGTCGCTGGTCCCGCCCGGTGCCCGCCAGTCGACCTACGACCTCCCGGAGTACAAGAGGGCCGCCGCGGCCTACGCGCCAATCACCTTGGATGTCATGAAGTCCGTGAATCCCAAGCAGCCGGGCGTGAACCCGCAGCCCTGGGTCGGCATCCAGTACGTGTCCATCCCCGAGTTCCAGGACGTCGGCAACCAGTGCGCCCAGCTGATCGCCGACTATCTCGCCAACCGCGGCACCGTCGACGACGCCCTTGGCAAGTGCCAGAGCGTCGCCAAGAAGGCGGGCGACGCACACAAGTAGTGCCCGCCCGGTTCTCCCGCAGGCCGTCCGTCCCGTCTCGCACGGATGGAACGGACAGGGTGCCGGGGTCGCGACTCTCGCGCTCGACCCCGGCACTCGCCCACCCAAGCCGTCCACCCCACCCCACGACTACGGGGAGTTCCCTCATGGCTGTCACCGAGCTCGACACAGTCGTCGCGCAGACCGCGACCGACAAACGACGGGTCAAGACCACCTCCAAGGAGGTGTGGACCGCACGGTGGCTGTTGCTGCCAGCTGTGCTGTTCCTCATCCTGTTGACCCAGATCCCGTTCCTCACCACCGTCGGCTACTCGGCGATCAAATGGAACCTGCTCTACCCCAATGACCGGGGTCTCACCTGGTTCAAGAACTACGGGACCGCGCTGTCGTCCGGTGACCTGTGGCCATCCATCATCGCGACTGTCGTCATCACCGCGTCGGCTGTGGTGTCTTCGCTCCTGTTCGGCCTGATGTTCGCGCTCCTGCTCGACCGTCAGTTCCGTGGGCGAGCGCTGGCGCGCACGCTCATGATCACGCCCTTCCTGATCATGCCCGCAGCCTCGGCGCTGATCTGGAAGTACTCGATGTTCGACACAAACATCGGCATGCTCAACTGGCTCTCGCGGACCCTTCACCTGCCGGTCGTCTCCTGGAGCACCGAGCACCCGCTCCTGGCCGTGGTCATCGTGCTGACGTGGCAGTTCACGCCGTTCATGATGCTCATCCTGCTGGCCGGGCTACAGGGTCAGGACCGCGGCATCCTGGAGGCGGCCCAGGTCGACGGCGCCGGACCCTGGCGCACCTTCACCTGGATCACGTTGCCGCACTTGCGGATGTACGTGGAGATCGGCGTCCTGCTGGGCGCGGTCATCATCATCCAGGTCTTCGACCCTATCGCGATCCTGACCAAGGGCACGGGCGGGACAAAGACGCTCGCCTACCTGCTCTACGAACGCGCCTTCATCGGACTCGACGTCGGCCAGGCCGCGGCATACGGCGTCATCACCGTCGTGCTCACGATCATCGTGGCGACGATAGCGCTCCGCACCCTGTTCAAGGTCTTCATGGCTGGAGGAAGTCGATGACACGCACCGTCCGGGGAAGCCTCGTCACCGCACTCACGTGGGTGCTCGTGCTGGTCTTCTTCTTCCCTGTCTTCTGGATGATCATCAACGGCTTCAAGCCCGAGTCCATCGCCTCCTCGATCAACCCCAAGGTCTTCTTCAGCCCGGTCACCACCGGCTACCAGCTCGCCATGGACCGCGGGATGAAGGGCTACCTGCTCAACTCCCTCACCGCATCGGTCACCGCGACGATCATCGCTGTCGTGCTCGCGATCCCGGCTGCGTACGCGCTGAGCATTCGGCGGGTGAAGAACGTCGAGGGAGCCCTGTCCTTCTTCATCTCCACCCGCTTCATGCCGATGGCTGCAGTCGTCCTGCCGCTCTACATCATCCTCAAGAACCTCGGCCTGCTCGACAACATCTACATGCTGGCCGTCGTCTACGGAGCGATGAACCTGCCCGTCACGGTGTGGATGATGCGGTCGTTCTTCCTCGAGGTGCCGTTCGAGATCGTCGAGGCGGCCCGCGTCGACGGGGCTGGCCTCTACCGCGAGATCGTGCGCGTCGTCCTGCCGCTGGTGCTTCCCGGCGTTGCCGCCGCCGCCCTGATCAGCTTCATCTTCAGCTGGAACGAGTACTTCCTCGCCACCCTCCTGACCAGCAACGCGGCCCGGACAACGCCCCCATTCCTCGGCAGCTTCGTCGACGGACGCGGCCAGTTCCTGGCGGTCCTCTCCGCAGCCGCGACCATCGCGGCGCTGCCTGTCGTTCTCGCCGGCTGGGTCGCACAGAAACAGCTGGTGCGTGGGCTGTCCATGGGTGCGATCAAGTAGGGCCCGGTCATGATGGAGATGGCGCCGCCAACCATGCGCGACGTTGCTCTGGTCGCGGGCGTGAGCATCAAGACCGTTTCGCGCGTCGTCAATGGCGAGCCCGGAGTCGCGCCCCACACCCGCCTACGCGTCCAGTCCGCCGTCGAGCAGCTACATTTCACGCCGAATACCGCCGCTCAACGGCTGCGAACCGCCAGCCCTGGTCGCGTGAGCATCGCGGCCCACAGCCACAGCACCGAGCACCGTGTTTCGGCTGCGGCACCCCTGCTCCCGGTGATCCCCGAGTGGATCGCCAAGCCGACCTACGATCGGTCGCAGGTCACGGCCTCGATCGTCCACTTCGGCCTTGGCGGGTTCCACCGCTCCCACGAAGCGGTCTACCTCGACAACCTGATGAACCGAGGCCAGGCGCTTGAATGGGGCATCTGCGGGGTCGGCGTGCTGCCTCACGACCGACGCATCATCAGCACCCTGGCCGCACAACGAGGCCTGTACACGCTGGTCGTCAAGCCTTCCGACGGAAAGTGGGCCGCGCGCGTCGTCGGCTCGATCGTGGAGGTGATCTTCGCCCCGGACGACCGGGCGTATGTCGTCGATCGGCTCGCCGACGAACGGACCCGCATCGTGTCGATGACCATCACCGAGGGCGGCTACCTGGTCAACCAGGAGACAGGGGAGTTCGACGCAGAGGACCCCGACACTCGCTGCGACCTCGAGCCGAACGCCTTGCCCCGCACCGTCTTCGGCTACATCACAGCGGCACTGGCCCGGCGACGTGCCGGCGGCTTCGAGCCTTTCACGGTCATGAGTTGCGACAACCTCCCCGACAACGGCGACGTTGCTCGCCGAGTGATCTGTGCCTTCGCCCGGCTGAAGGACCCTGACCTGGCGGACTGGATGGAGGAGCACGTTGCCTTCCCGAACAGCATGGTCGACCGCATCACCCCCGTCACGACGCAGGCCGACATCGACCGGCTGGCCGACCAGTTCGGAGTGATCGACCTGTGGCCGGTCGTGTGCGAGCCATTCAGCCAGTGGGTGCTCGAGGACCGCTTCACCCAGGGTCGGCCGCCACTCGAGAACGCTGAGGTCCAACTCGTCGACGACGTGGTCCCGTACGAGCTGATGAAACTGCGGCTGCTCAACGCCAGCCATCAAGCCCTCTGCTACCTCGGCCATCTCGCGGGGTACAGGTACGTCCATGAGGTGTGCCAGGACCCGCTCTTCTCCCAGCTGCTGACCACCTTCATGGAGACGGAGGCCAGCCCCACCCTGCGGCCGGTGCCGGGAGTTAACCTCGACGCCTATCGGCGCCAGCTCGTCGACCGGTTCGCCAACCCAGAGATCCGCGACCCGCTCAGCCGGCTGTGTGCAGACTCCAGTGACCGCATCCCCAAATGGCTGGTGCCCATCATCAAGGAGAACCTACGCACCGATGGGGCCATCGACGTCTCCGCGCTCGTCGTGGCGTCCTGGGCACGATACGCCGAGGGAGTCGATGAGGAGGGACAAGCCATCGAGGTGGTCGACCGTCGCAAGGACACAGTCGTCGCAGCAGCGGCGCGGCAGAGCGACGACGCCCTGGCGTTCATCCGCGACCGCGATCTATTCGGCGATCTGGCCGATGCCGACCGCTTCACCCGCGCCTATACCCAGGCCCTCGCGGACCTTCACACACATGGCGCTGTGGTCACGACCCAAGCAGTCCTCAAGCGTGGCGCCAGGAGTCGATGATGGTGTCTTCCGTTGCCCAGTCCAACTACGCAGGCCGACGCCACACGGCGCTCCCGTGACTCGGCTGCGCTGCCGCCACGGCGAAGGTTCGAATCCGTCACCTGCCGGGACGCATAGCAATCGCGATCGGGCGACGGTCGTACTCGGAGGCACTCATGCCCCACCGCTGCGCGAACTCTTGGTCCCTGGCGCCAGCGTGGCGCCACCATTCGCGTTCAAAAGTCGAGGATGGCCAATTCGCGGAGGAGATGAGGCTCCCCTCCCCGCCCTTCGACCGGGAGTTGCGGCATCAACGGCTGGGGCCCACGACGTCCTGGTCGCGCGGATAGCAGCCTTGGGTCACCAGTCTCCGGCGACCCTGTGCTCGGCCAGCAGAGCATCCACGTTTTCGGCAGCCGTGAAGTTACAGGATCCGTCGTGGCCGTTCTGCAATGCGCACATGCGTCCGCTCTGCAGGTGCACCTGGCCGCAACCACCTAGCAGGGCGGCGGCCTCGTTGACCGCTGAGTTGTGCACCTCAGCGACTGCCGAGGTTCTCGAGCCAGCAGCAGGCGTAGCGGGTGAGTTGGTGTCCACGGTTGGACCAGCAATCTCCTCTCGCTGGCGAGAGGGCATGGGCCCCACGCTGAGGCTGTGATGACACTACCGCCATGCGGGTCGCCGAAGTAGGCGTCCAGGGAATCGCCGTCAACCGCCGCGCGTGCAAGTGTCGAACCATCGAGCGAGACCACCCCTGCCCCCAAGGCTCGTGCAGGCCAAGGCCCGCCACGGCGCTCAAGTGCAGGTTCTCTTTCAACCAAGACACGGTCAAAAAGCGCGTCAGGTCCCCACTTGCCCTCGCTGGATGCGTCACGCTGGGGTCGCCACCCCGCCAGCACAGGAGCGCCATGCCGTCAACGGTCACTCGTCGTAGTCTTCTTGCTGGCTCGGCCGCCGCAGGCGCATTGGCGCTGCAAGCCGTCACGCCATCGGTCGCCTCAGCAGCCGGACGAGTCTCGTTCGGCGCATACACCGCCGGCATGGACGCCACCCCGGGGCGGTTGCCGGCCCTCGGTAGAACGCTGGGTCAGACACTCTCGATCGCCTCGGTCTTCCGGGGTCAGGGAGACGTCTGGCCCGGTCCGGTCGAGGCAGCGCTCACCCCCACGGGGGGTACCCTGCTGGTCTCCTGGCACTTGGACTACCGCAGCTATTCCTATTGGGCATCCTCCTCATCCCGGGCTGAGATAGCGGCAGTTGCTCGGCGGGTCAAGGCCTTCGGCCGCACGGTCGCAATTCGCCCATGGGCGGAGATGAACGGGGACTGGCAGCCCTTCCAGCCGACAGCGGCGCCGGTGGCCGGTTACGCCAGCGGTTACGCCGCCTTCATCGCAGCTTGGCGGAACCTGGTCTCCGTATTCAGCGCCGAGGGTGTGACGAACGTGAGGTGGGTATTCAACCCGACGACCGACACCTACGCCGAGACCACCGACGTCCGCCGGATCTGGCCCGGTTCCTCGTACGTCCACGTGCTCGGCCTGGACGGCTACAACTGGGGGACGGCCGGTGCCCTGCGCTGGCGTTCCTTCGCGGACATCTATGCGGCCCAGTACGGGCGACTGGTGGCCCTGGCGCCCACGCGACCGGTGTGGATCTGCGAGGTCGGTTGCGCGGACCCCGCGAGTCCGTATGGCACACGCGTCACCGCCCCCTCCGGGGCGAGCAAGGCGACATGGTGGCGGGACGCTGCGACCACCGTCGGGCGGATGCCCGCGGTGCGCGCGGTCGTGCTGTTCGACGTGCTCAAGGAACGCGACTGGCGGGCGGCGTCCTCCACGGCCGCCCTCACTGGCCTGCGAGGGGCAATGTCGACCATGCGGACCTTCTGAGGCGGCGCTCGGGACTGGGCCGGAGGGGAGCTGACATCGGGTTTCGCCCGCAGCTCGGGTTCTCGGCTACCGGTCGGCGCGACGCGGAAGCATGCGGTTGATCGCCGATCCCGCTGCGATGAGCGCGAAGCTCGCGAGGATCGACCACATCACGTTCGAGCCGGTAAAGGCCAAGGCGCCAGCGGCGCCGGCGGCCATGACGGGGGTGGGGTTGCTGTACATGAAAGTCACCATCTTCTTTCTCTTCGTAAGAACGCGTCGGCGTATGCCTTCGCGTGTGCTGCCTGGAGGAAGAGCTCGTAAGGGAGCTCGTACATGAAGATGGCAGTGAGCTGGTGCCGCCACCCCTTGTCCTTCAGCGTGACGAAACGCTCAAGACAGAACACCCCGGTAAGCGCAGCCCAGAACGGGTGGACCCCGAACCGGCCCGTGACGAGGGCAAGAACAACGGTCAGGAGGTAGAGCGTGGTGACGAGCACGCCCGCGCCCGTGAGGACCTGGCGGCCCCAATAGCGCCACGTGACCGCGGTCACGCCGTACTGCGCGCAGTTCTCCAGCGCTCCGCGCTTCCATCGCAGCCGCTGCCTCCACAATGCGCGCCAGGTCGGCATCACCTCGGTGACCAGCGTCATCGTGGCAGGGGCGAACAGACGCAGCCCCAGCGTCTGGACCGCGAATGACAGCTCGTTGTCCTCGGTCAGCACGGACGTGTCGTAGACGCCGCCTCGGCCGTCACCGGGCGGCAGGACACCCCTGAGGCGGGCGCGGCTGACCTGTCGGAGGGTTCCGACCCTGAACATGGCAGCCGTGCCAGTCACCACGAGGCAACGCCCGCGAAGGCGCCGCACGTCCCGGGCATAGCGGGCGAACTCGTTGTCCTGCAGGTGGGCCAAGAAGCGCTCAGAAGCACTGGTCGGCCCATCGGGCCGCTGGCCGCGAAAGGTCCCACCCACCGCACCCAGGGCCCGCCGCGCGGCAAATGCTTGGAGGCCGCCCTCGACGAAGTCTGGGTCGAGGAACGAGTCGGCGTCCTGGATGAGGATCACGTCATTGTCCTCGAGGTGGGGTAGCAGCTCGGTGAGCACCTGGTTCAGGGCGCCAGCCTTCTTGTGCCGGTTGTCGACGGTCTCGACCACGGCCACTCCGGCAGCCTTGGCAATGGTGGCGGTCTCATCGGTGCAGTTGTCGGCCACCACCACTACCGCATCCGGCGGACGAGTCTGTGCCTCGAGCGCGGCGAGGGTGCGGCCGATGGTGCCCGCCTCGTCGTGGGCCGGCACCAGTGCGACGACGCGCGGACTGTGCGTCCGCGACGACCCCGATGTGGGGCGCGACGGCGCGACGGCGAACTGCAGCCGGCGTGGCTCAGGCCCCGGCGGTTCGCGCTTCTCAAGAGCGGCGTCAGTCCTTGCCGCGCCGCGCGAGGAATCGACAAGCCCCCTGCTGCCCATGTGTTCCCCACACTCGTCAATGCTTCCGGTGACCCCTGCAGTCCCGGGGCAGTCGTGGTGACCTGCGCAACGCCGGCCATGCGGTTCGGCCCGCCGACGAGGCCTTCAAGCAAATGAGGTTCCGTGCTGCGTCGCTTTGCCTTCCCTTTACCTTCGCCTTACCGTTTCTTTACTTCGTGTGGAGCGTAAGCGCCGGCAGCCTCGGTGTACCGATGCGAATGCAGTCGAAGGAGCTCCGCCCGACGGGCGATGCCTGATCCGCCAGGATGTGTTAAGGGCGCATCTGCTGAGGCGCTGGCTGGCACACCGTGGCCCGGTCTCGGAAGGTGTGTGCCAGCGGCCGCCGTTGGCGGTTACCCCTGGCTGTGCACAAGGATGTCGGCCAGCGTCTCCAGGGGAGCGATCCCGGGATTGTGTCGACGTGACCCAATGCTGTTGGTGATCTCGGCGACGATCTGCTCGGTGGACAATGCCTGCGCCTGTGTGACCGCGGCGTCGTGGATGAAGGTGCGCAACGGCATCCTCCGAAGGCTGCGGGGATGCCGGCCGATGAAGACCAACGCATCCCGGACCCGTTGCTGCTGCATGGGTCTGAGATCCGCGATCGGGCAAGCAGCGGGCACGGAAGCCAGCGTCAGGCGTCGTCGTGCGCCAGGCTGGAGGACAGCTCTCGGTGGGCGTCGGCCTGGCCAAGGAGGGTCTGGGCCTTGGTCTCGAAGAGACTCACGGCGTCGGCGCCAGCAGCGAAGCGTGCTGGTGGCTGCTTGAGCGCGGCCAACTGCACGAGGGCGGCGGCCAGCTTCGCCGGGTCACCGCCCTGCTTTCCGTCCATGCCCTGCCACGCCTCGATGGTCGCCGCGGAGCGGTCGGCGTAGTCCGCAATGGAGGGCTTCGCGTACTGGGTGGACTGCGGGGTGAGGAGCTCGGTGCGGAAGAAGCCGGGCTCGACCAGCATGGTGCGGATCCCGAACGGGGCGATCTCGGAGGCCAGCGCTTCCATGAACCCTTCCACCCCGAACTTGGACGCTGCGTAGGCGGTCAGGAAGTCACCGGTCGAGGCGATGCCAGCGGTCGAGGAGATCGTCATCACCAGTCCGGAGCGTTGGGCCCGCAGCTGCGGGAGGGCCGCTCGAGTGACGTTGACCGGCCCGAAGAGCGTGGTCTCGATCTGGGACCGGAACGCCGCTGGGCTCATCTCCTCGAAGAACCCGGCCTGGAAACTGCCGGCGTTGTTGACCAGGACGTCCAGGTGTCCGAAGCGCTCGACGGTCGCTGCGACCGCGGCGTCGGCGGCACCCGGGTCGGTGACGTCGAGGGCGACGGCCAACAGGTCGTCGTGCTGCCCCAGAGCAGCTGTGATGCTCTCGACGGTGCGAGCACTGGCGACCACCGAGTGCCCCGCGGCCAGGGCGGCCTTGGCGATGTCGACGCCCAGGCCGCGGCCCGCTCCGGTCACCAACCAAACCGTCTTCAACGTGGGCTGGGTGACCTCGTCGGCGGTAGGGATCGTGTCGGTGGTCTGGGTCTGGTCGGTCATTGCTGCTGAACTTTCGTGAAGAATTCGGTCTGCGCCCTGGATGAGGCGCCGTCCACCAGAGAACCAGCGCACGAGGAGTTGTGGCAGTCCCTGTCGTGGGAGCCACTGACAGGGACCCCCACCGGACCGCCAGCGTTCGTACAGTGGACGACATGACCGCACCGGAGCCCAGCCCCCGGGACTCTGTACGGGCCGAGATCCGCGAGTTCCTGAGCACCCGACGCGCCAGAATCACCCCCGAGCAGGCCGGCTTGCCGACCTACGGGAATGACCGTCGCCGCGTGCCGGGGCTACGGCGGGAGGAGGCCGCCCTCCTCGTCGGAGTCTCCCCGCAGTACTACATCCGCCTCGAACGCGGCGACGCCACCGGCGTCTCCGAGAGCGTCATCGACGGTGTCGCTCACGCGCTGCGCCTGGACGACGCCGAACGAGCGCACCTGCTCGACCTGTTCCGGACCGCTGGCACACCGGAGCGGGCCATGAAACGTCGGCCACCGGCGCCCACCCGCGTTCGCCCCACCATCCAACGACTTCTGGACGCGATGCCCACCGTGCCCGCGGTCGTCCTCAATGGGCGCCTCGACGTGCTCGGATTCAACCCCTTGTGCCGCGCACTGTTCTCACCTTGGTACGAGACCGGGCAGCCCGTGAACAACGCCCGCCTCGTCTTCCTCGACCCACACGCGACATCCCTCTTCCGCGACTGGGACACCGTCGCCAACGACACCGTCGCCCTGCTTCGGGCCGAAGCGGGACGCAGCCCGTACGACCGACAACTCTCCGACCTGATCGGTGAGCTGTCCACCCGCAGCCAGGACTTCCGAGTCCGCTGGGCCGCCCACGACGTCCGCATCCACAACACCGGCGTCAAGAAGCTGCACCACGCGGTCGTCGGCGACCTCGACCTTCCGTTCGAGTCACTGCCACTCCGGGCCGGCGACAGCACGAGCCTGGTCACCTACCTCCCAGAGCCGGGCACGCCCACCCAGGATGCACTCGCTCTGCTCGCCAGCTGGGCCGCCACCGAGACGGGCCCCACCCTCGTCAGGCCAGCCGACGAACAACGACCCTGAACCAACAGGGCTCCCCCCAGGGGGCGCACCGCCCGCCCCCTGACCAGCGGAAACGCAGGCAGGGGCGCTTTGGCCTTTGCCCCTAGGGGTGTTTGTCACTTGAAGATGACGGGCGCATCGCCACCCCTCTGACGCTCGCGGATGTCGGGCTGGGGCGCTGGATGGTGCGAGCGACGTATCGGTTTGGGTGATGCCTCGCATTGGCATTCAGGCGTTCGTCCGCCGGGGGATCACGGCTTCAATGGTGTCGTCCTGAGACCGATGAACCATCACTCAAGTTTGCGCGGGCTGTGTGCCGCTGACTGCAAACACGAAGGAAGTGAGCAGCGTGCACGCGAGGGTGCGGTGGGGCATCGTCGGGACCGGCGGAATAGCTCGGCGAACGGTCGGCGATCTTCAGCTGTGCGACAACGTCGAGCTGGTCGGCATCTGCTCGCGTGACAAGGACCGGGCCGACAAGTTCGCCTCAGAGCACGCGATCCCGTTCGCGTCCGCAGACTTCGACGAGTTCTGTGCCTCAGGGCAGGTCGACGCGGTCTACATCGGCATTCCGCACGGGCTGCACTTCGACTATGCCGCACGCGCCTTGAGGGCCGGCACGCACGTGGTGTGTGAGAAGCCCCTGACCATGACATCCGCAGAGGCCGAGGAGCTGCAACGTCTCTCGCGCGAGAATGGCGCATTCCTCATGGAGGCCATGTGGATGAAATTCACTCCGGCGTTTGGAGCCATGACCGAACTCTTGCGGTCGGGCACCATCGGCGAGCCGCGGCTGATCCAGGCCGGTGCCGGATTTCCAGTGCCCCCGGACGGTCCGGCCAGGTACTGGGTCGCCGAGCTGGGCGGGGGCGCTCTGTATGACCTGGGCGTGTACACGATCGCGCTCGCGCATACCGTCCTCGGTACTCCCGACCAGGTGCTCGCCGTGGGCGAGGTCCGTGACGACGGGGTCGACGAGCAGGAGGCGTACACGCTGAGGTACGACTCCGGTGCTCTTGCACAGTTGATGAACTCGCTCACCACCTTCATTCCCCCCGCCGGTTGGATCGGCGGAACGCGAGGGAGCATCACCCTCGGCGAGCCGCTCTTCGCCCCACGCTCCCTTCGCGTGGTGACGGGACAGCCTCCCGAGCCACCGACGGTTGAGGAGCTCGACTTCGAACAGGAGGGCGCCGGCTACGTCCCCATGTTCCGTGCGGCATCCGAGGCCATTCTCCGCAGCGACCTCGAGCATCCCCTCCATCCGGTGTCCGACACGGTGGCAGTCCTGCGAATCCTGGAACAGGTTCGAGCGGAACTCTCGGAAGCGCGAGACAGCGCCGACTACGGTGGCCAACTCGGCACGTCGAGCCGACACGGACCATGACGCCGGCGGCATTTGCAGAGTTCTCGCTCTCGGGCAGAACCGTGGTCGTCACCGGAGCAGCCTCGGGGATCGGCTTGGCCGTGGCGGCAAGGGCAGCAGCCGCCGGCGCGACCGTCATTGCGGTCGACCAGCATTCCACGGAGGGCGTGCGTGCCCTCGACGTTCGCAGCGAGTCACAGTGGGAAGCCCTGGCCGCAGAGCTCTCGAACGCCGGTCAGACGATCCACGGCCTGGTGAACTGCGCGGGCACGACCTGGCGCGCGCGGCTCAGTGACGCGACGCGCGATGACTTCGCCGTGGTCCAGGACGTCAACGTCGTGGGTCCGCTGCTCGGGATCAAGACTCTGGTTCCCCTCATGCGCCCCGGCGCGTCGATCGTCAACATCGGTTCGCTCGCCGCACTCCAGGGTCACTACGCGGTCGCCTACACCTCCAGCAAGTGGGCGCTCCGCGGCCTGACCCATGCGGCGTGCCTGGAACTGGGGCCGCGGGGAATCCGAGTCAACATCGTCCACCCCGGATTCATCGACACCCCGATGACGGCGTCGGCCCCTGCGGAGTTCCGAGCTGCCTCCATCGATGCTGCACCACTGGGCCGAGCAGGGACCAGCAGCGAGGTCGCGAGCGTCGTGACGTTCCTGCTCAGCGACGCCGCCTCCTACGTGAGCGGTGCTGAGATCCCTGTGGACGGCGGCACCAGCTCCCACGGTGGGGCCAAGGCAGTCTCCGACATCCTCCGGCCGCAGTACCTCCCGCCGATGCGCGACGGAACCTAGTGCCGCGCAACCACCCTCGACGAATGGACATCACCATGACGCCTGATGAGCTCGACGCCTCCGACCCTGCCGGCGCGATCGCGGCGGCAGCAAAGCGGGTCTCGAACTGGGGGCGTTGGGGGCCCGACGACGTTCGCGGCACCATGAACTTCCTGAGCCAGGAGAAGCGACTGTCGGCCGCCGCCCTGGTCGTCACCGGTCGAAGCTTTTCGCTGTCGCAGTCGTTCGACATGGAAGGGCCACAGAAGGGGTGGCGGCGGAGGACCAACCCGATCCACGTCATGCTCGACACCGGAACCGACGCCGTGGCAGGTGTACAGGGTTTCCCCCACGGTCTCGGCGGCGCGGACGATGTGGTGACGATGCCGCTCCAGTGCTCGACCCAATGGGATGGGTTGGGTCACATCTTCGACCACGGCAAGGCCTGGAACGGGCGCCCCGCCGACCAGGTGGTGACAAGCCTCGGCGACAGCTTCACGGGCATCGAGACGGTGGCGGACGTCGTCGCCGGGCGCGGGGTGCTGCTCGACGTCGCTCGCCAGTTCGGCACGGACGGCGAGCTGCCCGACGGATTTGCCATCACTGAGCAGCACCTCGAGGCCACCATCGCCGCGCAGGGGCCCAGCTCCACGGTCGGTCGCGGCGACATCGTCGTGGTCCGCACGGGGAGACTCACGCGCGCGCGACGCGAAGGGTGGAAGGACTACGCCGGCGGAGACTCGCCGGGTCTGTCGTTCACCACGGTCGACTGGCTGCACCGCTCAGAGATCTCGGCCATTGCCACCGACACCTGGGGCTTGGAAGTGCGACCCAACGAGTTCGACGTCGCGTTCCAGCCGCTGCACCAGGTGGCGATCCCGCACATCGGGCTCTTCCTCGGGGAGATGTGGGATCTCGAGGCGCTCAGCGCTGACTGCGCCGCCGATGGTGTCTACGAGTTCTGGCTCACCGCTGCGCCCATCCCGTTCACGGGTGCCGTTGGTGCGCCGGTGAACCCAGTCGCGGTCAAGTGACGCGACGACTCGAGGGCAAGGTCGCCCTGATCACGGGCACGGCCGGCGGTCAGGGCCGCGAAGCAGCCCTGCTCTTCGCGGCGGAGGGTGCCATCGTCGTGGGTTGCGACATCCAGGCCGACGGCGCGGCCGAGACGGTCGAGCTCGTGCGCGCAGCCGGGGGAGTCATGACCAGCACGCAGCCGGTGGACCTCACGGACGACGCAGCTGTTCGCGCCTGGGTGGACGATGCTGCGGAGCGTCATGGCGGTGTCGACATCGTGTATGCCAACGCCGGCGCCACGCGTTTCAACCCCGTCGAGCAGGTCTCTGTCGAGGAGTGGCACTTCGTCCTGGCTCACGAGCTGGACGTGACGTTCCTGCCCATCCGACACGCTTGGAAGCACCTCAAGGCCCCGCGCTCGGGCGCGGTCGTGCTCGTCGGATCGACTGCAGGCATCAGTGGGTCCATGACGAACACCCGAGTCGCCCACACGGTCACCAAAGGTGGCATCGTCGCGTTGACCAAGCAGCTCGCCGCCGAAGGTGCGCCGCACGGCATTCGGGTGAACTGCGTGAGCCCCGGCATGGTTGCCACTCCAGCCACGCAGGGGGACCTGCTCGCGCCCGACCATCCGATGCGAGACATAGCCCGACACATCCCGCTCGGCCGAGTCGGAAGCCCTCGCGAGGTGGTCCGCTGTGCCTTGTTCCTCGCGTCCGATGACGCGTCGTACGTCACGGGCGCGAACCTGGTGGTTGATGGCGGTTGGTCAGCAGTACTTCCCGGCCAGTGGGTTTCTGAGGTGCGCGACACGGGACTGTGAGCAACCCCGGGCGAACCCCAAATCCTGTGGTCAGCGCTGATGCATCTGCCGCTGGGGACTACTGCAGGCAGCGGTCAAGGAAGGCATTGCCGAACTTTCGGTCGGGGTCCACTCGATCGCGAAGCCCCCTGAAGTCAGTCAACCTCGGAAAGACGGCTGACACGGCGGCCTGGTCGAAGCCGAAGAGCTTCCCCCAGTGAGGTCGCGCCCCCCACGACGCCAGGGCACCCTCGATCTCACGCAGCGCAACCCTGACCGCGGCCTCGTCCTGCACCCACGTGAAGTGCACGGCAACTGTCTCGCGGTCATATGCGCCGCTGAGCCAGAGCGAGTCTGCGGCGATGGTGCGAATCTCAGCAACCTGCAACACGTGCCGGAACTGCGGACTCAGCCGGCGAAGGGCGTCCACGCCTCGCAAGGCGTGCTCGCGCGGGAGGAAGTACTCACTCTGCAGCTCCTCGCCCCGGCTGGGGGTGAAGTCGATGCGAAAGTGGGGGAGTCGGTGCATCCACCGCCCCGGCACTCCGCCCTGTTCGGTGAGGGCTTCGACGGCACCACCCGTGAGCATGTGCGTGGGCGTGAGTGCAGGTGTCGTGCCGAATGTGTTCGGCGTCGCCGGCCGATCGGCCAGGGCTTTGACCCACAGCTGGTTCTCCGACTCGTCGCCGAAGCGCGTGAAGATGCTGACGCTGTATCCCGCCGCGGTGAGGTCGTCGAATCGACTTTCGATGGTTGACCAGGTCAGGCCCGTGCTCACGTATTGCCGTAGCCCGTAGCTGGGCCCGATGTCCAGCACCACTCGCGTGACGATGCCCAGCGCACCCAGCGCCACCACGGAGCCGTCGAAGTCGGAGTCTGCCCTGTCGAGGCGTCGGAGGTAGCCGTCGGGCCCCACGATCTCGAGGGCACGAACGGCACTGGAGAGGGACTGGTTCGTATCTCCGGAGCCGTGCGTGCCGGTGGCCACGGCCCCACAGACGGAGATGTGTGGCAGTGATGCCATGTTGGCCAGCGCCTGACCTCGTTGGTCGAGGGCCGCGGCGAGGTCGCCGTAGCGCGTCCCCGCTGACACGGAGACCGACGACGACTCCTCGTCGATCCGGATATCGGCGGGCAGCCCTGCCAGGTCCACGAGGATCCCGCGCGTGTCCGTGAGGTCGGAGAAGGAGTGACGCGAGCCAAGAGCGCGGATCTGTGGGGAGCGCGCGACGAGTCCTTGGAGTTCGGCGACACTCGATGGCTCCGCCAGCGCGGAGGCGACGTATGCGTGGTTGCCTGCCCAGTTCGTGCCAATGGCGGATGCCACAGCTGACCTCATCCCTCCGGCCGGCGACGGCCTGCTGGTAGACGTTTCGTCCGTGCCTGTGTGCGCCTACGGTGACCGGTCGGACCCGGCTGAGGGGTATGCCGCGTCGTCGGCGGCCCGGCGGACGCGAACCGCCGCCCTGTCGTAGCCGGTCTGAACCTGCGGTGTAGGCGGCGGGGTGTATTCGGTTGCCTCCCTGAAATGCCAGACCGGTGGTTCGGACGAGTCCATGAGGACCCAGGCCGCCTGTCGGGCGGCTCCGTCGGCCACGTCCTCTCCGGAATCGGGCACGGTCACCGGCAGGCCCCAGGTCCGCGCACTGACGACGCGGAAGGCCTCCGACCGTGACCCGCCACCGGCCAGGGTCACGGACTTGATCGCCACACGTTGGTCCCGCATGCCAGACATCGCGGCGCCCAGGAGTCCCGCGAGTCCCTCGAAGGCGGCCAGGGCGAGGTTCGAAGCGGTGAGGCTCTCCAGCGTGACCCCATGGAGCTCACCGGTCGCCGCGGGCAGGTTGGGTGTCCTTTCTCCCTCGAAGTACGGCACGAGCACCAGTCCGCCCGACCCCGGATTCGCGCTGAGGGCGAGCTGTGAGAGCTCGGCATGATCGACGCCGAGCAGCTGCGCCGTTGCATCGATGACCCTGGCCCCGTTGAGGGTGCACGCGAGTGGCAGGAATCTTCCCGTGGCATCGGCGAACCCCGCAACGGTCCCACTGGCGTCGCTGGTGGGGGTGTCCGAGACCGAGGCGACCACACCGGACGTGCCGAGGGACACCAGGGTCGCCCCAGCCTCGAGGCCCAGTCCCAGAGCGGCCCCGGCGTTGTCGCCGCAGCCCGGCCCAACCACGAGGTGCGCCAGATTCAGCGCCGCGGAGCCGCGACCGGCTGCTTCGTGTGGTCCCAGGACGCGTGGCAGGACGATGTGGGAAACGTCGCTCTCCTCGCGTCTGAGCGCCAGGGCGAGCAGGTCCCGACGGTACCTCCCCGAGACAGCGTCGAAGTAGCCGGTCCCAGAAGCGTCGGATCGGTCGGTCACCAAGGTGCCGAGCGACTCGGCTCCCGTCAGCCGCCACGTCAGCCAGTCATGGGGCAGGGCGACCGCCGCAACCCTGGCGGCATTGTCGGGCTCCGCGTCGGCGAGCCATCGCAACTTCGTCACGGTCAGAGCGGCGACAGGGACACTGCCCACGGCCTCCGCCCATCTCGCGGCACCGAGGGCCTCATCGCCTTCGCCGAGCTCGCGAACCAGGGCAGAGGCGGCCGAAGCGGAGCGCGTGTCGTTCCACAACAGAGCGGGGCGGATCACCTGGCCGTCTGCGTCGAGGCACACCATGCCGTGCTGCTGTCCTGCGACCGAGATCGCAGAGACGTCGGACAGCCCGCCGGCAGTGTCGACTGCTTCGACGAACCCGTCCCACCACGCATCTGGGTGGACCTCGGTCCCCGTCGGGTGCCTTGCGCTGCCCTGTCGGACAAGGGCACCGGTCGCCGCATCCCGGATGACGACCTTGCACGACTGCGTCGACGAGTCGACGCCGGCGACCAGCGTCATCCGTCAGCCGATGAGGTGCTCGAGGGCGAGCTGGTTGAGCCGGACGAAGCCGTAGTCGCGCTCGGCTGCCTTCTCGACGTCGAACTTGTCGTCCTTGGACAGGAAGTCGGCAAGTGACTCTCCAGCATCGAGGGTCGGCGTCGCGAGGGAGGTCACCCCGGAGTACTCCAGTGCCTCCGTGACCCGCTGGTCCGCGCGGAACTCCTTCGCCTTCTCCGCAAGGAGCAGGTATGTCGACATGCAGGCCTTCGCGGACTCCCACACGCCGGCGAGGTGCTCGGTGCGAGAGGGCTTGTAGTCGAAGTGCCTGGGGCCATCGAACCGCGGGGCGTCGGGTCGGCCGACGAAGCCGTTCTCCAGCAGGTCCACGGTGAAGAAGGCGGACAGGAGGTCGCCGTGCCCGAAGACCAGGTCCTGGTCGTACTTCAGGCCGCGCTGTCCGTTCAGGTCGATGTGGAACAGTTTGCCGCTCCAGAGCGCCTGGGCGAGCTGGTGCGTGTAGTTGAGGTTGGCCATCTGCTCGTGACCCGTCTCCGGGTTCACGCCCACGATGTCACCGTGCTCCAGTTCTGCGATCAGCGCGAGAGCATGCCCGACGGTCGGAAGGAAGATGTCTCCGCGCGGCTCGTTCGGCTTTGGTTCCAGCGCAATCCGCAGGTCGTAGTCCTTCTCCTTGATGTAGGACGCAACCGTGTCCAGGCCCTCCTTGTAGCGGTCCAACGCGGAGTACAGGTCCTTGGACCCGTCGTACTCTGCGCCCTCGCGGCCGCCCCACATGACGAAGGTCGTCGCCCCCATCTGCGCGGCGATGTCGACAGCGCCGAGGACCTTGCGCAGCCCGAACCGCCGGACCGACCGGTCGTTCGAAGTGAGCCCACCGTCCTTGAAGACGGGGTGCGAGAAGGTGTTGGTGGTCACCATCTCGATGACCAACCCTGAGGCATCCGTGGCGGACTTCAGTCGGCCAAGACGGTCCTGCTTCGTCGTCTCATCGGCGTCGAACGCAAAGACGTCGTTGTCATGGAAGGTGATCCCCCAGGCGCCGATCTCGGCCAGCTTCTCGGCATACTCCCACGGGTCCAGCGCGGGGCGGCTCGCGGTTCCGAAGGGGTCGGCGCCGGTCCAGCCGACGGTCCAGAGACCGAACGAGAACTTGTCTTCAGGCTGGGGCTGACGAGCCACGGTGAACTCACTTCCGCATAGAGACTGGCGTGGCGCGAGCGGGTCGGTGCGCCGCTGAGAGTCTGTCCCTTCCCAAATCAGAATGACAGTTCCAGTTCGTGATGGACTCCATCGGCCAGAGCAATGCCGAGGTCAGCGTGAGGGCTCTTGGGCAAACTCTTGGTTCGGGACAAGGAGTGACACCAGGGCGCCGACCACGAGGACCCCCCCGAGAGCCAGGAACAGGGTCCCTGCGTCGAACCGCGTCGCCAGCAGGCTGCCGATCGAGGCCGCTCCGATGGTGACTCCGAGCTCCCGTCCGAGCGACACGGTTGCCGTCGCCGAACCCACCAGCTCCGGCGGTGCCGAATCCTGCGCCATGGTGGTCACCAGTTGCATGTAGCACCCTGTTCCGACGCCGAGGAGGCCGATCCAGATCGCGGTGTGCGGCAGGCTCCAGGAGGCGTCCAGGCCGGAGAGGGCCAGCATCGCGCCGGCGCCGACCAGACATCCCACCAGGGGGAGCCGGCGATACCTCCCCGTCCGGGAGATCAGGGCAGACGTGGCGGTGACCGAGGCCATCATCCCGAGGATCAGGGCCAGCAGTAGCGCGCCCGATGCGGTGGCGGGGACGTCGAGGACGGTCTGCACGATGGTGGGGAGAAAACCGACAAGCGCGAACACGGCTGCGCCGACGGTGAAACCCAACCAGGCGCTGACCCTGATGGTGCGGTCGCGCAACACCGTGATGGGGATGAGCGGGTCTTCGTGACGCAACATGCGCCTGATGAACACGGCGGAAGCGAGCACCGCCACTGTCGTGAGGGCCCCACCTGCCGGCGTCAACCAGTTGGTCTGACCGACGGTGCCGACCACTGACACCAGAGCGGTCACGGCGATGGCGTAGACGACGGCTCCGGGAACATCCAACCTTCCGCTCGGGGTCTCTGACTGGGTGCGGGGAACGGACTTGGTGGCCAGAAGGATGGTCACCAGGCCCAGTGGCAGATTCACCCAGAAAACCCACCGCCACCCCAGGGAGTCAGTGAGGGCTCCCCCGATGAGCGGGGCCACCACGCTCGCGGCCGCGAAGACCAGACCAACAGGCGCCATGAACTGTCCACGCTGACGAGCCGGGACGGCGTCGGCGACGACTGCCTGGGACAGAACGAGGACCCCGCCGCCGGCCAGACCCTGAAGGGCACGAAGCCCGACGAGCTGGGGCATCGTGGTCGCGAGCCCGCACGCGACCGACGAGGTCACGAAACCCCCGAGGCACAGGAGGAACATCGACCGGCGTCCGCGAAGGTCGCCGAGTCGTCCGTACACGGGCATCGAGATCGTCATCGCCAGGGTGTAGCTGGCGAAGACCCACCCCATCGCTGATCGGCCCCCCACCTCGTGGACGACGGCTGGCAGGGCGGTCGCGACGATCGTCTGGTCCATGGCTGTCAGGAACGTGACGACGAGGAGCGCGATCTGGAGTCGCCGGTGGCGCGTGGATGGGTTCACTGGGGAGAGCACAGTGGCATGGGGCACGGAGCAGGCCTGCCTGACTGACGAGGACGCGGCAGTGTGCGCGTAGCCCGTCCACGACGAGCCCGACGGGCGGTCGCTGCACTGCGAAACTCACCCCGGCATCCGCACGAACCATATCCGACCCTCCGAGGCTCCGGCAGGCGTCCGCTCTGTCGAATTGTTGAAGGCGGGCATCGGTTCTGGTGATGCCTCGTATCGGCATTCACGCCTTCGTCGCTCGCTGGATCCCGGCTTCAATGACGCTGTCCTGGAATGCGCGGCCTAGCGAGGAGAGTCGATGATCCCCGATCGAATTGTGGAGGACGGGACCCTCAGGTCCACCGGGCGACGCGCCTCCGTGGAGGTCCGAATCCCTTGGTATCGGGCGTTGCCCGCGTCATGCATCGCCGACGTCGAGCTCCGCATCGACGGCGTCGCCGCACCCAAGGACAGCCTCGTCTGGAACCTGAACGGCCGCGACTTCCGCTTGGGGGAGCTGGCCGAGACGGTCGATGAGTGGTGGTTCACCACCGACTCCGCCGTCCTGTCCGGGGACCTCGCAGTCGCAGACGGCCAGTCGCACGATGTCGAGGTCGACCTCCACCTGTACATCCCCTACATCGTGACCGCGCACGGCGTCCTGCTCATCGAAGAGCACGGCCGGAAGACCATGGAGGTTGCTGCAGATGTCTGACTCCCTCGGTACCCCGATCCAAGGCGTGACCCTCTACAGCTTCACGCGCGCGTTCCACGCGCGCCAGGACGATCTCGAGGGGCTGATCCGTCGGGTGTCCGCTGATGGGTACGGGCCCGGTTTGGAGATCATCGGCTTCTCCGCCTTCCGCGGTTTCCCCGAGGTCACCGACGAGTATGCCGAGTGGTTCCGCGGCCTGGTCGATGATGCCGGTCTGGTGCAGACTTCGCTGGCCATCAACACAGACGTCGGCATCCGCCGGGACGGCCTGATGACGGACACCGAGCTGGTGGAGTACATGCGACGCCAGATCGAGTCGGCGGCGAAGCTCGGCTTCCCCCTGGCCCGTGTCCAGATCTCGCTGACGCCAGATTCGATGGAGGCGTTGCTCCCCATCGCCGAGCGTTACGGGGTAACCCTCGCCATCGAGGTCCACGCCCACCACCACGCGAAGGCTGACCTGGTCCTGGCGCTCCGCGACCGTTACGAGAAGCTCGGATCCCCACTGCTGGGGTTCGTGGCCGACTGGGGCGCCACGGTCATCGACTTCGCTCCGTCCGCGGTCGAGGCGTACCGTCGGCGCGGCGCCAGCGAGGACCTCATCTCCGCGGCGGTCGAGCTCTGGCGCGACTACTACCGACAGGGGCCGCCGAACACCGACTCCGAGCACGGCCAGCGGTTCGGTGCCTTCATCGGACTTGCCGCGCGCCACGGGCGTCCGGATCTCGGCGTCGACCTGGCCATCAACGGCACGGGTCTGTTCGGACCAGCCGAGGTCAGCTCCTGGCTCGAGATCATGCCGTGGATCCGGCACGTCCACGGCAAGTTCTTCGGCATCGACGAGAGCGGCGAAGAGCCCTCGGTGCCTGTCCGCGGCCTCGTCACCCAGCTCGTCAATGCCGGGTACAAGGGCGCCATCTCCACCGAGTACGAAGGCTGGCACTGGAACCACTGGGACGACGCGTTCCCGATCGTCGCCGGGGAACAGGCCGTTCAGCGGTCGGCGGCCGAGTTCGCTGGATCGCGCATGGTCACGTCCGCAGCCGAGGCCCGTGAGCAGCTGAACGCCCATCACGGATCGGTGCGGGGCGCGGTTCAGTAGGCTCGGCGCATGACGCCCCCTGGTGGCGAACTCGTCAAGAAACCCAAGCAGGAGCGCAGCCGTCAGTCCTTCGACCGGGCGGTCGAGGGTGCCATGTCGCTGATGGTGGAGCGGCGCTCTGGCGCGATCACGGTTGCCGAGGTCGCCGCGCGCTCGGGGGTCTCCACCGGCTCCATCTACGCTCGCGTCGCCAGCAAGGACGACCTCATTCGGGTTGCCCATGCACGGCTGATGGAACGCCTCGCGATCGAGACCCATCGCGCCCTGAGCTTGGATGCCTCGTCCCAGGAGACGTTGCATGCCTTGGTGGGGCGCGCGGTTCGCGCGCTCGCGGAGCTGTTGCGCAGGCACGCCGATGAGCTGGCACCCTTCATGCGGCTCGCCCACAACGACCCGGTGATCGCCGCGGGAGGCAAGATCGCGCACGAGGACATGGTGTCGGCCTTCTCCAAGGCGCTGCTGTCCGCCGGCGATGCCATCACCCGCCCGGATCCGGAGGCGGCCGTCACGTGGTCCTGCACGGTGGTCTACAGCGTCCTCGCCAGGCAGTTGGGCCTGGGCAGTGACCCAGAAGCGGCCATGGATCAACCGTGGGAAGAACTGTTGGCCGTCCTCGTCGAGATGGTGGCTGCATATCTGAGCCCGGGTTGATGCGGGGCATCGTTCCCAGCGATGCCCCGCATCACGAACTAGAACTGTTGTTTTAGTTCCGGAGGATGAAGACTCTCCACGAGTGCCCACCGCAGTGGTGGGACGTCGAGAGGAGACCCGGTGTCCGACACGACCACGAAGGTCCGCAGGAGGACTGCCGGGGATGGTGCCCCCAGCATCAGCCTCCCGGACTCCCAGGGACAGACCGTCAGCGCGGACTACTCCGCGAACTCGGCCACCGTCGTGGTCTTCACCTCGAACGGTTGCCCCTATGCCCTCGCGTGGCACGACCGCATCCAGAAGATCGCCGCCGACTACGCGGGGCGTGGCGTCCAGCTCGTCCAGATCGTGAGCAACGACGAGGAGCTCCAGCCGAAGGACTCTCTCGAAGGAATGCAGGCACGCGTCGCCGCGGGTGAGGTCGCCGGCGCCTACCTGAAGGATGTTCAGCAGTCGGTCACCGCGTCCTTCGGTGCCACGGCGACCCCCGAGGTCTTTGTGGTGGACGCCGATGGAGTGATTCGCTACCACGGCGCACCTGACGGGGACCACGACGACCCCACCCAGAACGCCCGGTTCGTCCGCGACGCCCTCGAAAGCGTGCTGGCGGGCGAGCCGGTGCAGCGACCCACCACCTCGCCGGCGGGTTGCTCGGTCAAGTGGCGGGTCGAGCTGCTCTGGTACGACGGCTGCCCCAGCCACGGAGCCGCCGAGATCCTGTTGACCAATTGCCTCGCCGAGATCGGCCGCACAGACGTCCGTGTGGAGCGGGTCCAGGTCAGCAGCCCTGAGCAGGCAGCCAGTCGGTCCTTCCCTGGCTCCCCCACCTTCCAGGTTGGCGGCAGCGACCTCTTCACCGTCGAAGCTCCCTCCGCGCTCGCCTGTCGGACCTACCGCCACCCGGACGGACGAATCTCTCCCCTCCCGGCCAAGGACGAACTCGTCGCCCACCTTCGGGACTCGCTCGCCCGACCGTGGGATCTGCCCGGCTGGCGCGACTTCCGCGCCGCCTCCAGCTCCACCGCGGGCGCCTGAGCCCACCATCGAGGAATCCCCAATGTCGCGGAAGTTCCCCTCACGCGTGGATGTCGCCATCGTCGGAAGTGGTCCCACCGGTGCTGCCTACGCGCGCGTCCTCAGCGAGCTGCGCCCAGACCTTGACCTCGTCACCTTCGAGGTGGGACCGCTGTTGGCAGACCCGCCCGGGATCCATGTCAAGAACATCATCGATGCGGAGGAGAGGACGTCCGCGCAGCGCCGCTCAGAAGGCCTCGTCGGCGCGGACTCTGAGGACCGGCGGCTCCGGCGACCTGGCACCCACCTGCTTCCCGACGGCTTCCAACAGCCGGGCGAGGACGGCATACCGTCGCTCGCGATGTCGAGCAATGTCGGCGGCATGGGCGCGCACTGGACCGCGGCGTGTCCGCGGCCAGGCGACAGCGAGGTCATCGGGTTCGTCGACAACCTCGACGAGCTCCTCGATGAAGCAGAGCGCCTCCTCGGTGTGTCAACCCACGCCTTCGATGGGGCTCCTTTCACGGACGAAGTGCGAGCCCGGCTTGGCACTGTCTTCAACGACTCACGCCCTGGGGGTCGCAAGGTCCAGCCGATGCCCCTGGCGGTACAGACGCACGGTGACGGCCGGGTGACCTGGTCGGGATCCGACGTGGTCTACGGCGAGGCCACGCGGTCCAACCCGCGACACATCCTCTTCCCCGAAGCGCAGGTTCGTGTGCTCCGGCTGGAGGACGGTGGCGTGTCAAGCGTCGTGGTCCGCGACCTCCAGGACGGGACCGAGCACCAGGTGGCGGTCGGCCAGGTCGTCGTGGCGGCTGATGCGGTCCGTACCCCGCAGCTGCTGTGGGCGTCGGGTATCCGTCCGCCGGCTCTGGGCCGCTACCTCAACGACCAGGCCCAGGTCATCTTCGCGGCACGGCTCCGCGATGTGGTCGCTGGGGACGCGTTGCAGGGCGGCGACTCGCAGAAGCCCAGAATCGCCCGTCAAAGCGGTGTCAGCTGGGTTCCCTTCACGGATGCGGAGCCGTTCCACGGCCAGGTCATGCAGCTGGACGCCTCACCCGTGCCGCTCGCGGCCGATGACGTGGTCGAGCCCGGCAGCATCGTCGGCCTGGGCTGGTTCTGTGCCAAGGACCTCCAGGAGACAGACCGACTCGAGTTCGACGATGACAGCACGGATGCATTCGGAATGCCGGCCATCCGTGTCCATTACACGCTCACGGACAAGGACCTGGCAGCGCTCGAACAGGCCCGCCAGCTCGTTCGAAAGGCGGCTGAGGCGCTCGGTGAACCTCTCGACGCAGACCCGATCACGCTGCCTTCCGGCGCGTCCTTGCACTACCAGGGCACCGTGCGCATGGGGACCACCGACGACGGCACCTCGGTGTGCGACCCGCTGTCCCGGGTCTGGGGTGTCGACGGCCTCAGGGTGGCCGGGAACGGGTTGATCCCCACGTCCACGGCATGCAATCCCACCCTGACCTCGGTCGCGCTGGCCGTGGCAGGTGCTCGCGACATCGCCAGCACCTATCCGAAGCAGGAAGGAACCGTCCCGTGACGGAGCACCCGACCCAGAGACCCCTCCGCGTGGCCATGGTGGGCTATGCCTTCATGGGTACCGCGCACTCGCAGGCCTGGCGGACCGCGCCCCGGATGTTCGACCTCCCACTCGCTCCCCAGATGTCCGTCCTCGTCGGCCGTGATGAGCACCGCGTCGCCGCCGCGGCCCGGAGGATGGGCTGGGCAACCACCGAGACCGACTGGCGCCGCGTGGTCGAACGGGACGACGTCGACCTCATCGACATCTGTACGCCCGGTGACACCCACGCCGAGATCGCCATCGCTGCGCTGCAGGCCGGCAAGCACGTCCTCTGCGAGAAGCCGTTGGCGAACTCCGTCGACGAGGCAGAACGGATGGCTGACGCAGCTCGAGTGGCGCGCGAACGTGGTGTGCGGTCGATGGTCGGCTTCACGTATCGCCGGGTGCCGGCGATCGCGCTCGCCAAGCGACTTGTCGATCAGGGGCGCATCGGCCAGGTGCGCCACGTTCGGGCTCAGTACCTCCAGGACTGGATCGCGGATCCCGAAGCACCCCTCTCCTGGCGGCTCGACAAGGAGAAGGCTGGTTCGGGGGCGCTGGGAGACATCGGAGCGCACGCGCTGGACCTCGCCCAGTTTCTGACGGGCGACACCGTCACGGACGTCTCGGGAAACCTGCGGACCTTCGTCACCGAACGCCCCATCGCGAGCGACCACGCGGGCCTGGCGGGCACAGCAGGGTCCGAGCGGGGACCGGTGACCGTCGACGATGCAGCGAGCTTCCTGGCCCAGTTCGCCGGCGGCGCCATGGGTGTGTTCGAAGCGACGCGCTTCGCCTACGGGCGCAAGAACGCACTACGCATCGAGGTCAACGGGTCCAAGGGAAGCCTCGCCTTCGACTTCGAGGACATGAATGTCCTCGAGTTCTACGACGCAGCCGAGTCCTCGGACACGGCGGGCTTTCGCCGCATCCTCGTCACCGAGCCGGAGCATCCGTACGTCGCCGCGTGGTGGCCGGCGGGGCACGGCCTGGGTTACGAGCACGGCTTCAGTCACCAGGTGGTCGACCTGGTGTCAGCCATCGCCGCCGGTGATGACCCCACGCCCTCGTTCGACGACGGCCTCCAAGTACAGCGTGTCCTCGATGCGGTCGAGACCAGCTCCGCTTCGCGGGCCTGGCAGACCGTCCCCGCCTGAAGACGTAAGGAACAACCATGACTCGCCCTGTCACCCTCTTTACCGGTCAATGGGCCGACCTGCCCTTCGAAGAGGTCGCCCGACTCGCCTCCGAATGGGGTTACGACGGACTGGAGATCGCCTGTTGGGGGGACCACCTCGACCCGTGGAAGGCCGCCGAGGACGACGAGTACGTCCAGGCCAAGCTGGACCTGTTGGCCCGGTACGACCTGAAGGTGTTTGCGATCTCCAACCACCTCACAGGGCAGGCCGTCTGCGACGACCCGATCGACGCCCGTCATCAGGGCATTCTCTCGTCCCGAATCTGGGGCGATGGTGACGCCGAGGGCGTCCGCCAACGCGCTGCCGAGGAGATGAAGATGACGGCCCGCGCGGCTCAGCGACTCGGGGTCTCCACCGTCATCGGATTCACCGGTTCGGCGATCTGGAAGTACGTCGCGATGTTCCCGCCCGCGTCCACCGAGATGGTGGACGCCGGCTACCAGGACTTCGCCGACCGGTGGAACCCGATCCTCGACGTCTTCGACGAGTGCGGCGTTCGGTTTGCCCACGAGGTGCACCCGTCGGAGATCGCCTACGACTACTGGACCACAGTCCGCACCCTCGAGGCCATCGGCCACCGTGAGGCGTTCGGACTCAACTGGGACCCCAGTCACTTCGTGTGGCAGGACCTCGACCCCGTGGGCTTCCTGTGGGACTTCAAGGACCGCATCTACCACGTCGACTGCAAGGACGCCAAGCGGCTGGTGGGCAACGGCCGCAACGGACGCCTCGGGTCCCACCTCCCCTGGGCAGACCCCCGCCGCGGCTGGGACTTCGTGTCCACCGGTCACGGTGACGTGCCGTGGGAGCAGTGCTTCCGCATGCTCAACACCATCGGCTACGACGGACCGATCTCCGTCGAGTGGGAGGACGCCGGTATGGACCGCCTCGTCGGTGCTCCCGAGGCACTGGACTTCGTGCGCCGGCTCGCCTTCGACGCGCCTTCAGCCTCGTTCGACGCAGCCTTCTCGTCGGGGGAGTGACCATGATCTCCACCATCCGGCAGGCAGTCCTGACCGCAGAGTTCGACGAACGCCAGCTCACCTCACTGCTCGTCAACGCCGGCCCGTCCGCGGGACCTGCCGCGCTCGGAGTCGTCATCGGCAACATCGTCAGCTGCATCCGCCGTGATCGAAAGGAGCTCCGCAGCTGGCTGGCGGGGGCTAGGGAGAGCCGCGCATGAGCAGCGACCACCGCAAGGTCATCGTCATCGGATCCGGACCAACGGGAGCCGTGTACGCCCGTCGTCTAATGGAGCGAAGCGAATCCGTCTCGGTGCTGATGGTCGAGGCCGGTCCCGCGCTCAGTGACCCCCTCGGCATGAACGTGCGCAACATCGAAGACAAGGCGGAGCAGACGGCAGCCAAGCTCGCATCGCAAGGGCCCGCAGCTGGTCGCGCCGGGCTGGCCGGTATCCCCACGGGGGGCATGGAGGGCACGGTCACGGCACGGCAGGGAACCCACCTGGTTGGTCGCGCTGCTGAGGGAAGCACAGGTATGCCGGCAGCTGCGGCTGCGACGTGTGTCGGAGGTCAAGGGGCCCACTGGACGTGCGCAACCCCCCGGCCGATAGGAACCGAGCGCATCGACTTCCTCGACGCGGAGCTGGACGGGCTGCTCGACGAGGCCGAGCGACTCCTGCACACCACGCATGAAGCGTTCAGCGGGGCCCCGCAGGCGGCGGCACTTCTGGGACTCGTCGCAGACGAGTTCGCTGACGACGGCCTGCTCGTCCAGCCGCTCCCCGTTGCCGGCGATCCCCGGGCCGACGGCTCGATGCGTTGGTCTGGCACGGATGTCGTGCTGGGGGAGCTCTCTACACCGGGTGCGAAGGCGGGTCGCTTCGAACTCCGGACGGGAACCCTTGCCGTGCGCCTCCTTGTCGAGGACGGCAACGTCGTGGGTGCCGTCCTGCGGGACCTCGCCACTGGAGACGAATCCCAGGAGAGGGCTGACGAAGTGGTCGTGGCGGCAGACGCCCTGCGTACCCCACAGCTGCTGTGGGCATCGGGGATCAGGCCCCAGGCGCTGGGTCGGTACCTGACCGAACACCCGCTCATCTTCGGTGTCGTGGCAGTGAAGGAAGGACTGCTCCCGCCCGTCGCTGCCACGGATGCTCCGATCGACCCCGTTCGCGTGGTGGTGGGGATCCGGTTCGACCAGGACCTTCACCCCTTCCACGCACAGCTCATCTACAGCCCGGTCTGCCCGATCCCGCTCCCACCGGACAGCCCCTTCATCGGCAACGTCGGAGGCTACGTCGGCATGGGCTGGGGGGTCAGGAAGTGGCCGCGCGCCGAGGACCGACTCCTGTTCGCTGACGATGATCCCGACGAGAACCAGCTGCCAGGGATCAGGATCGCCTACGAGGTCACCGAGCGCGAGGAGGCGGAACTCGACCACGCGCGGGAGTTCCTGGCCCGCGCTGCAGCCGCCTTGGGAACCTTCATCGACGGGATGCCCGTCGTGATGCCACCCGGAAGCTCCCTGCACTACATGGGCACCGTTCGGATGGGGCCCCTCGACGACGGCACCAGCGTCTGCGACCCCGACTCCCGGGTGTGGGGGGTGCCGGGGCTCGTCCTCGCCGGCAACGGCCTGATTCCCACGGCGAACTCCTGCAACCCGACGCTCACCAGCGTTGCCCTCGCTGTGCGCGGGGCCGATGCGCTGATCGAGCGCCTTGCCAGCACCCCAGACCCGGCACCGACGGAAGAGACACGATGACCACCATTGACGACACCACCCTGATCCAGCGCCTGGCCGAGCTGGAGGCCCGAGTCGAGGCGACCGAGCTCGAGGCCGTTCGAGCGTCCGACCGCGGCGCAGTCGAGAACGTCTTCAACCGCTACATGCACTACCACAACGCCTACGAGGACGAGCGGATCATCGACGAGCTGTGGGCCAAGCCGCGTACCGAAGGGATCCGATCCCGCTACAACAACGTCGGGGAGTACTCGACGTACGAGTCGGTCACGGCATACCACCGCGGACGTCCGCGACCGGTCGGCAAGCTCTTGTTCCACTACACGACCACTCCGGTGGTCGAGGTCTCCGCCGACGGCACCACGGCCAAGGGCATCTGGATCATGGCGGGCCTGGAGTCCGGGCTCATGGATCCCGAGATCGCCAAGGAAGCCCCTCCGTACGTGTTCTCCGGCGGCGAGGTCGATGGCAAGCCGGTGTGGGCCCACTGGGTGTGGTGCAAGTACGGCGTCGACTTCATCAAGCAGGACGGCGAATGGCGAATCTGGCACTTCCGTTGCTACGAGGTGGCGAGGGCGCCGTTCAACCGCGACTGGATCAGCTTTGCCAAGGACAACCAGCACAGCCACGACTCGCAGCTCGCATGGTTCGGCGACGACGGCAAGCCGGTCTTCCTTCCCACGGTGGACGGCCCGATCGTGACACAGAAGTACGAGCCGTACGCCAACGACACCGCCCAGAAGCTCGACCCCGAACCGCCGCGACCGTACGGCACGTTCGAGGACTCGTTCCGGTGAACCGGCTCGACTCCCTCTCGGTCAACCTGGAGTACATGTTCCACGAGGCCGGAGAAGACCTCGCCGCCAGGGTGCGGGCCGCTGCCGAAGCCGGGTTCACCAAGGCCGAGATCTTCTGGACCCACGACAAGGACCTCGACGCGCTCGAGGCTGCCCTGGACGAGACGGGTGTCCAGCTGTGGACGGTGCTCGTCGACCCGAGGACAACGCGGCTCGTCCTCAAGGACACTCATGAGGGCTTCCTCGACGACGTTCGACGGACCGTCGCCGATGCGGTGAGGCTGATGTGTCCGTATGTCGTCGTGGGGTCCGGCCCTGCCGTTCCCTATCTCAAGCGACCGGTCCAGATCGGGATCATGACGGAGGCGGTCGCCCGCGCGGCAGAGATCGCGGCGGACGCTGACGTCACTCTCCTCGTCGAGGCCGTCAACACCCGGATGGACCACCCGGGCGTGCTGACCAGCATGACGTCCGACTCGGTGGCCGTCGTCCGTGGGGTCGACTCACCGCACGCCCGCGTCCTCTACGACCTCTACCACTCCGTCGTCGAGGGCGAGGACCCGAACGTCGTGCTTCCCGCGGTCATCGACGTGGTCGCCCACGTGCAGATCGCGGATGCCCCCGGCAGGGGGGAGCCGGGGAGCGGCGCCATCGACTGGCCGGCTGCCTTCGCGCTGCTCGACCAGGCCGGGTATGCCGGCGCGGTTGGCGTCGAGTGCTACCCCACCATCGCGTCGACAGCCGATGCGCTCGGGTACCTGCGACAGGTGGCCGCCGGCGAACAGGTCGTGGCGCGATGACGCACGAGGATGGCGCAGGGGAACGCCGCATCAAGTGGAGCTACATGGACCACTGGCGGAGCAACGGCCCTACTGGTCCGGTGGACCAGTGGCACTCGCACAAGACCATGTCGGCGTTCCTCAAGCAGATCAAGGCAACCGGCTTCGACGCGATCGACACGTTCGACTTCCGCATCTGGCAGATGTATGGCGACTACGGCGGCCCTGCGAAGTACCAGCAGATGGTGCAGGACCACGGCCTCGAGCGCATCGTCAACACTTTCCACGCGGCTGACTACGACACCCGCACCTACGCTCCCCACCTGGCGGAGACGCACGAGAACATCCTCGAGGACTTCCGCGTCACCATGGGGCGCTGGTCGGAGATCCAGCTGGACAACATCATCGTCATGCCCGCCACGCTCTACTACGACATGGAGCCCGTCACCGAGGACAAGCTCAAGACCACAGCCGAGCTGTGGAACAAGGTCGGGGAGATCACCGCGAGCCACGGTGTGCGACTCACGTGCCACCACGAGTTCTTCTGCGGCATCCAGAGTGAAGCTGACATCGACACCTTCTACTCGCACACCGACCCGCAGTACGTGTCGCTCTTCGTCGACACGGCCCAGCACTGCATCGCGGGGGTCGATCCGGTCGCGCTCTACAAGAGGCACGCCGACCGGGTGAGCGGGTTCCACTTCAAGGACACCCACAACGTGGCAGTCGGCGACGACCACCGACAGCGTCCCGACTCGGAGATTATGGCGCCCACGACCGGCAAGTGGTTCTACGAGATGGGCACGTCGCAGGGCCTCGTGGACTTCGAGTCGATGATGACCGCAGTCAGGGACAACGACTACCGGGGCTGGATCTCGGTCGAGCACGACAAGGCGAACAAGGAAGGCGGCGACTACTCCGAGAGCACCGCAGTCTCCCGCTGGTACGCGAGCAACGTCTTGGAACGGATCTACTCATGACCGCGATCAGATGGGCTTATGCCATCAACCAGTGGAAGCCACAGTTCGACGACTTCGTCCGCCGGGAGCAGCACGAGCGCGCACTCAAGACCATCTCGATCGCAGGCTTCGAGGGCGTCGAGCTCACTGCAGGGACCGGGCGCTGGGAACCGCTGGGGAACCCTCAGCAGCTCGCGGCGAACTTCGGGTCGGTCGCCGGCCTTCGACACCTGTTGGACGACTGCGCCATTGACGCCGTGTCCAGCTGGTACTGGGATCCACAGGAACGTTCGATGGAGCACCTGACCGGTCCGCTGTCGCCTCTCGTCGAGGCTGACGTTCCCGTCATGATCGAACGGGCGGCGTGGTTCGCCGAGGCGTTGGCCGAGCTCGGTGGGTCGGTCCTGCTGGTGCGCCCCGTCCCCGGCGCCGGCGACACCGACCCTCTCGACGACGTCGGGCTCGCACGGCTGGCTCACTGCTGGGAGGCGGTCGGCGCGGCCTCAGCGAAGCACGGCATACGCACTGCGCTGCACGTCGACTTCCTGTCGGCCCTTCGTCGCGGAGATGCCCTCGACAAGCTGCTCGAGCTCACTGATCCGAAGCTCGTCGGACTCGTCGTCGACACCGGCGAGCTCACCGCTGCGGGCCTGGATCCAGTCGCCGTCATCGAGAAGCACCCTGAGCGCGTGGTCCACGTGCAGTTCAAGGATGCCCTGGCCGTCGACGAGGGTGAGGAGTACCTGGCACCCCATGCCCACTGGACGGTCCGGGTGCGCGGTGGCGAACGCGAGGTTCCGCGGTGGTTCGCCGAGCCCGGGGCCGACGGCGGTCTGGTCGACTTCCCCGCAGTCACGCAGGCCCTGATCCGGACCGGATACTCGGGCTGGATCGTCGTCGAAAGTGACCAGAGCCCGCACCCTGCCGCCAGCGCCCTGCTGGCCGGGTACCTCGTGCAGCGTGAGCTGCGACCGATGGTCGAAGGGGAGCGAGCTGCCGATGCCTGAGAGAACCCACGGCATACCCAACCGTGCCGTCAACGACACCCCGCGCGTTCGCGCGTCCAACGAAAGGCTCCACCGTGTACCAGCTCTCTCCTAACATCGAACTCCTGTTCACCGAAGCCGGCGAACACCCCGAGCGAGTGCGCGCCGCGGCGGCAGCCGGCTTCGACGCCGTCGAGATGTGGGGCACGTCCACCGTGGATGTCGACGCGCTGGGCAAGGCGCTGGCTGAGACCGGTGTGAGCCTCACCTCCGTGATCGCTGAGCCGCGAACGAACTTCGCCCTTCCCTGGGAGACGCTGGACGCCTTCTTCGAGGGGCTCGACCGCGGGATCGAACATGCGCGCCAGCTCGGATGCCCGCGAATCGTCCTCGGGTCCGGGGTCGGATTCCCGGGCCAGAAGCGGACTCAGAACCTCGCCCGTCTCATCGAGGTCTTCTCCCAGGCAGTCGAGCGAACGAAGGACTCAGGCGTGAAGCTGGTCCTCGAGCCGGTGAACACGCGCGTCGACCACCCAGGCGCCCTGACGGACCGAACGGCGGACGCCGTCGTCGTCGCTCGCGGAGTGGGTTCCGACTCCTTCGGGATCCTCTACGACCTGTACCACTCGATCACCGAAGGCGAGGACCCGGCGACCGAGCTGGCCAACGCCGCAGGCCTCATCGACTACGTGCAGATCGCGGATTCCCCGGGCCGGGGAGAACCGGGAAGCGGCGATGTCGACTGGGCGGCACAGCTCGCCGTGCTGCGCACCTCGGGGTATGCCGGCCCCATCGGGCTCGAGTACTTCCCCACCGTGCCCTCGGGGGAGTCGGTCAAGCACATCCGCTCCGTCGCGGCCCACGCGTGAGTCCTTCGACGCCACCAAGGAGGCAACCATGACCCTTGAAGCCAGTGTGCTCCGGCGTGAGGCCGTGCACGCCACACCAGAGGGCTATCAGATCGATGTCCACCTCCCGTGGTATCGGTCCCTGCCGTTGTCGTGCCTCGAAGACATCAGCCTTCGCCTGGGAGTCGACGTCGTTGACCGGGCGCACCTGAGGGTTCGGCACGATGGTCGCGAACTCATGCTGGACGAGTTGGCGGAGCTGGTCGACGAGCAGTGGTTCGTCCAGGACGCGCTGGAGGTCCTGGTTGCCAAGCCGGACAGACTGCCCGCAGGCCACGCACTCGATGTCGAGCTGACCCTCGCCACCCGAATCCCCTACATCATCATCGGCCCGGAGACAGCCCTCGTACAACGGACCCGTGTTGAGCGAAAGGTCGTGGTCCAATGAGCATCGTCCTGGGCGTCACCCTCTACTCGATGACGAACGAGTGGCTTGCGGGGCGTTTCACCCTGCCGGAGCTCGTCGACGAGGTGGGCCGGCGCGGACTCGGCCCCGGCCTGGAGCTCATCGGCTTCCAGAGCCTGCGTGGTTTTCCGGGCAAGGTCGACAAGGCTGAGCTCAAGACGCTCAGGGAGGCCTTGGACCGCAACGAGCTCAAACCCACGTCCCTTGCCTCCAACGCCGACGTGGCCCGTCGTGCCGGCGCTTGGATGGACACCCAGGAAAGCGTCGAGTACATGAGGCCGCAGATCGAGCTCGCCGGCGAGCTCGGCTTCCCGGTCGTTCGTACCCAGGTGGGCCTGACCCCCGCGGTCCTCGAGCTGCTCGAACCCATCGCGGCCAAGGCCGGCGTTCACCTGGGTATGGAGGTGCACGCCCCGGAAGGCCCGAACACCCCCAAGGTCCTGGCCGCCCGCGAAGCCTACGACCGGATCGGGTCGGAGCACCTCGGCTTCATTCCGGACTTCAGCTCGTGCATGCGGGCCATCCCGCCGGGAATGCTCGACAAGCTCCGTGCAGCGGGTCTGTCCGAGGAAGGCGTCGATGCCCTCGTCAGTGCCTGGGAGTCGCCGGGGCCGCCTTTCCAGAGGTACGGCGCCTTCGCCGAGGAGGCAAAGGCACTCGGAGAGCCGGAGCTGCCCGTGGGACAGGCGAGGCTCGTCTTCACCATGTTCGGCAGGGAGAACCTGGAGGACTGGCGCGAGGTGCTGCCCCAGGTGAGGCATGTCCACGGGAAGTTCTATGACGTGGATGACGACCTCACCTCGCCGTCGATCGACTACCAGGCCGTCCTCGACGTCTTCGCCGAGACCGACCGCGAGATCACCATGTCGAGTGAATGGGAGGGGCACGCCTACCTCGACGTGGAGGACCAGGACGCCTTCGAGATGGTCGCTCGGCACCACGCCATGTGCCATCGCATGATGGGCGGCTCGTAGGCGTTTCGCCGGAGAGATGGTTCTCTTGAAAACCATTGTAGGACAACGTGATTCGCTTCCCCTTGAGCTCGACTGCGACATCAGTGTCAGTGATGTGGATGATCGCAAGTCCGGAGTTCCCAGCGCCACCCGTGTTCTGTGACAGTGGCCACAACCACCCACATGTCTGACCGCTTCGAAGCGGCTGACAGCTAGCCAGGAAGACCCTCATGACACCTCCGAACTCACGACGCGTCATCGCCGCCGCGCTCCCGGTCCTCCTCGGGGCCTTCGTGGCTGGCTGCAGCTCCTCCAACGGCTCAGCGGCCAATGCAGCCGAACCACAGGCGATCACCTTCTCGTACCAGATCGCCAACCCGAACGCCAAGAGCGTCTACCAGACCCTTGCGGAGCAGTACGTCGCTTCGCACAAGGGCGTCACGATCAAGACGAACCCGATCAACCTCGCGTCGTACAACCAGACGCTCACCACGCAGCTGACGGCCGGAAGCGGCCCGGACGTCTTCTTCATCAACGCCGGCAGCGGTCAGACCGCCTCCGTCGAGCCCCTCCAGAAGGCCAACAAGCTCCTGGACATCTCCGCCAACATCGACCCGAAGTTCATCCCTGCGAACGCCAAGAGCCTCTTCGTCTTCAACAACAAGACGTTTGCCGTCCCCGTCTACCTGGCGCCGGCTGGGCTCATCTACAACGACGTGGCCGCCAAGGAGGCCGGCGTCGTGCTGACCGGGACCTCGACGATGGACGACCTGATCGCGCAGTGCGGCAAGGCACGCGAGAAGGGCAAGGCCCTGCTCGCCGTTGCTGGCGCCATGTCGCCCAACACGGGCATCTTCACCACGGCAGTTGCGGCGTCGACGGTCTACGGTGTCGACCCTGACTGGAACAAGAAGCGAAAGGCCGGCCAGGTCAAGTTCGCCACCAGCGACGGCTGGCGCACCGCGCTCGAGACCGTCAAGAAGCTGTACGACCAGAAGTGCTTCCAGGACGGTGCTGCTGGTGCCGGGTTCGACGCACTGACCAACGGCATGGGTCAGGGGAAGGTGTTTGGCTTTGCCGCCCCCGGTGGTGCCGCGAAGGACATCATGGACTCCACGCACGGGGCCGTGAAGCTGGTCGTCCTCCCGATGCCCGGCGCGGGGGTCGACACCTTCCTGATGGCCGGCACGCCGGATGCTGTCGCCGGAAACGCCAAGACCAAGAGCCCCAAGCTGGTCAAGGACTTCCTCTCGTGGATGACACAGCCCGCTCAGGCCAAGACGGCCGCGGAAGCTGCTGGTGACCTGCCCGTGGGCGACATCGACACGTCGGCCGTCCTGCCACAGTACGACGGGATCAAGAGCATCCTCGACGCCAAGCACATCGCCAACTACCCGCAGCTCGACTGGCCAAACGGCGAGGTCTACGACGCGCTCGGGTCCGGAGTGACCGGCCTGCTCACGGGACAGAAGTCCGTGGACGACGTCCTGAACGACCTCGACAAGGCCTGGGGCTGAGTCGAACCCCTCGCAGCAACCAACCAAGCCGGTGGGACAGTGACCTGTCCCACCGGCTCGTTGTTGGTCAGGTGATCTCGGTTGTTCAGGTGATCTCGATGCCGGCAGTGATGAAGAGATCGCGGAACCACTTGTGCGCCGCGTCGTTGTCGTAGGTCGGGTGCCACCACATGGTCTCCACGAGCGGGTCCGCGGCGAAAGGTGGCGGCAGGACCCGTACCTCTCCCTTGCGCTCCAGGATCCGACCGAGTCGTTCCTGGACCACTGCGATCCGGTTGGTGCCGGCCACGAGACTGCCGAGAGTCAGGTAGTTCTCCGTCACCACCTCCACGTTCGGCTCGACGCCCTGCATCCTGAGCTGTTGGACCGACGTCGTGAAGGCGGTGCGCTGGTGAAAGGTGACCGCCCAGGGGCGGTTGGCCAGGTCGTCCATGGTCAGCTGCCTCGAAGCGGACTCGTCGTCTGCAGAGACGATGCAGACCCAGTCATCCTCATAGAGATCACGATGCGAGAGGCCCGTGAGGAATCCGTGTGGCATGACGATCAGGTCACGGGTCCGCATGGAGTCAGGCGCGGTGTCGACGATCTGAGGAGTGATCGAGTTGATGTGCAATCGAGAACCTGGGGAGGCCGCACGCAGCAAGCGGGAAACGGTCGGCGCCAAGGCCTCCGTGGCGTAGTCGGACATGACGACGGTGAACTCGCGTTCGGCCGTGGCCGGGTCGAACTCTCCTTCGTTCGCGAAGAGGCGACCGACGGCGCGCACTGCCGTGTGGGTCGGCTCGACCAACTGCTGAGCCAGTGGTGTCAGCTCGTAGACGTTGCCGTTACGGGTCAGCAGCTCGTCACGGAAGTGACGGCGCAGTTTTCCCAGGCTGGCGCTCATTGCCGGCTGGCTGAGACCCAGCCGGGCTGCTCCCCGGGTGACGCTCTGCTCTTCCAAGATGGCCTGCAGGGCCGGGAGCAGGTTGAGATCGACGTTGCGTGGCAAGGGTCAACACTCCAAGTCTGCTTGGCCGCAGTCGACGTTCACAACTCGCACGGTACAGGCAGCATCTGGCGCTGCGCACCGAACGCCGGCGACGACCCACGTCTGGTGCGGCAGGTGCCGCACCGGCTCAGTCCTGCAGCGTGAGGCGCTTGCGGTCGCGGCCCCCGCCGGGGACCGGCATGTACGAGATGCGCAGGCGGATTGCCACGTCGACGTCGTGAGCTCCGGACGCGAGAGGCCGGTCGAGCGGGAAGGCAACGGTGGCGCGCTCGCCCATCTCCCAGCGGTCGTCCAGGACTGCGCCCAGGTCGGAGAACGGGTAGGTCTGGCCGTGGACTGTGAAGGTGGTGACCTGGGGGTCGACTGCTTCTCCGTCAACGCTCACGTCCACCGCCTCGACCATCGACAGGCCCAGCCCGCGGTAGTAGGGGAGGCGGACCTCGACCTGCGCACCCGGCTGCGGCGTCTGGGTGGGGCGAAGGCTGTCCTCGCAGATGATGTACTTGTCGAACATGGTGCCTGCCTCCTCGTGTCAGTCGTTCTCGCCGAGCAGCTGCGCAAACATCGCGTGCTGCCGTCGAACCTGTTCGCGGCTGTCGACCTCGAAGGCATCCTGGATGTGGCGGTTGCCTTCGTACTCGCTGGACAGATAGCCGTCATAGGCGCCCTCGACAAGCACGGGGATGATCCGGTCGTAGGGGATGCTGTATTCGGTGGCGTCGTCGGTCATCTCGTAGAACTTCGCCTGGATGTGACCGATGAGCGGCATGTGCGGAAGCAGCTCCCGCGGGTCGCGGAAGATGAAGTGGGTGGCCTGCCTGGCCAGGCCCATCTCCACGGGACCGCCGCCCCGGTAGTGAACGATGTCCATCAACGCGTGGGTGTCGCCGTGGTCGTCGTAGAGGTCGACGATGTACTGGACGAGGTCGGGTCGCGCCCCGTCGCGCAGCGCGCGCTCAGAGACGACTCGGGGGAACCGCTCGACGAAGGTCCCCATGTCCGGCATCAGGCCGAGGGCCTGACCTCCTTCAGCATGCATCACCTCGAGGTGCTCGAGGATCCACGGGTGCTCATAGTGGAACGGCGCGTGAACCTCGAGCAGGAGCCGGACCCCGTGGTCCGCGGCGTACGAGGCCGCGTCGCGCATCACCTCCGGCGGGGTGTTGATGATCGCGCGGATGACTGGTGCTCCGAGGGCGACCGCGATGTCGACGTCCTGGCGCACCGAAGCGACCTGCTCATCGCGCGTGAGCCACTGACCGGGGACGCGCTTGGTGTCGAGGAACAGGTCGGTGGCGCTCGTCTCGACTCGGTAGCGTTCCAGCCAGCCATGCCACTGCTCCAGGAACTCCGGGCTGAGCTGCGGGTAACCGACAATCGACTGTTCCGGGATGATCTCGACGCCTGTTCCACCGACCGCGGCGACGTGAGCCACGCAGTCCTCGAGCGACATCTGCCTCAGGAAGAACTCCTCCTGGTAGCTGTACAGGCTGACGCCACGCTTGATCGTGGTGGGCATCGAGCTCCTCCTTGTTTCACCGGCTGCGAACGCCCCCGACTGTGCCGTCCCCGCGCGCTGGAGGGAAGGCCGGACGGCCGATCAACAGCATCAGTGCAGCGGATGCCGGTCCTCGCATCAGCCGCGGTGATGTGCTGGATCGCAGGTCTGGCCTTTCCGGAACGCAGTGGCTGGGTCACAGTGAATCGAGTCGCACCTTCATTCCCGCACGGCGGCGCCGGCAGATGCCGCGCCGAGCTGACGTTCCGTCGAGGAGTTCCGAGAGCATGACGATGTCCACCAGCACCCCTGCACGGACGGCGCCCAAGCCGTCCCGCAGGCAAACCCGTCAGAGGCAAGGCAACCAGGGCCTGACGTTCGGCCGCTGGTGGTGGGCCGCCCCCGGCGTGGGTCTGCTGATCGCGACGATCTACCTCACCACCCTCAGCGGGGCGTTCTTCGCGTTCACCGACTGGTCGGGCGTCGGGTCGTTCAACTTCATCGGTCTCGACAACTTCCGCGAGATCTTCCAGCGGACCGAGCTCCTCTCGTCGCTGGCCAACACGCTCATCTTCGCGTTCGGGTTCCTCGTCATCTCGAATGTGCTCGGTCTGGCCTTTGCGCTGGCCCTCAACCGCAACCTCAAGACCCGCTACCTCCTTCGAACCCTGCTCTTCATGCCGGTCGTCCTCGCGCCCATCTCGGTGTCGTACGTCTGGGGATTCATCTTTGCCTTCGACGGCCCACTCAACCAGCTGCTCGGGTCCATCGGCCTCACGTCGTTGCAGCACCAATGGCTCGCGGAGCCACTCCTTGCCAAAGGCTCGATCCTGACGGTGATGATCTGGCAGAACATCGGTTTCGTCATGGTCGTGTACCTGGCCGGTCTGGCAACGGTCCCGATCGAGATCGAGGAGGCGGCAGCGCTCGATGGTGCCACCCGTTGGCAGCGTCTACGGCACGTCGTGCTGCCGACGATCCGGCCGGCTGTCGGCATCGCGACGACCCTCACCCTGATCCAGGGCCTGCGTGTCTTCGACCAGGTCATGGCCCTCACGGGGGGTGGGCCTGCCGGGGCGACGGAGACCCTTGCCACGCAGGTCTACAAGCAGACGTTTGCCTTCGGGAAGTTCGGCTTCGGAGCAGCGCTTGCGCTCCTGCTAAGCCTGCTGATCCTCGTGTTCTCGGTTCTGCAGCAGTTCGCCACTCGTGAGAGGGCGTGAGCAGCAGCCATGTTCCGCTACACCAAACGCACCCTGGCGCTCGAGATTGTCGTCGTGCTGGCTGCCCTGGCCTTGTTGATGCCGTTCTGGATCCTGGTCACGACGTCCCTGAAGCCCGGGGAGGAGATCCTCACCTCGGCGGCGATCGCACCTCCCAAGTCTCCGACGCTGGAGAACTTCCAAACCCTGCTGTCGCCCTCGAGCAGCGCATCTGGCCAGATTCTCAAGGGACTGCTCAGCAGCCTGATCATCACTGCGGGCAGCATCGCCGGCCTGGTGGGACTGGGGTCGCTCACCGCCTACGTCCTCATCCGGAGTACGAGCCGCTGGAGCAGGAGGGCCTTCTACCTCTTCCTGGTGGCCATCGTCCTGCCGACCCAGCTCGGCGTGCTGCCCCTGTACGTCGGCGCGCAACAGGTCGGGCTCGTCGGCTCGCGGATCGGGATGATCCTCATCTACTGGGGGGTTCTCCTCCCGCTTGCAGTCTTCCTGTATGCCGGGTTCTTCCGTGAGCTACCCAGGGACTACGAGGAGTCCGCGATGCTCGATGGCGCGTCTCCCTTCCAAGTCTTCACGAAGGTCGTCTTCCCTCTGATGGGGCCGGCAACGGGGACGGTCGCGATCTTGGCGGGGCTGATCGTCTGGAACGACTTCTTCACGCCCTTGATCTTCCTCAACGGCTCCGACGCGCAAACCCTGCCGGTGGTCATGTACAACTTCGTCGGATCGCTGGTCTCCCAGTGGAACCTCATCTTCGCCGTGGTGCTCATCTCCATGGTTCCGATCCTGATCTTCTACGTGTTCGCCCAGAAGAAGTTCATCCAGGGCTTCAGCGGCGGCATCAAGAGCTGACCGACGCTCCCAGCGAGTGACGCTCGATCAGTGGGACGAATGACCCGCATCGCAACCATCCTCTTCCTGCATCTTCTGATCGGCCCGACGCTGGTCTGCGAACCGCCACTCTCACGAAGGAGAAGAACATTGCCTGCCGTTTCCAACGTGCTGGTCATCGGAGCAGGCGCTGCCGGAACGGCCGTCTCGATCCTCCTGGCGGAGGGGGGCGTGTCGGTCGACCTGGTGGACGTCAAGCCCGACGTCAGCGCCCTCGGTTCCGGCATCACCCTCCAGGGCAACGCCCTTCGCGTGCTGCGCGAACTCGGTGTGTGGGACGAGGTCGGCGAGCACGGCTACGCGTTCGACACTCTGGGCCTCCGTGCACCGGATCCGAACGGCACCCTGGTCGCGGAGCTCGAGGACGTCCGCACGGGAGGAGCCGACCTTCCAGCCACCGTCGGAATGTACCGGCCCGAGCTCGCGAAGATCCTGGTCGACAGGGCGACCGACGTCGGAGTCAAGGTTCGCTTCGGCGTGACCTTCACCGAGCTGGTGGACGACGGAGCTGGCGTGAACGTCACGTTCTCGGACGGGTCAGCCGGAAGGTACGACGTCGTCGTGGGGGCCGACGGCGTCCGGTCGGCCACTCGCAAGGCACTCGGGATCGAGCTGGAGCCTCGAGGCACCGGGATGGGCATCTGGCGGGTCTTCGCTCCGCGACCCCCATCAGTGACGCGTACCGACCTCGTCTACGGAGGCCCGTGCTACATCGCCGGCTACTGCCCCACGGGTGAGGGAACGCTGTACGCCTACCTGGTAGAGGACTGGCAGGACCGCTCGGGTCTGACCCCAGAGGAGTCACTTGACGTGATGCGCGGGCTGTCCGAGGCCTACCACGGCCCCTGGGACGACATCCGCGCCGGGATGACCGATCCGTCTCGGGTCAACTACACGGCATTCGAGACGCATGTCCTGGCCGCTCCCTGGAACCGGGGCCGCGTCGTCCTCATCGGGGATGCAGTGCACACCTGCCCCCCCACGCTCGCCCAGGGCGCAGCCCAGGCGCTCGAGGACGCGGCCGTACTGGCCGAGCTGCTTCTGGCTTCTGATGCCGTCACGGAAGAGCTCTGGAACCAGTTCGTCGAGCGTCGACTGCCCCGAGCGAAAACCATCGTGGAGGCGTCACTGCAGCTTTCCCAGTGGCTCTTGAACCATGAGCGCGGTGATGTGCCTGGCCTGATGGCGCAGGTCGCTCACTTGCTCAGCAGCCCTGCTTGACGATGAAACACGAACAACCCCAACGACAAACAGCCTCCGTACCCGTCCGCACCGTGGTGGAACCGAGGCACGACATGAAGAGCCGAAGCCGTGAAACTTGCTGCGTTTAGGTATGTCGAGGACGCCGAGACGACTCGTCGCGTCGGGCTCGTCGTCGGCGACGGTCGACAGTGGTGGCTTCACCCGTTCCCCGAGGGGGTGGAACTCGTTCCCCTGTTGGCCGCCGACCTGGAGGAGCGCGAATCGGCTGCCGATGAGGCCGCCCAGGCTGACGGCTTGCGCCCTGACGAGGTCGTGCTGCTGCCCCCGGTCTACCCGACCGCGATGCGCGGCTTCCTGACCTTCGAGTCACACGTCGAGGGCATGCAGCTCGCCCTGGGAACACCTGGGGTCCCCGAAGAGTGGTATGCCGCCCCGGTGTTCCAGTTCATGGCCCCCCACTCAGTGGTGGGGCCATACGACGACGTCCCCTATCCACCCGGGACCGAGCTGCTCGACTTCGGCTTGTCGCTCGGCGCCATCGTGTGCCGCGACGTCCGTAACGAAACGCCCGAGAAGGCGCGAAGCGCAATCGGGGGCTACTGCGTGGTCAACGACTGGTCGGCTCGGGACGTCCAGCGGTCCGAGATGCGGGTGAACTTCGGCCCCAGCAAGGGAAAGGACTTCGCGACCACGGTCGGCCCCTGGGTGGTCACGGCGGACGAGCTCGAGCAGCACCTTGACGGCGAAGGGTTCCTGGACCTTGCCATGTCGGTCAGCGTCAACGGAAGGCGTGTCGGGGCGGACGTGTCCGGGCACATGAGCTGGACGTTCGAGCAGCTGGTCTCCCACGCGTCTCGTGCGTCCTGGGTCAAGAGGGGAGAGGTGCTGACGTCCGGCACGTGCTCCTCCGGATCCTTGGCCGAGGCCTGGGCCAGAGCAGGCCACATCGAACCGCCCGCATTGAGGATCGGCGACGTCGTCGAGATGACCATCGAGGGCATAGGCAGCATCCAGAACCGCATCGTTCGACGATACGGATCGGTTCCCCCCGTCCAAGGCGTACGGCGACGGGTCCCACGGGACCTCCGCGTACCGCGTCAGGCTGCCCGCGCAGCCGATCTGGCCGGCCTTGCGCAGGGGCCCAACCCACGCCGCCCCACCAGCGACACCCCCCGGCCCGCAACGATCGAGAAGGATCCCCAGCCATGAGCGGAAACGTCAACGAATTCGGCATCACCCACCTGCGCCACGTCGACCTCGCGGTGCCGGACTACGACACCCAGCGGGCGTTCTACCGCGACACCTGGGGCCTCAGCGAGGTCGGCACCGATGGGGACCTCTCATACCTGGCGGCGGAAGGCTCGCCCGAGCAGTACGTCGTGCGGCTTCGTCGTTCGACGGAGAAGCGCTTGGATCTGATGGCGTTCGGGGCAGAGTCCCGTGAGGCCGTTGACGCGCTCGCCGCGAAGCTCGGGTCCGCAGGCGTCCAGCTGGTGGGTGAGCCGGGCGAGCTGCAGACCGCCGGCTCCGGGTACGGGTTTCGCTTCTTCGATGGGGACGGCCGTACGGTCGAGATCTCGACCGACGTCGAGACGCGGCAGCACCGGGCGATCGAGGAAGGAGAGGCCATCCCCGTCCGCCTCTCCCACTTCGTCGTCAACAGCAATGACATCGAAGCCACAAAGACCTGGTACGAAACGCATCTCGGCTTCAAGCACAGCGACAGCCTGTCGAGTCCCCACATGGGCGAGATGATGCATTTCATGCGGTGCAACGACTGGCACCACTCGCTGGCGATCGCTCGCGGCCCCCACACCTCCGTCCACCATGTCTCCTTCGAGCTGCGTGGCCTGGACGAGTACATGCGTGGCACGGGCCGTGTCATGCGAGCTGGCATCAAGAAGGTCTGGGGTCCGGGTCGCCACCTCGCCGGGAACAACACGTTCTCCTACTTCCTGGATCCGAGTGGCAACACGATGGAGTACACCACCGAGCTCGAGAGACTGGAGACGGATGAGTGGCACCCCAGCGTCTACGACATCTCAGACCCCAAGAACCAGGACCAGTGGGGCACCGCTGACCCGATGAGCGAGCTGATCGCCCGGGAGTCGTTCAACGATCCTGACCACGGTGTCTTCGTCCCCCCGCCGGTCTGACGCGTGAAGCTGGCCAGCGTCCGGCTGCCGCACGGGCCGACCGTGGCGGCGGTCGTCGACGATGACATGGTGTTCCCGCTCCCCGACGGCCCATCCGTGGGTGCCCTCATTGCCGGAGGACTGGAGCCCGCGTTGGCGATCGGTGCCGAGGCGCGGCGCGGGGCCGGCGTGCGCCTCGACACGGTGACCCTGCAGCTCCCCTATCGGCCACCGAGCATCCGGGACTTCGTCACCTTCGAGGCCCACGTGGAGGGCGTTCGCAAGAGCGTCGACGGCGTGTCGGGGGTCCCGGACGCCTGGTACGACGCCCCGACGTTCTACTTCACGAACCCGCACGCTCTCTACGGCCCTGGTGCGGCCATCCCCAGGCCGAAGGACTGCAAGGCCCTGGACTTCGAGCTGGAGGTGGCGTGCGTCCTTGGCCGAGGCGGGACCGATCTCGACGAGTTGCAGGCGCACGACTCGATCTTCGGGTACACGATCATGAACGACTGGTCTGCGCGCGACATCCAGTCCCGCGAGATGAAGGTCGGTCTCGGGCCGGCCAAGGGCAAGGACTTCGCAACCTCCATCGGGCCGTGGGTCGTCACCGCCGATGAGGTCGACGAACTGCACACCCCGGCGGGGTTCCTGGACCTCGACTGCAAGGTCACGGTCAACGGCATACCGGTAGGGCACGACCGCCTGTCGAACATGAACTGGACCTTCGCCCAGATGGTCGCCTACGCCTCACGCGACTCGCTGGTCGTACCCGGCGACCTGCTGGCGTCCGGGACCACGGGTGGTGGCGGTTGCTTGGCGGAGCTGTGGGGTCGTCGCGGCCGCCAGGACCCGCCTCCGCTGGAGCCCGCCGATGAGGTTCGGATCGACGTCGAACGCCTTGGCGTCCTCGTGGGCAGCGTCGCCCAGCCAGCTTAGAGCGCCCTTCAGGAGACGTCGCGGAAGGTGCCCGGGTTTGTGCCGTCGCCCACCCGGAGTCGTCTGCGCAGATGGAACGGGAGGACCGCAGCCTTCCCCGGGCCCGCGCTCAGGTACGGCAGCAGGAGCTGCATCGACACCTCGACTTCGTACTCGTGCCCGGGCTGTACCTCCACCGGCCCGGTGATCACGAGTCGGTCCTGGAGGAACCACCACTGGTCCGAGCGTGGCAGGTCGACCAGGTCTCGGTCCTGTCCTCCGATGCGAACCTGCAAGTCCTCAACCCTCACGGGTTGCTCGGCGATCGTTACGGCGAGGTGCAACACACAGGACACCGGAAGAGACCTCATCCAGGGAAGGCCGACTCGCAGCGAGAACCCACTGGGGTCGACACCGAGTGCGTCCTCGCGAAGCTCCCAACCCATCTCAGACCCGCTCCGCCTGGGGTCGATGTCCCGTTGCCGCCGTGGGTAGGTCTAGGACGTCGGCGACGAGATCCAGGTGTTTCAGGGTCATCTCGGTTGCAGCTTCGGGTCCGTCCCACCAGTCGTGCCCACCCCACTCACTGCACAACGTGCCGGCGAACCCGTGCCGGTCCAGGGCGACGCCGAGCTCGGCAATGGGACGCGTCACCCTGCCGTCGGCGTCGTCCAGGTCCCAGAACTTCAGCTGGACGGCACCGACGTGGGGCAGGAATGGTTCGAGATCGCCGACCGTCCACGTCCCGAAGCGGAAGACCATGGTCATGTACAGCGCCATCGCGTGAGGCGGGACCTGTCCCGCGGCCAGGCAGTCCCGGACGGCGGCTGTGGTTTCTGGGCTTCCCCACTCCGTCGTGACCCGCTCGAGCAAGCCGGCGGGCAGGTCGGCCCGACCCAAGGCCTCCAGGTAGCTCACCGGTAGTCGAGGTGTGACCATGCTGGTGTCGAGGACGATGCCCAGTCGCGAGTCGTCCAGCGAATCGAGTGTCTCCATGGCGTCGTCGTACCCGGCCGTGCCGGGGCCCTGCGACCCTTGGATCTCCTGGTACAGCACCAGGTCCAGCTCGTGCAGGAGCGGGAGCAGCTCGACGAGAAGTGGGCGGCTCGGTTGGCCGAACGGCAGCCGCACGCCGAAAGCACCGAGCTGCTTCGCCGCGCGGAGCTGAGGAGTCAGGTATGCCGCCCGCTCGGGTTCGGTGCGGCGCTCCGTGGGCGTCAGCCAGTCGTCGAGACCGAGTCCCACGATGCTGACACGAGCGCCTGCGGCTTCCACAGAGTGCCGCATCTGGCCCACCTCGTGCGGATCCATCGAGGGGAACGACCGGAAGCACTGGCCCGCCTCGATCTCGAGGACCGGGCAGACCTGAGTTTCCACAGTCCCCGCGACGATGTCCAACGGCGACTCGAAGGCGCGGAGGATGTCACGCGTCCAGTTGAACGAGCTGGCAGCGAGGACCCACTCGCCCGCGCGATGTGGCACGGAAGTCCTCAGGCCGCTGACGTGAGAGCTGCCGGATCGATCGTCTTCTCGACCACGACCCTGTTGGGGACGTAGCGACCGGGCGCGATCTGCATGTAGAGGAGTCGCAGCTCAAGGGTGAGCTCGAGGGAGAAGGGCTGGGTCCTCGGCTCCCAGGGAATCACCACATCGACACGGTCCTGCAGGAACCAGAGGGTCTCCGACTGCTCCGGGAGCTCGTCGACCCGGTAGGCCCTGTCGAGGAGGACGAACCGAAGGTCCTCACGCGGGACGTCCTGGCCGTCGACGCGGACAGCGACGTCTTTGACGGCCGAGAGCCACAGGGAGCGGTACCAGGGCAGCTGTACCGAGATGGCGAGGCCGTCGGGGTGCAGCCTGACGTCGTTGGGCTGGAAGAGGGTGTTGTGAGTGGCCACGGGTCACCTCGGCGTTTCGTTGGCGTTGCGGTCGGCGACGGCTTGTTCGATGGACCGCCGGATCAGGTGGTGCTGCTTCTTGACCAGGTCGATGGGGTCCGACTCGCCGAGGTCGGCGAAGGCGTGACCCTCCCACTCGCTCGAGAGGTAGCCCTTGAAGTCACCGTCCACGAACTGCTTGATGATTCGCGGGAGGTCCATCGCCGGCTCGTTGCCGTGCTCGTCGATGTCGAAGAACTTCGTGTGCACGTGGAAGATGATCGGCATGATGTCCTGCCACTCTTCCGGTGGGACCAAGCCGTGCATGTTGAACGCGAGGCGCGAGAACGGGCCCAGGCTCTTGGGGTCGACACCCTGCGACCGCAGGTACTCCTCGAAGGCCTCGTTGCGCTCGTGCATCGGCAGCGGCGCCCGCCAGAACTCCTGCATGGCCTGGAGGTGCTCATCCTCGAGGCCCATCGTGCGCAGGGTCCTGAACAGGGTGGGGGAGAGGCTGTGCATGGTGGAGCTGAAGTCGGCGGTGAACCCGAGCCTGTCCGAGCCGAGTTCCTCGTAGGTCTCCCGGATGGCGAGGATCTTGGGGTCGTTGGGGCCTGCCGGCGCGTGGAGCTCGTACCCCAGTCGCTGGTCGTACTTCTCCGCAAGGGGGAGCAGCCGCCGCAGGAGCTCTCGACCTGCGTTTCGGATGACCACCCGGTTGAAACCGAGGCGATGGGCGGTCTTGAGCTGGATCGACAGGAAGTCGTACTCCTCGTCCGGCGTCATGTCGCGGTCGGCCCGACGTCCCATGTCGAGGTTGGTACCCATCGCGCTGGGTTCCAGCTCGAGCCGCTCCATCGTGGAGTGCCAGAGCGTGACGAACTCCTCGTCGACATCCGGGTATGTGCGCAGCATCTGCGCCGCGTTGAACTCGACGCCGGGTCCGAGGCCTTGCCGCGAGACCTCCTCGAGCAGGGATTCGAACGTGTACTGACCAGCGGCCCACTCAGAGGTCAGTGAGTAGAGCGTGATGCCAAGCGAAATGCCCGTGCCGGCCACGTCGGAGTTGCTGATGGCTGACTTGGAGGAGGTCAGGGTCTCGGTCATGTCCACAGCCAAGCCGAGGTTCGCTTGGTCGGGAACCACGAGTCACCGATGCCGGGCATCAGCAATGCAGGGTTTTCGCAAGCGTGTGGCACCGGCAGAGTCGGGGTAAGACTCCTACCGACCTAGACGAGGACACCCGTGTTCGAGTACTTCCCTGGCAACTACATCTGGAACCTCGGCGTCGTCGCCACGCTCAACTCGGGCGGGATGATCGACGAGGTGGACCGCGCCTGCCGCCCGATCCGCGACCTGGCCGACAAGGGTGCGGACGTCGGGACACAGCAGTTCATGGCGTCGTGGCGCGCAGTGGCTGACCAGCTCGAGTCCCAGGCCAAGGCGGCAGAGGCAGCCGGGCACGAGCGCACAGCAGGGCAGAAGTACTTCCGCTCGGCTGCCTATCTCTGCCAGGCCGAGCGGATGCTGTCGAACTCGTCCCCCGACCGCATCCCCACCTACAAGCACCTCCTCGAGGTGATGGAGCGCTCCTTCGAGCTGGTCGACCCCGCCACCACCCGAGTGGAGGTGCCGTTCGAGGGGACCACCCTGCCGGCATACTTCACGAACGCCAGCACGGACGGTTCACCGGTGCCCACCGTGATCATGTGGAACGGGCTGGACTCGACCAAGGAGCACATGTACTGCTCCGGGTGGCCTAGCGAGATGGCTGCACGAGGTATCTCGGTACTCCAGGTCGACTGCCCGGGATCTGGGGAGGCGCTGCGCCTCCAAGGCCTCACGGCCCGCATCGAGACCGAGGGTTGGGCGTCGGCGTGCGTCGACTACCTGGAGACCCGCGCCGACGTACGCTCTGACCGCATCGGACTCGTCGGCTGGTCCTTGGGGGGCTACTACGTCCCGCGGGCGGCAGCGTTCGAGCACCGTCTGGCCTTCGCCGTGGCCTGGGGGGCGAACCACAACTGGGGTGGCGTGCAGAAGCGTCGACTGGAGCGAGAGGGCGAGAACCCCGTGCCCCACTACTGGGAGCACGTGCTGTGGGTTTGGGGACACTCGGACATCCCCACGTTCATCGACTACGCAGAAGGAGTCACCCTCGAGGGTGTGGTCGAACAGATTCGCTGCCACCTGTTGATCACCCACGGGGAGAACGACCGACAGATCCCTGCTGAGCTCGCCTACCGCTCCTACGAGCAGGCCACCAATGCTTCGTCGCGCACGCTGCGCGTCTTCACACCGGACGAGGGTGCGACCGAGCACATCGGGCTGGACCACCTCCCGCACGTCGGCGCCTACACCGCCGACTGGATCGAGGATGTCCTCACCAGGCTCGACTCCGCACCATCCACCTGACGGGTGAGCGACCGGACTCTCGTCTCGGCCTAGGCAACGATCAAGACAGTCGCCGAGACCAGGGTTGCCACCAGGACCGCCCTGTCGAAGTGGGCTTGGCTCAGGCGCCGGGCAGTCCGAAGTCCAACCCAGGTGCCCAGCAACACCGCCGGAGCAAGGACGAGGGATCGCACCAGGGTTGCCCCCGAAAACAGGCCAAGACCGGCGCTGAACGGCACCTTGCACACGTTGATCACGAGGAAGAACACCGCGTTGGTCCCCAGGAAGCGTCGCTTGTCGACTCCTCTCGCCACCAGGTAGAGGGTCATGACCGCCCCTGCCGCATTCGCCGTCATGGTGGTGAAGCCCGCAGCCAGGCCGGTCGACAGGCTGGCCCACCTGGACGACGCGTGTGTCGCGAACTCTCGTTCCGCGCGATGGATCACCAGCTGCAGCAAGCCGAGGACAAAGAGCATCACTCCGATGCCGTGACGAAGGACGGCGTCGTCCACAGCGCTGAGGAACAGGGACCCGAGCACCAGTCCCGGCAAGACGGCGGGGATCAGTGTCCGCAGGAGCCGCAGGTCGGCAGCATGGCGGTAGTGCCACACGGCCACGCAGTCACCGACGAGCAGCAGCAGGAGCAGGGCTGCAGTCGACTCCCGCGTCGGGAGCGAGAAGGCGAACAACGCGACGGCGATCGTGGCCACGCCACCGATGGACGTCTTGGCGAACCCGACCAACAGGGCTGCCACGACCATGAGCGTCCAGCTCAATGCCACCGCTCACTCCCGCAGAGTCGATTTCGACGCGTGCGGCGCTGCCCCTCCGGCGACGCCCCGAGGTGCGCCGGGACAGGGTGGCGACATGACATCTCTGGAACTTACAGACGCGCGCGATCCGGTGCGCGCGAGTCCGGCCCAGGAGACGCGGACCCGCCATGACTCACGCCGGCCGGCGTCGATGATCAGTGGGCAAATGCAGGTGCCGAAGGCCGTGACGGTCGGACCCCCACGCCGATGACCTGCGCGGAGACGGGTGTCCGACCGCATCAGCAGGGCCCGCATCGCTGCTGTACTTCCGAGCTGTACGAGGAACGACCGCGCACCTCCGGAGCTGCGGGCTCAGGAGGTGCGCGGGGAGGGGTGCGTTCAGCGCAGGAAGGCGTAGCGGCGCACGATCGGCAGCTGCTCCCACTGCTGGCCGAACCCGAGCGCCTTGCCGGCGCCGAGCAACATGAGCGCCACGAGGGTCATGGCGTAGATGAGGTGGTCATCCATGAAGAGGTTGTTCTCGGGGGGCAGGACCGCGGTCCACATCAGGACCAGGAGCAGGGCTCCGGCGAAGGCGGCGAACCGCATGGCCACGCCAGCCATGAGGGCCACACCGATGCCGAGCAGGCCGAGCATGAACAGCCAGTCTGCCCACGCTGCGCCGGCGATGCCGTGGTAGAAGTCGGCGAACGGTCCGGTCGCCGCATTCTTCAGGAAGCCCATGGTCGGGTGTCCGCCGTTGATCCAAGCACCCTTGGTGGGCGTCCCGTGGCCGAGTCCGAAGACCTTGTCCAGGAAGGCCCAGAGGAAGACCCAGCCGAGGCTGAGGCGGATGGCGCCCAGGACGTAGGGCAGGACTTGCGAGCTGACCGTCGTGTCGGCGTTGGCCACCAGCGGTTGGCTCGTGGTGCCGCGCTCCTGATCGGTCTGCGATCGGCTGATGGTGCTCATGGTGGCTCTCCCAACTGGGGCCGCTCGCCGCTGACTGCGGTGTGCTGACAGCTCCACTCTGCGACCATCGGAAGCCGCGCAGCAGGGTCGTAGGTCCCGACATCCGGGTGCCACGGGTCCTTCGTCGGGTGATCGCCTTGGGCGTGGAAGACCAAAGCCGCAGCTGCCGGTGGGCTTCTCCGGCGGGAGCTGTTGGTTTGATCAGGGCCGGCTCAGACGCGTTCTCGCACGGGAGGCACAGGCAGGTGCAGGCCGTGGCGTTCGCGGCCCCCGCCTTGGCGCTCGTTGGTGTGGCTGTCCTCAGGGGTCTCCGCGTGGACCACCGCGACCGGGCAGCGCGCTGCGCGCAGGGCCGCCTGCGACACGGACCCCTTGAGCCACCCCGACACCGTGCCGCGTCCGCGGGTGCCGACCACGAGCAGTGCGGCGTTCTCGCTCAGCCGTCCGAGTTCGGCGGCGGGGTGACCCTGGGCGACGTGGCGTCTCACATCGACGTCGGGGTACTGCTCGCCAAACCCGGCCAGGGCTTCGGCGGCAACGGAACGCTCCTGCTCCTCGAGCTGTGCCCCGTCGACCGACCACGTCAAGGAGGCCGAAGCTCCCTCAACCCCGTCGACCAGCCAGGTGTGCACGGCGGTGAGCCCGACACCGCGAGAGGAGGCCTGAGCGAAGGCAAAGGCCAAGGCCGCCTGTGACGTCTCGGACCCGTCCACGCCAACCACCACCCGCGCGTCGGTGATGGTGTGGGAGGCGGCTTCCTGCACGACGATGACAGGAGCGTGGGCATGGGCGCAGACATGAGTTGAGACCGAGCCGAACAGGATGCCTTTGACTGCACCAAGTCCGCGGGCCCCTACGACGACCATCTCGGCGTCGCTGGAGGCCTCGACCAGGATCATGCCGGGAAGTCCGAGGCGGATGATCGTTTGGACTGCCAGACCCGGATGAGCAGTCCGGGCTCGGTCGGCGCCCGCGGCTACCGCCCGCTCGGCGACGTTCTTGAAGGTCTCGTCCAGGCCGGTGATCGCCGTACCGCCCGGTGCTCCGGCGCGCATAGCGGGGTAGGGCGGCGGTGAGTAGGCGTGCACGACCACGAGGGGAGCTGCGCGTCGTGCGGCTTCAGCGGCGGCCCAATCCAGGGCAAGGTCACTCGTGCCGGACAGGTCGACTCCGACGATGATGGGGCGGGAGATGGGATTCATGGTGCACTCCTGATTCTGGGGGCGTTGACCTTCAACCTGCCCTGACGGCCGATGCGGGCACAGGGCCATACGTCCCCGTGCCGCGGCCTGTTCGCAGGTGATGCTGTGTGGATACTGCACACGTTCGGCACCCCACGGGCCTGCCGATGCTCGTCAGCGACGATCGTGACCGTCCGCCCCGACGCCTTCCCCAGGCCCAGTGGCTCCCCTTGAATCGTTGGGCTCCATCAGCTCGGCAACGACCGTCACCTGGTCCCGGTAGCGCACCACGTGCGCGAACGCGGCGTGGTCGACGCCCGCCAGCCGCAGCCGTAGAGGATGGGGGGTCTCGAAGTTGCGCCACCAGGTCTTGTGCTCGGCCATGCCCACGGTGATGCGGACGGTCTGCCCCTCGGTGCCGTAGATCGCGACGAGCCGGTGGTGCCGACCAGTGCGGCGCCCCCTGTACTCAAGGACGGCCAGCCGACGCCCAATGCGTGCCCCTGCTCTGCTGTTGAGCAGCGGGATCAGGAACCGGTTGGCGAGACCGTTCGTCAGGGCCGCGGCGTTGGCTGCGGTCAACGTTCGTGTTCGGACCGGTGTCATGGGTCAAGGGTCCGGCGTGCTCGGCGGCATCGGCAGAGGCGAACGTCCTTCAAGCCGAGCGGATCCCGCCGTCGAGCTGCTTCGAAGAGGATCAGCCCGGCTCCGGCGAGCACGGACAGCTCCGGGACCAAAAGCCCTGTGCCATTGAGAGCGGAAGCAGAAGGGTGGCTTGAACGCACCACAAGGCGCGCGACCAGACAGGTCAGGACACAAACATGAACATGCCCGTGGCACAGAGAGCAGTCGTTGTGGGGCTCGACGGCTCCGAGCAGTCGCTGAGTGCCCTCGACTGGGCGATCGAAACCGCTCAGCTCGAAAGGCGTGGCCTGCACCTGGTTCACGCGCATGGGCGCCGTCGGGGCTCGCATGAGGCCGGGGCGGCCATCATCGAGGGGGCCACGCAGAGAGCCGCTGTCACGGCCCCAGGCCTGCGGGTGCGCGTGGCGGACATCGCCGGGACTGGCGCGTCCGCGCTGATTTCCGCCTCCAGGCTGGCTGCATTGGTGTGCGTCGGAGCCCACGGGACAGGAGGGCTGGTGCCCGCCGCCCTGCTCGGATCCACCGCACGCGCCGTGGCCGCGTCGGCCCGCTGCCCGGTTGTCGTCGTCCCTCGCTCGGACCCGGGAGGCGAATACCCCCGGCGCATCGTGGTCGGGGTCGACGAGTCCTGGGGTTGCCATGACGCAATCGGGTTCGCGTTCGAGCAAGCAGACCTTCGTCGCGTGCGACTGACAGCTGTGCACGCATGGCACCCCTCGGACCGAATCGGACTCGCTGGCAACATCGCGCCCGCTGACAAGTGGCGCACCCTGATCGGCAACGAAGAGGCGGCCACGGCTGAGTCCCTGGCCGGCTGGACGGAGAAGTACCCCGACGTCGAAGTCAACCGGGTGTCAATCCGCAAGCCTTCCGCCACAGCCATTCTTGCGGTGGCCCGTGACGCCGCGCTCATCGTGCTCGGCTCTCGCCATCCCAGGCCGCGCCCGGATCTCGCCGGCTCACCGACCATCCGCAAGGTGCTCCGTGAGGCCGGATGTCCGGTCGTGGTCGTCCCACAGTGCTCGACGTGACCAGCAGTCGAGGGGGCCGAAACAGCAGCAGCGTCATACCCGGCGTGTCTTCTGGGTATTCCAGTGAGGCGCCCCCTCGCCGAAGGCTTGCGGGCGGGCGCGGGATCCCGTTTCCGACAGTCGCAGCACACCCACCAGGCTCCGCGCATCGGCTGCTCGGGCGGTGGGTTCGGTGGACTGTCACAGGGGAGATGGCCGGCTTCGTCGCGCCCGCCGTACTCGGCGTGGTCAGCGCCGAATGGGCGCCCCGAGCGGCCCTCCCGACGATGGTGGCGGCTGGAGCTGTGGAAGGTCTGCTGCTCGGCGCTGCCCAAGCGCACGCGTTGGCCCCCTGCGTTCCGAGGTTGCGCACAGTGCGGTTCGCCCTCCTGACCGCCGCCGCGGCTGCACTCGCCTACATGCTCGGCATGTTGCCGTCCGCAATGGGGGCTCGGCTGACGGAGGCGCCACGCGTGCCGGTCGTGCTGGTCGGCACGGTCGCCGCGCTCGTCCTGCTTGCCTCCATCGGCACCGCCCAATGGCTGGAGCTGCGGCGACACGTCGGCAGAGCTTGGACGTGGATCGCGACCACGGCGGTTGCTTGGCTCGCGGGTCTCGTTGCCTTCCTACTCATCGCCACGCCCTTGTGGCACCCAGGCCAGCGACCTGCTGTGGTGGTCCTCGTCGGATTAGTCGCGGCGGGAGCGATGGCGACCGCTGTCGCACTCGTCACGGGTCTGGCCCTGCAACGCCTTCTCGGGCGCCGACATGTCACTCCCCGACCAAGGCTCGGCACCCCATCCCTGTCAAGCCCGACCCCGCGAAGCACTTCTGAAGCGCCCCAGGCTGATGCCGCTTCCTTCTGGGCGCACTGACGCGGAGGAGTGCCGCGTGCGCTGATCAACACGTCGGATCGCCTGGGTGTGCCCGAAAGGCCCCGACCGGCGTCTACTATCCGCGGGGAAATTGCGGCGAAGTCCGCCGCCTTCCCGCGACTTCGCGGGCGGGGGCGGCATACGCAGGACTGTAGATCCATCGCGAAAAGCCGGGTCAACGGTCAACGCATGTTGCCGGTGTGGCCCAGGCTGAACAAGCCGGGCTGCGGCCAGACGCACAGGCCGTGTGGTCCTGAGTCGACGGCGATCGTGTGCAGGAGCCTGCCCGTGCTGGTGTCGAATACGTAGACCACGGCGTCGTAGCGCCCTGCGAGCCACAGCTGCGACCCGTCGGCCGTCACCCCGCCCATGTCCGGCGACCCGCCCCCGGGAATCCTCCACACGGCCGCGGTCGCGAGCGTGACGGCGTCGAGGACCGTGATCGTGCCCGCGTCGCGGTTGGAGACGTAGACCTGCTTGCCGTCGCGCGAAGGGTACAAGCCGTGCGCGCCCAGCCCGGTGTGGATGAACCGCGCGACCTTGAGGGTGCGGGCATCGACCACCCACACGCCGTTGCGCAGCATGTCAGCAACGAGGAAGTGCTGGCCGTCAGGGGCGAGCCGGACGTCCTGGGGCATTGAGCTGGCACCGGGGCGCAACCCGTTCTTGGGGCTGCCCGGCATCGCCATCGCCTCGCCAGGTGACGTGGCTCCGGGCGTCTTCACGGTGTTGAGGTCGATGACCTGCCGGACCCTGGTCGCCGCCTTGTCGATGACGACGAGCTTGCCGCTGAACTCGCAGCTCGCCACGAGGAACGACAAGTCGGCCGAGTAGTCGGCGTGATTGATGCCGGCGCACGGCACCGCGAGCGAGCGTTGGAGCCTCATGGTGTGGGCGTCGCGGACGTCGATGCGGTGCAGCCGTTCTGCCATGACGAGCGCGTGCTTCCCGTCCGGGGTGAAGTACAGGTTGTAGGGGTCCGCGACGTGCACCGGTCGGCCCGCCGTCCCCGTCACCGGACTGACCGGGGTCAGGCTGTTGCCCTGGTCCGCGTTGACCCACAACGTCTTCAGGTCCCACGACGGCACCACGTGTTGCGGCTCCCGCGGCGTGCGGAACCGTCCGACGACCCGGTACGTGCGGGGGTCGATCAGCTGCACGGTGTTGCTCAACGTGTTCGGAACGTAGACCATCGGCCGCGCAGCGAGGGCCGCTGGACCGAGCGCCCCGGCGCCGGCCGCGGCATACACATTGGGTAGAGCTGCGGCAGGGGGCGTCCCGCCGTTGGCATCGACCGGGGCGGTTGCCCTGGGGGCCGCGCCTGTGGCGCGAGACGACGAGACGGTGGCCCCCACGAGGGACGACGAGGTATGCCGCGTGGCTGGGCGGGAGGCGCAGGCCGCCACCCCTGTGACGATGACCAGCGCCAGGGTCAGGGCGCTGCTGATCAGGGTGATTCGGTGGGCCATGGATCGGAGGGCCCGAGGTCGGGGTCCCACCGCAGGCTCGGCTCGCATCATGCGTCCCGCAGCAGGGTCGACAGGGTGACGGCGTGAAGGCCCTTGGTGCGCAAGCCGGTCAGGATGGCGGGAAGCGCGTCCACCGTGCCGCGGTGGCCGAAGTGCAGGCTCACGATCGAGCCCGGGCGCACGGACCTGAGCGTGCGGTCCCGAACGGCTGTGGCGCCGGGGTCTCGAAAGTCCTCGGGGTCCACGTCGTAGGAGACGCAGCGGTGGTAGCCGGCTGCGGCTGCGGCAGCGCGGATGGTGGCGGTGCTGTGCTGGGTTCCGGACGGGCGGAACCACCAGCCGGCGGTGCCCACGGCTGCCTCCAAGGCCTGGGCTCCGCGCACGGCCTCAGCCACAGCCTGCGCCCGGGTCAGCTGCTTCATCTGCTGGTGGCTCCAGGTGTGGTTGCCGAGCTCGTGCCCGGCCGCCACGATCTCGGCGCCGAGGTGCGGGTTCTGGTCCAGCCAGGTGCCAACGGCGAACACCGTCACGGCGGCATCGGCACGGGCGCATGCGCTGAGGATCTCGCGGGCCATCCCGACGGGACCCTGGCCGTGGAAGGTGAGGGCCACCTGGCGGGCGGTGGTGGGTCCGTGGGTGATGTCAGGCCCGGATGTCATGGCCAGGCGCGGCGGTCCATCGGGGTGAGTAGCCGAACCGGCGGTCGGGGAGGTGTGTCCCGCAGCGCGGGAGGGCGATCCGCTCGACGGCGGCTGCTGGCTCGGGCCCTGCGCGTCCCGGCTCGGCACCCTGGCGGAGGGCGGGCTGGTACCTGGCGCAAGGCGCTGGGGCGCCCCCCCCCGGGGGGGGGGGGGCACCGCTTCGGTCGACGTCGTCGGACTTCCCCTTGAAAGCGGGACGTCGCCCGGATGGCCTAGGACCTGAGCCACGCTGTTGGACCCGGACGGTGGCCATCGACCGTGACCTGCGGGTCCGGGCAGGCGACATTCAATGGTAGGGGCGGCGGGAGCCAATGCAAGCCATGGCCGCCTCAGCTGAGTGGACGTTCAGGGCTCCGAGGACCCGGCGATCCGGGACCCGACGCGGACTCGGCACGGACCCGGACCGCGACGCGCCCAGGGTGCGACCAGGTGGTCCGGTCTTGCAGTGGGTCGATCTCAGGACCGCTGCAGCCGGTCCAGAGCGTCGCGGAGGGCCTCCACGGCCTCGTCCTGCCGGTCGTCAGGCACCCAACGCAGGACCACCTTCGGAGCCGCGTCGGCCCCGGCCGACTCGAAGGTCAGCGGCCAGCTGGACTGGTGCGGCCAGTCCGCACGCAGTCGTTCCTCCGCCTGGTCCACCGTGAGCGGGCCCGTGAGGGTGACGTGGACGTCGTGCGCCACTCCGGCGGTCGTGCGACGTTGGTTGGTGACGCGCTCGACCTCGGTGACGGTGACTGGCGGCTGTGCATCGCTCATGGCCGCCCCGTACCCACGCCCGCCGATTTCATTCGTCCTTGGCACGCCCACGCGTCGACCTGCGGGCGCTGACGAGGGGCGGAAGCAGGCCTCCCGCCCCTCGACCCAGTTGCCCCCGCCGAGCTACTGGGTGGCGCGCACGTTCTCCACTGAGGACTGGGCCTGGGTCCTGACGTCCTCGGCGGTGGACCTTCCCTCCTGGGCGACGTTGTCCTTGGCCTCCATCGCGGTGTCCTTCACGCTCTGAGCCGCTTGCTTCGCGGGCTCCTTGAGCTCCTGCGCGGTGTCCTGCGCCACGCTCTTGGCCTCTTCGACGACGGGCTGCGCCTTGTCCTTGAGCGCGCTGGCGGCCTGCTTCTCCTTCTCGGAGGCCGGCAGCATCGAGCCGACCAGCCACCCGGCACCGAGGGCGATCAGCCCTGCCGCGAGGGGGTTGCCCTGCGTCTTGCTGCGAGCCTTGTCGGCAGCGGCCCCCGGCGCGTCGGCGACCGTGGACGCGGCGTCGGAACCTGTGGCGCGCAGGTCGTCGGCCGTGCCCATCACCCGGTCCTTGACCGAGGTCGCGACACCAGCCACCTTGTCGGCCTGACGGCGTGCGACGTTGGAGGGGCTGACCGTCTCTGTGAGCGCGTTGACATCGTTGCTCAACCGGCCCCGGGTGTCCTCGATGTCCCGGCGGATCTCATCTGGGGTGTTCGTCATCGCTTGTCCTCGTTCCCTTTGAGCGCGTCGGGGATCTCCCGCGCCGTCTCTGTCGTCTGCGGAATTCCCTTGACCTGCTTGAGCTCCCGGCGTCCGGTGGCGGCCAGTACCGCGGCCACGAGTGCCCAGATGGCCGCCACGACCAGGGCCGACCAGGCCCGGCCGGTCGCGTTGCCTAGCCCCCACCACAGGGCGACCGACAGGAAGATCAGCACGAAGTGGCCGGCGACACCGGCACCGCCGAGCATCCCGGCGCCCTTGCCGGCCTGAGTGGCCGACTGGCGCAGCTCGGCCTTGGCGAGCTCCGTCTCCTGGCGGATGAGCGTCGACAGGTCGCGGCTGATGTCGGCGAACAGCTCGCCGACATTGCTGAGCGACCGTGTCGGCGTCTCGTCGAGCCGGGGGTCCTGGCTCATCGGGGGAGCCCGCTCGCGTCGGCCCCGCTCCCACTGATCGGCGCGGTCCCGCCGTGAACGCCTCCTGCGTCGCTGGGCGTGTCGCTGACGGGATGGCTGCCGGTGGCGGTGCTGGTCCCGCTGGCAGAGCCGTACGCGGAGTAGCCGGCAGTGCTGTGATCCACCGGCGAAGGGGCGGCGCCCGCACCACCCGTGGGGCCAGCCGTGTCGGATCGGTCCTGGTGGTCCGCGACCAGGCCGCGGCTCAGACGGCCTCCGACCAACCCGACGAGGGCGGCCGTGGCGAGGAATGTGCCGGGACGCTGCCGGGCGAACTGCTTCACCTCCGAGACCAGCGAGCCCGGGTCCCGCTGGTCGAGCCAGCCGGCGACATCGCCGATGCGCTGCGAGGCCTGATGGGCCAGGTCGCTGGCGACGCCCTGCTGGTCCGAGCCGTGAGCCATGCTGGACAGCTCCTGGCTGAGCGACCGCAGGCCTTCGGCGACCTTGGTCTGCTGCTGGGCGCTCTGGTCGATCAGCTGGTTGCGGGTCTGCTGCCACAGCTCCTTGGCCTGCTGGCTGGTCTCCTGCGCCACGTTCTTGGCTTCCTCCTTGCCGACCTCGGCCACGTGGCGGGCGCCTTCCTTGGCCTGCTCGCCCGTGGCTCGTGCCTCGTCCTTGGCGACCTCTTTCGTGTCGGTGGAGCCCGGGGTCGCCCCCGGGCCACCCGTGCCGCCGCCCGGGGTCGCCCCCGGGCCGCCCGTGCCGCCGCCCGTGCCGCCATCCCTGCCAGCACCACCGCTCGGGGTCGTGGAACTCGTGCTGATGGGGCTGTCGGTGCCGTGGCTGTCGGTGCCGTAGGTGTCGGTGCCGGCGGCGGGGGAGGTCTCGACCGTGCCGAGCTCGCGGGTGGCGTCGTCGTCCTGCGTGCGGGCGCTTCCGTAGGTCTCGCTCATGTCCATTCCTGTCCTGTCAACGAGTGCTGGACCGGCGGTGTGTCCACCGCCGCTACGGGGGGCTTACCCGCGTCTGACCTGCCCAAACGTCGCAATGTGGCTATTTCCGACGGGGTGCCGGGCCGCTCTGGAGGAGCCCGAGCAGAGCGCGGGCGTCGTGGGGTGCGTGTCCGCGGGCGTCGTTGTCGAAGTACACGTGCACATTCAGCCCGGCGTGCGCCCACCGCCGGATGCGACGGCCCCACGACTCCAGCGCGTCGCGTGAGTACCCGCTTCGGTAGAGCGCGGTGTCCCCGTGCAGCCGGACGTAGACGAGGTCGGAGGTGACGACCTCGAACTGAGGCCATGTGCCGGCACTGTCCGAGATCACCATGGCGATGTCGTTGCGCTGCAGCACTTCTCGAGCACGTGATGAGTGAAAGCTCTCGTGGCGCGGCTCGAGGGCGTGCCGAAGCGGTGCGCTGACGAGGGGTGTCGTGAGGGCGCGGTCCGCCCCCACCTTCTCGTCGTGTCTCGATGCCAGGTCGGCCGCAGCCTCGGTCGTGCGTGGCAACAGGTCGAAGAAGGCTTCCAGCCGCTCCTCGTCGAACGCCAGGCGGGCAGGCAGCTGCCACAGCACGGGGCCGAGCTTGTCGCCCAGGGCGAGCACCCCGGAGGCGAAGAAGTTCGCGAGCGGGGTCTCCACGTCCACCAGGCGGCGCATGTGGGTGATGAAGCGACCGCCCTTGACGGCGAACACGAAGCCCTCCGGCGCCTGCGCTGCCCAGGCGGCATAGCTGCTGGGTCGCTGCAGCGAGTAGAAGGAGCCGTTGACCTCGACCGCCGTCAGCTCCCTGGAGAGGTGGCTGAGCTCGTCACGCTGGCGCAGGCCGGCCGGGTAGAAGTCCCCGCGCCATGACGGGTAACGCCAGCCGGAGGTGCCCACGCGGATCTCGCCCGGTCGAGGACCTGGCTCGCCCTGGTGGGAAGAGGTGACGCGTGGCGTCATACCGCTGGATGCATGTGGTTCTCGGGCGCACTCGCGAGATGCAGGCAAGCCCTGCCCCTAACCACCTGACCGAGACGGCGGCGCCTGGCTGTCGCTCGCACTCGTCGGGTCGGCGGCCCGGCTGCGCGCCTGGTCGACAGTCCACTGCGTGTCACAGACCATGCACCGGAACGCGGGGTGCAGGCGCGAGTCCTTGGAACCAGCCGGCCCTGGCAGCATCACGGTCGTCGCCCTGTCGCTTCCGCACTGCGGGCACACGTGCGTGCCCATCTACCGGCCGCCCGCCGTGCAGGTATGCCGTACGAGCACCCCGACTCTCACCGTGTCACCTTTCGCGGACATACAGTCTCCAACCCTTTCGCGGACCTACTGTCCCAACGCTTCGCGGACCAATTGTCCTCCGTCAACGACTGGGTACCCAAGGACTGGGTACCCAGGACGGACGGCGGACAAACGCGCGGCGGTGACTCGAATGGGTCGGGCGGTTTGCCGCGGCCGGCAAGTGGGTACGGCACGTCGCGAGCGCAACACCGAGTTGTGCCGCGTCACCGAGGAGGCAGTCCATGGGCAAGCCCGACAGCGCCGGCACCGCTACGAGTCCCCAAGGCGATCAGGGCTCGGGTGCCCCGGCATCCACCGACGCTCAGGACGGAGGCCCCGGGTCCCACACCGAGGACCAGACGGGTGGCGCCGCCAACGACCCCGCGAGCGGTGGCATCCCCGAGGATGCCGAGAGCGAGGACGGCACTCCCGCCGGCTGAGCTCCCACGGCGCGAGGCGAGGCCTGCTGTTGCGCTTGCTCGGGTGCGGTGGTTGTCTGGGGGAAAGACAACCGGTCCAGCAGTGGTGCCTTGTCCCCAACTCGAACTCGAGGGGATGCACCGTGTCAGCACCGCTTGTCCTTACTTCCCATACCGCTTCGTTCGCCGAGCCGGCATCGACCGTTCAGGACCACGAGCGCGCCGAAGCGCTCCTCGCCGAGGTCCAGGACTGTTCGGACCCCGACCGGCGGGACGAGCTGCGACGCCAAGCCGTCGTCCTCACCCTGGACCTGGCCGACGGGGTCGCTCGCCGCTTCAGGGGCCGGGGGATGGACGTCGAGGACCTCGTCCAGGTGGGTCGGGTGGCCCTGCTGAAGGCTGCCCACGCCTACCGGTGCGGCTACGGGAGCAGCTTCGCGGCATACGCCGTCCCCACGATCGCCGGCGAGATCAAACGACACTTCCGCGACAACGCCTGGGCGGTCCGGCCGCCACGGCGGCTGCAAGAGCTGCGCGCCGAGCTCGTCCGCGAAGAGGATCACCTGCGGCACCTGCTGCTCCGCGAGCCGACCGAGGCAGAGCTCGCCCAGAGCCTCGGGCTGCCCAGCTCCGACGTGCGTGATGCCCACGCGTGTTCACGGGCCTATCGGGCCGTGTCCCTCGACCTACCGCCGGGGGCTGGGGTGCCGGACGTGGTCGACGACGAGCCCGGCGTCGATGACCTCATCGCCGACCGGGACCTGCTCGCGCGGGCGCTCGAGGGCCTGAGTGACCGCGAGCGGCTCATCCTGAGGCTGCGGTTCGTCGAGGAACAGACCCAGTCGCAAATCGGGGTCGTGCTCGGTGTCAGCCAGATGCAGGTCTCCCGGCTCCTTGCCGTCATCCTCGGAAAGCTTCGCAGCGACCTGCTGGCACCTGCTGCATGAACCCAACCCGGTGGGCGGCTGCCGCCGGGACAAGCGTGGAGGAGGACAGGCATGAAGATCGGCTACTTCCTGTCGTGTGAGGAGTACGGTCCCCACGAGCTCGTCGAGCAGGCTGTGCTCGCGGAGAAGTCGGGGTTCACGCGGCTCTGGATCAGCGACCACTACCACCCCTGGAACGACGAGCAGGGACAGAGCCCCTTCGTCTGGTCGGTGATCGGTGCGATCTCGCAGGCCTGCTCCCTGCCGGTCACCACAGCTGTCACGTGCCCCACCGTTCGGGTGCACCCGGCCGTGGTTGCGCAGGCTGCGGCGACCTCGGCCGTGATGCTCGGTGGGCGTTTCGTCCTCGGGGTCGGCTCGGGCGAGGCGCTCAACGAGCACGTGCTCGGGCAACCGTGGCCGCACGCCGAACGGCGGCTGGAGATGTTGGAGGAGGCCGTCGAGGTGATGCGTGCCCTGTGGACCGGTGAGGTGGTCTCGCACGAGGGACGGCACTACACGGTCGACACCGCACGGATCTACACCCTCCCTGAGCAACCCCCGCCGGTCTACGTCTCCGCCTTCGGGCCCAAGGCGTTGGAAGTGGCGGCGCGCATCGGTGACGGGTTCATCACCACCAAGCCGGACGGTGATGCGGTGGCTCAGTTCCGACGGCTCAAGGGCGACGACCAGGCGCCGGCCATGGCCGGCTTCAAGGTGGCGTATGCCGCGACGGCCGAGGAGGGGCGCGACCATGCTCATCGGTTGTGGGCCAACTCCGGGCTACCGGGCGAGCTCGCTCAGGTGCTTCCTTCCCCGCAGCACTTCGAACAGGCGGCGACCCTGGTGACGAAGGAGTCGACAGGGGAGTCGGTCGTGTGCGGCAGTGACGCGGGGGAGCACCGCGCAGCGTTCGACCCGTTCGAGAAGGCGGGTTTCGACGAGGTGTACGTCGCGAACATGGGCCCCCGGTGGAGGGAGATGATCGCGTTCTACGGCGAGGAGGTGCTCCCCCAGCTGTCGTGACGGGTTGAGTCGGTGTGGGCAAGAGGAGGAGTGATGCAGACATGAGTGACGGCTGGGCACTGGGCATCGCCTGGTGGCTCTTCCTGGCGATGCTGGCCGTGCTGGTGTTCACGATCCTGCGCAAACGCCCGTGATGCGGGCGGCACGGATCCTGCTGGTCCTCGGCTCGGCACTCATCGTGGGCGGTTGCATCGCTCCCGCCCTGGACCGGGGCGCCTTCGAGCAGAACGCCAAGAGCGCCCTGGAGTCGGCGGCCAGTGAGACCTCGACGGCGCAGATCGCAGTGGACGTCCTGCTGTCCGGCAAGGCCACGAACGCCTACGCCGACACCGTGGTCACCGACAGCGAGAACGCCATGGGGGGCATCGAGACGAGCTTCGGTGTCGTCGACCCGCCCACCCCGACCCAGGACGAGCTGCGCGACCAGGTACTCACCCTGCTCGGAGACGCCGACGACGCCTTGGCCCATGCCCGGATTGCGATCCGTCGCGGCGACGTGTCCTCGCTGACGGACGCCCGCAAGGAGCTTGACGACGTCAGCTCCCACCTGGAGTCAGCCAGGGCAGACCTCAAGTGAACGGGGACGAGTCTTCGTGAAGAAGGTCTTCGCGGTCGCGCTGGGCATCTTGACCGCCATCGGCGGGTTCGTCGACATCGGCGACCTGATCACCAACGCCCTCGTCGGGTCCCGGTTCGGGCTGTCCCTGGTCTGGGTGGTCCTCGTCGGGGTGGTCGGCATCTGCGTCTTCGCGGAGATGAGCGGTCGGGTCGCCGCCGTCAGCGGACGCGGGACATTCGACCTGATCCGCGAGCGACTCGGTCCGCGGGTCGGGCTGACCAACCTGGTCGCGTCCATGCTGGTCACGTTCCTGACCCTCGCCGCCGAGATAGGCGGTGTCGCGCTGGCCATGGAGCTGGCAACCAGCGTGAACCGGTTCCTGTGGATGCCCGTGGCCGGCGCCGCGGTGTGGTTGGTGCTGTGGCGGGTGAAGTTCGCCGTCCTCGAGAACGCCTTCGGGCTGGCAGGCTTGTCCCTCGTCGTGTTCGCTGTCGCGGTGTGGAAGCTCAGCCCTGACTGGAGCTCGCTGGCCCAGCACGCGTTCAACCCGACGGTGCCGCCGAACGAGTCGCACACCGTGTACTTCTACTACGCGATCGCCTTGTTCGGCGCCGCCATGACCCCCTACGAAGTGTTCTTCTTCAGCTCCGGCGGGGTCGAGGAGAAGTGGACGGCGAAGGACCTGGGCACCATGAGGGCCAACGTGTTCATCGGGTTCCCACTGGGCGGCATCCTGTCCGTGGCGATCGCCGCCTGCACCTCCCTGGTGTTCCTGCCGCACGGCATCAGCGTCGACACGCTCGGACAGACAGGACTGCCAGTGGTCCTCGCCGTCGGAAAGCTCGGACTCGCGTTCCTGCTGCTGGGATTCTTCGCCGCCACCTTCGGCGCTGCGTGCGAGACCGGCCTGTCCGTCGGCTACAGCGTCGCCCAGTACCTGGGTTGGCAGTGGGGCAAGTACGTGGCACCCCTTCGTGCTGCCCGCTTCCACACGGTCCTGCTGCTGTCGTGCATCGGCGGTGTGGCCCTGCTCCTGACCACGGTCGACCCCATCATGCTCACGGAGTACTCAGTGGTCTTCAGTGCCATCGCCCTGCCCCTGACGTACTTTCCCATCCTGGTTGTCGCCAACGACCGCACGTACATGGGTAGACATGCCAACGGGCGGTTGGCGAACTCCTTGGGCATGGTCTATCTGGTCCTGGTCATCGTGGCGTCGGTAGCCGCCATTCCCCTGATGGTCCTGACAAAGGCGGGGCAATGATGCCCAGGACATCTCGGGCCGACAGCATCGACGTGACCCTCAGGGTGATGGACCACCAGCTCGTCGGCCCCAGCGGTGCGCTCCTGGGAAACGTCGACAACCTCGTCGTGCGTCAGGAGAAGGACGAGCTGTTCATCATGGGGGTGCTCAGTGGGCCGGGTGGGTTCGGGCCACGCCAGCCGGGGCTGCTCGGGCGGTGGATCGTCGCCGTGTGGAAACGCCTCAACCCGGGCGAGGACCCCAGCCCGCTCATGGTGCCCATGTCCCACCTGCGCAGCATCGGATCGGCGATCACCGTGAGTGACTATGCAGAGGGCGTCCTTCAGGGCGCCGCAGGGCTCGAGCAATGGCTACGTCGCCACGTCATCTCGGCCATCCCCGGGGCGACAGCCGGCGACGATCGGCTGGCCGGGACGACCGTGGGCCAACCAGTCGACCACGACGAGCTCACGCCACCCAAGGGCTCCCACCTGGTGAGTGACCTGCTCGGAGCAGAGGTCGTCGATGACACCGGTGGGTCCCTGGGTGCGGTCCTGGAGCTTCGCGGGCTGCCGTTCGAGCAGACCGGCCTCGAGGTCGGCCGGCTGCGCGTGACCAGTATCGTGTTCGGGCCGCGGGCTCTCGGTGGCGAGCTGGGCTACACCACCTTGACCGACCAGGGCCCATGGCTGCTCGCACGCTCCTTCGGCTGGTGGCACCGTGACGACCGCGAGGCCACCTGGGATGACGTCGCCCACATCGACTGGGCCGAGCAACGGGTCACGCTCCGGGCAGGCCAGAACTGGCGACATCTACACGCTGCGGAGCCAGGCGGCTAGCAGTGTGTGGACGCCGCGTTCAGGTTCGGGTCAACGGCTGCGCTCCGTTCAGGACTGCAGCGCCGCCAGGGCCTGCTCCTTGGCTGCGGTGAAGCGGTCGCCGAGGTCTGACAGCTCCTGGTTGGAGGCGCTCGCGGCGAAGGCAGGCAGGATCTCCTGCTCCTCCTCCTCCACGTGGTGGCGCACCTCTCCGATCATGGCTGCGATCAGCCCGTCCACGCCCGGCGCCTCGGGGTCCGCCTCCAGGAGCTGCTGCAGGGTCTGCTCCACGTGGTGGTGTTCGGCGAGACCGTCGTCCACGTCCGTGCCTTCGTCCGGCACGGTCGCCTTGATGGCCGGGTACACCACCTGCTCCTCGGCCTTGGAGTGGGGGATCAGCAGCTCGGCGACCTGCTGGAGCAAGCCGGGTATGTCCGCGGGTTCGGCCTTCTCGAGCTGCTTGAACACCGACTCGAGCGTCTTGTGGTCGTCCTTGATGAGCGTGATGACACCGGGCATGAAAACTCCATCCGTCGAGGCGGCTTGCGATGAGCGTGCCCCTGCTGCTTACCCAGTCGACGGACAAGTACACCCTCAACCGGCGCCCGGGTTCACCCGGTTGGAGAATGGCGCCGGCGATGGCCGGACTCGAGGTGGCGTGTGCCGCGACGGCGGTCAGTACCAGTGTCGGCGGCCGCCGATGGCGCGGCCGGTCGAGCCGAGCAGCAGGAGCACCAGCCCGATGACCGCCAGGATGACGCCGATGGTGATGAGGACGGGGATATCGGCCAAGTAGCCGATGACGACCAGGATGAGGCCGAGGATGATCATGGGTACCTCCTTCGTCCCGTGCCGCCAAGATACTGCCCGGACCGAGCGCCTTTCAAACGTCCGGGACCGGCTGGTGCGGCCTGGGGCGCGGTCGCCCACAGGGCGGGTGGCACAATCCGAGACGTGAACCCGTCGCCTGCGTCCGTCATGGTGCTGGCCGACCCTGTCGAGGGAGCGTCCTCATGAGTTCGGCACCTCGGACGGCCCCTCGTCTGGAGGACGTCGCGCGCGTTGCCGGGGTGTCGCACCAGACGGTCTCGCGGGTCGTCAACGGGTCCGCGCGCGTGGCGCCGGCCACCCGCGCCCGGGTGCTCGAGGCGGTCGCCGAGCTCGGATACCGCGGCAACAGCGCGGCCAAGGCGCTCGCCACCCAGAAGAGCGGTGTGGTCGGGGTCGTCGTGGCGGGGCTTGGCTTCTTCGGCCCGTCCAGCACCGTGGTGGGCCTGGAGCTGGCGGCTCGCGCCGAGGGCTACGGCATGGTGCTCGCCTCCCTGCGCGAGGTGACCCAGCAGGCAACCCAGGACGCCCTCGACCACCTGGTCGGCGAGTCGGTCGAGGCCATCGTGCTGATCGCTCCTGTCGACACCGGCCTCGACCTGGGTGTCCGGTCGCGGCTGCCGGTTCCCGTCGTGGTCCTGGACGCGAACCCCGTGCGCGCGCGCCTGTCGGTTGGAGTGGACCACGAGGCCGGGGCACGGTTGGCCACCCAGCACCTGATCGACCTCGGGCACCGCCACATCGCCCACCTCAGTGGTCCGTCGGACTGGTACCAGGCCGAAGCCCGCACGCTCGGCTGGCGCGGCGCGCTGGAGGATGCCGGGCTGGGGACCCCCGAACCCCTGGTGGGGGACTGGACCGCCTCGAGTGGGTACCGCCTCGGGCGTCAGCTGGCCGCGCAGTCGGAGGTGACGGGCATCTTCGTCGCCAACGACCAGATGTCCATCGGCGTGCTGCGCGCCCTGGCCGAGGCCGGTCGCACGGTGCCCGGCGACGTCAGCATCGTCGGTTTCGACGACCTTCCGGAGTCCGAGTACTTCACGCCGCCGCTCACGACGGTCCGGCAGAACTTCGTGGCCCTGGGTCGCGGGGCCATGGGCCTGCTCACCTCGGCGATCCGTGGCGAGCTGGAGGAGGGCACCGTCACCGTGCCGCCCAAGCTCGTGGTGCGTGCCTCGACCGGTCGTCCTCCCGGCTGAGTCGAGCACGGTCGGAGGTTTCTTGGGGCGAGGTCTTGACAAGGCAAGTGTTAGCGCTAACATCTGCTGTTAGCGCTAACACGAACCCCGTGGCGGGCGCATTGGCTCACTGGCGAACCAACAGCACGAGGAGCGTTCGATGACGAACGAGGACAGCGACGACAGCTACGTCGTCGGCGTCGACTTCGGGACCCTGTCCGGCCGTGCGGTGGTGGTACGCGTCAGCGACGGGGCCGAGCTGGGCAGCGCGGTGTCGGTCTACCCGCACGCTGTCATCGACGAGGCACTCCCGGGGACGGGCGAGCGGCTCCCTCCTGAGTGGGCGCTCCAGGTCCCGACGGACTACGTCCACGTGCTGCGCACCGCGGTTCCCGAAGCCGTCCGCGCCGCGGGGATCGCCCCCGAACGGGTCGTCGGCATCGGGACCGACTTCACGGCGTGCACGATGGTGCCCACGCTCGCGGACGGCACCCCGCTCAGCGAGACCGCCGGCTTCGCCTCCTCGCCGCACGCCTACGTCAAGCTGTGGCGCCACCACGCGGCCCAGGGACAGGCCGATCGCATCAACGCCCTCGCCGCCAAGCGCGCCGAGCCGTGGCTGGGTCGCTACGGCGGCCTCATCTCCTCGGAGTGGGAGTTCGCCAAGGGCCTGCAGATCCTCGAGGAGGCCCCCGAGGTGTATGCCGCCATGGCCCACTTCGTGGAGCTTGCGGACTGGATCGTGTGGCAGCTGTGCGGGGAGTACGTGCGCAACGCCTGCACGGCCGGATACAAGGGGATCTACCAGGACGGGGAGTACCCGAGCCGCGACTTCCTCGCCGCTCTCAACCCGGGCTTCGCCGGCTTCGTCGACGACAAGCTCGCCCACCGCATCGGACAGCTGGGTGACCCTGCCGGGCGGCTGACGGCGCAGGCGGCAGCCTGGACCGGGCTGCCGGAGGGCATCGTGGTGGCGGTCGGCAACGTCGATGCGCACGTCTCGGCACCCGCTGCCCAGGCGGTCGAGCCGGGGCAGCTCGTCGCGATCATGGGCACGTCGACCTGCCACGTTCTCAGCAGCACCGTCCTGCGCGACGTCCCCGGGATGTGCGGTGTCGTCGACGGGGGCATCATCCCGGGGCTCTGGGGGTACGAAGCCGGTCAGTCGGGAGTGGGCGACATCTTCGGCTGGTTCGTGAGCTCGTGCGTTCCCCCGGAGTACCACGAGGCGGCCGCCCAGGCAGGGGTCTCGGTTCACGAGCACCTCACCGCGCTTGCTGCGGCCCAGCCGATCGGGGGGCACGGCCTGGTCGCGCTCGACTGGCACAGCGGCAACCGGTCGACCCTGGTGGACCACGAGCTGTCCGGTCTCGTCGTCGGACAGACGCTCGCGACCGCCCCTGAGGACACCTACCGCGCACTGCTCGAGTCCACCGCGTTCGGCGCCCGGGTCATCGTCGAGGCCTTCGAGGGGTCCGGCGTGCCGGTCACGGAGTTCGTCGTCGCGGGTGGCCTGCTGCGCAACCCGCTGCTGATGCAGATCTATGCGGACGTCCTCAACCTCCCCCTGTCCGCGGTCCGGTCGGAGCAGGGCCCGGCGCTCGGCTCGGCCATCCACGCGGCCGTGGCGGCGGGGGCCTACCCCGACATCCGCAAGGCCGCGCAGGCGATGGGCGGCCGCACGGTCGCTGCCTTCGTCCCGGTCCCGCAGAACGTGGCCGCCTACGACGAGCTGTACGCCGAGTACCTCGCGCTCCACGACCACTTCGGACGGGGCGGCAACGACGTCATGCGCCGGCTCAAGGCGATCCGCCGCAAGGCCCTGTCATGAACGCCCTCGCCCTCCCTGCAGTCCGGGAAGCCGTGGACGAGCTGCGCGCCTCGGTCGCCGACCTGCACAGCGAGCTCACGCGCAACGCCCTCGTCGCCTGGACCGCGGGCAACGTCTCCGCGCGGGTGCCGGGCGAGGAGCTGCTCGTCATCAAGCCGTCCGGGGTCGCCTACGACCAGCTCAGCGCGGACGCGATGGTGGTGACCGACTTCGAGGGTCGACTGGTCGAGGGGTCGCACGCTCCGTCGTCCGACACGGCCGCGCACGCCTACGTCTACGCCCACCTCCCCGAGGTCGGAGGAGTGGTGCACACGCACTCCACCTACGCCACGGCCTGGTGCGCCCGGCGCGAGTCGATCCCCTGCGTGCTCACGATGATCGCCGACGAGTTCGGCGGGGACATCCCCGTGGGCCCGTTCGCCCTGATCGGGGACGACTCGATCGGCCGGGGCCTGGTCCAGACCTTGGCGAGCAGCAGGTCGAAGGCGGTTCTCATGGGCGGGCACGGCCCCTTCACGGTGGGGCCCGACGCCCGAGCGGCCGTCAAGACGGCCGTGATGCTCGAGGACGTCGCCCGCACCGTGCACGTCGCCAGCCAGCTCGGGAACCCCTGGCGGCTGGACCAGGCAGACATCGACCGGCTCTACGACCGCTACCAGAACGTATACGGGCAGAAGGGAACTCCCGCCTCATGACCACTCAGCCGAAGATCTGGTTCCTCACGGGCAGCCAGGGCCTCTATGGCGAGGACGTCCTGCGCCAGGTCGCCGCACAGTCAGCGGTGATCTCCGATGCCCTCCAGTCCGCGGGGACCCTCACCGCCGAGGTGGTGGCCAAGCCGATCCTGACCGATGCCGCGTCCATCCGCCGCGTGATGCTCGATGCCAACGGTGACGACGACGTGGTCGGAGTCATCGCGTGGATGCACACCTTCTCCCCGGCGAAGATGTGGATCTCCGGGCTCGATGCCCTCGCGAAACCGCTGCTGCACCTGCACACGCAAGCGGGGCGGGACCTCCCGTGGGCCACGATCGACATGGACTTCATGAACCTCAACCAGGCCGCCCACGGCGACCGGGAGTTCGGCTACATCCAGACCAGGGTCGGGGTCACGCGCAAGACGGTGACCGGACACGTCAGCGATCCCACCACCGTCGAACGCATCGCGACGTGGGCCCGTGCAGCGGTCGCCCGGGCCTCCCTGCGCACGCTCCGGGTCGTGCGCTTCGGCGACAACATGCGCGACGTCGCCGTCACGGACGGCGACAAGGTCGAGGCCGAGCTGCGCCTCGGCGTCTCGGTCAACACGTACGGCGTCAACGACCTGGTGGCCGTCGTGGACCAGGTGGCCGACGCCGACATCGACACGCTCGTGAAGGAGTACGAGGACCTGTATGCCGTGGCAGCGGACCTGCGCTCGGACGGCGGGCGGCACGAGTCCCTGCGCTACGGAGCGCGGATCGAGCTCGGGCTGCGGACGTTCCTGGAGGAGGGCGGCTACGGCGCCTTCACCACCAACTTCGAGGACCTCGGCGGGCTGCGCCAGCTGCCCGGGCTGGCCGTTCAGCGCCTCATGGCCGACGGCTACGGCTTCGGTGGCGAAGGGGACTGGAAGACCGCGGTCATGCTCCGCACCCTCAAGGTGATGGCGCGGGGACTGCCCGGCGGCACCTCGTTCATGGAGGACTACACGTACCACCTTGAGCCCGGTCGCGAGCTGATCCTCGGCGCGCACATGCTCGAGGTCTGTCCCTCGATCGCGGCCGAACGGCCAAGCCTCGAGATCCACCCGCTCGGCATCGGAGGTCGCGAGGACCCGGTGCGGCTGGTGTTCACCGCCGCTGCAGGGGAAGGCATCGTGGTCGGCATCTCCGACCTGGGCGACCGGTTCCGGCTGACAGCCAACGAGATCGACGTCGTGCCACCGCTGGCCGCGCTTCCCAACCTCCCGGTCGCGCGAGCGGTCTGGAGCCCGCGTCCCGACCTGCGCACATCCACCGAGTCCTGGCTGGTCGCTGGGGGTCCGCACCACACGGTGCTGTCGACCGCCCTGACGGCCGAGCACCTGCACGACTTCGCCGAGATGACGGGCCTCGAGCTGGCCCTCATCGACGCCCACACGACCACCCGCGGCTTCGTTCGCGAGCTGCGGTGGAACACCGCTTACCACCGGCTGGCCCAAGGCCTGTGAGGCGCCGCGCCGTTGGCGCACAACTGAATACCCGAACACCCGTCAGTACCTCAGCCGGCACCTTCGCAGGTTGACATCCATGGAATGGAGCACACAGTGCGCAGAATCATCGCGGCAGCTGCCGTCGGCCTCCTCGCAGTCGGCCTCAGCGCCTGCGGTCGCCAGACGGACAACGCCTCGTCCGGCAGCAGCGCTTCCAACGTCAAGGGCACCATCGGGGTGGCCATGCCGACCAAGACGTCCGAGCGGTGGATCAAGGACGGTGACTACATCAAGCAGCAGCTCGAGGCCGCCGGCTACAAGGTGAACCTCCAGTACGCCAACGACGACATCCCGACCCAGGTCACCCAGGTCAACGACATGGTGACCAAGCAGAACCAGGTCCTGGTGATCGCCTCCATCGACGGCACTGCCCTGAAGGGTGCCCTCAAGGAGGCCAAGGACGCGGGCATCCCCGTGATCGCCTACGACCGCCTGCTTCGTGACACCGATGCCGTCGACTACTACACGACCTTCGACAACCTGAAGGTGGGCAAGCTGCAGGCCGAGTCCCTGCTCGCCGGCCTTGCGGCCAGCGGCGCTCCCAAGCCGTGGAACGTCGAGCTCTTCGCCGGGTCCCCGGACGACAACAACGCCACGTTCTTCTTCAACGGGGCCATGGAGGTCCTGCAGCCGAAGATCGACGCCGGCGACATCAAGATCGCGTCCGGTGAGACCAACTTCAAGACAGTGGCGACCCTGCGGTGGGACGCGGCCGTGGCGAAGAAGCGCATGGAGAACGTGCTGACGAAGTCGTACTCCAAGGCTGACGTGAACGGCGTGCTGTCGCCCTACGACGGTCTGTCCCGTGGCATCCTCGCCGCCCTCAAGGGCAGCGGTTACGGCACCGGTGGCAAGAAGCTGCCGGTCGTCACCGGCCAGGACGCCGAGCTCGAGTCGGTCAAGTCGATCCTCGCCGACGAGCAGTACTCGACGGTCTTCAAGAACACGCGTGACCTGGCCCAGGCCACCGTCACGATGATCACCGAGATCGCCGGCAAGAAGACCGTGACGGTCAACGACACGGAGTCCTACGACAACGGCGTCAAGAAGGTCCCGACCCAGACGGACCACCGTCCGCCGCCACGGACACCAAGCAGGGGCAGTTGTCCTGCACCCTGCACGAACCTCACGAAGACCCGAAACCCAACGGGACCCAGAACACCCACGGAGGCTGAGCGGATGTCCACCCCGATCCTCACGATGCGCGACATCACCAAGGAGTTCCCGGGCGTCAAGGCGCTCTCGGACGTGAACCTGTCGGTGCAGCGCGGCGAGATCCACAGCATCTGTGGTGAGAACGGTGCCGGGAAGTCGACCCTCATGAAGGTCCTCTCCGGTGTCTACCCGCACGGCACCTACCTCGGCGACATCGTCTTCGAGGGCAGCGAGATGCAGTTCAAGGGGATTCGCGACAGCGAGTCCGCGGGCATCGTCATCATCCACCAGGAGCTCGCGCTCATCCCGGAGCTGTCGATCGTGGAGAACCTCTTCCTCGGCAACGAGCAGGGCAAGGCAGGCGTCATCAACTGGCCGGTCGCGCGACAGCGCGCCCTCGACCTGCTCGCCCGGGTGGGCCTGGACGAGGACCCGAACAGCCAGGTCAAGAACATCGGCATCGGCAAGCAGCAGCTCGTCGAGATCGCCAAGGCGCTGGCCAAGGACGTCAAGCTGCTGATCCTCGACGAGCCGACGGCCGCCCTCAACGACACCGACAGCCGACACCTCCTGGACCTCCTCCTGGGCCTCAAGGCCAAGGGCATCACCTCGATCATGATCAGCCACAAGCTGGGCGAGATCGAGGAGGTGTCCGACTCGATCACGATCATCCGGGACGGCCGCACCATCGAGACGCTGGACATCACCAAGGGTGAGGTGAACGAGGACCGGATCATCCGCGGCATGGTCGGCCGCGACCTGGACCACCGGTTCCCCCCGCACGAGCCGACAATCGGTGAGGTGCTCCTGGAGATCCGGGACTGGACCGTCGGCCACCCCCACGACGCCTCCCGGCTCGTCGTCAAGAACGCCAACCTCAGCATCCGCCGGGGCGAGATCGTCGGCCTCGCGGGTCTGATGGGCGCAGGTCGCACCGAGCTGGCCCGCAGCGTCTTCGGTGAGTCCTACGGCCACAAGGTCGGCGGCCAGCTGGTCAAGGACGGCCGGTCGCTCAAGGCGAACACCGTCCAGAAGGCGATCGACGCCGGGCTGGCCTACGTCACCGAGGACCGCAAGAGCCTGGGCCTGAACCTGCTGGACACGATCAAGGTGTCCATCACGGCTGCCGGGCTCCGGAAGATCCGGCGGCGTGGCGTCGTCGACGAGCGCGAGGAGGTCCTCGCCGCAGAGCGCTACCGCAAGAGCATGAACATCAAGACCCCGAGCATCGAGGAGGGTGTCGCCAAGCTGTCCGGCGGCAACCAGCAGAAGGTCGTCCTCGGCAAGTGGATGTTCACCGAGCCGGACGTGCTCATCCTCGACGAGCCCACCCGGGGCATCGACGTCGGCGCCAAGTACGAGATCTACGAGATCATCAACCGCCTCGCCGACAGCGGACGCGGCGTGCTCGTGATCTCCTCCGAGCTGCCCGAGCTGCTCGGGCTGTGCGACCGCATCTACACCCTCAGCGCCGGTGTCATCACGGCCGACGTCCCCCGCGCCCAAGCAGACCAGGAAGTCCTCATGCGTTACATGACCCAGCGAAAGGCAGACTGACATGGCGACCGACATCGCCCCCGCGCCCACGGCCCCCGCGCCGCCGCCCACCCAGTCACTGGTGAGCGAGATGCGCAAGGCCCTCAGCGGCAACATCCGCCAGTACGGGATGATGATCGCGCTGCTGCTGCTGGTGCTCATGTTCCAGGTGCTCACCGACGGCCTGTTCCTCCAGCCCCGGAACGTCACGTCGCTGCTGGTGCAGAACGGCTACATCCTCATCCTCGCCATCGGCATGGTCATGGTGATCATCGCCGGCCACATCGACCTGTCGGTCGGCTCGGTGAGCGCCTTCGTCGGTGCCACCGTGGCTCTGTCGATGGCCAAGCTCGACCTGCCCTGGCCGGCCGCCATCCTCCTCGGGCTGGCGCTGGGCATCCTGGTCGGGATCTGGCAGGGCTTCTGGGTCGCCTACGTGGGCATCCCCGCCTTCATCGTGACCCTGGCCGGCATGTTGCTCTTCCGCGGCCTGGACCTGATGATCCTCAACGCCGAGTCCATCCCGGTGCCGGAGAGCTTCCAGAAGATCGCCAACGGCTACCTGCCCGAGGTGGGGCCGGTGACCGGCTACCACAACCCCACGCTCGTCCTGACGCTGCTGGCCGTCGCCGTGATCGTCTACCTCGAGCTGCGGCGCCGGTCCGACCTTCGCCGCTACGGCATGGACGTGCCCCGGCTGACCCTGAGCGTGATCAAGCTCGTCGTCATCTGCGGGCTGCTGCTCGGCTTCGGCCTCCTGCTGGCGTCCTACAAGGGAGTGCCGGTCGTCGGCCTGATCCTCGGTGGCCTCGTCGTCCTCTACACGTTCATCACCCAGCGCACCGTTCTCGGTCGTCACATCTACGCGGTCGGTGGCAACTCCAACGCGGCTCGCCTCTCCGGCGTGGACACGCGACGCATCGACCTGTTCGTCATGGTCAACATGGGCTTCCTGGCCGCGGTCGCGGGCATGGTGTTCACGGCATACCTCAACGCCGCGAACCCCAAGGACGGCGTCAACTTCGAACTCGACGCGATCGCGGCCGTCTTCGTCGGCGGCGCGGCGGTGGCCGGCGGCGTCGGCACCGTGACGGGGTCGATGATCGGTGGCCTCGTCATGGGCGTGCTCAACCTGGGCCTGGCCAACATGAGTGTGGACAGCAACTTCGTCCAGATCATCAAGGGCCTCGTACTCCTCGGCGCCGTGGCGTTCGACGTGTACTCCAAGAGCCAGGGCAAGCCGAGCTTCATCGGGATGATCCTCAGGGGTGTGCAACGTGGTCGAGGAGGCGACGGTCCGAGCGGCCCCACCGGGGGCACCGGTCCCTCGACTCCGGTTTCCGAGGGGGAGGAGGGCGCCGGCTTCCGCAACGCCAGTCGCTCGCACACCGGCATCGCGGAGCGTGGAGCCGCGCAGAGCGCCCAACCCTCGACCGGGTAGCGCGCTGGCCGGGTGACCGGGTAGCCAGGTTTCGAGGAGTACCTCGCCGGTCAGGCGAGGTACTCCTCGTCGCTGACGTGCTCGAGCCAGGTCGTGCTGGTGGCAGGGTCATCGGCCTGGTCGAGCATGGCGAGGTGTTCCATGAAGGAGTCGGGTGCGGCGCCGTGCCAGTGTTCCTGGCCCGAGGGGCAGTAGAGCGTCTGCCCGGCATGGGCCTCGACCTTGTCGCTGCCGCGGGACTGGACCCACGCGATGCCCTGGGTGACGTGAAGGGTCTGGCCTCGGGCGTGTGAGTGCCAGGCGGTGCGGGCGCCCGGGGCGAAGCGGACCTTGGCGACGAACATCGACTGTCCGTCCTCGCGCGGGTGGGCGATGGGGTCGAGCCACACGTCGCCGGTGAACTGCTCGGGCGGGTTCTTGGTCGTGGGGGTCCGGGGGTCGATCTGCATGGTGGCTCCTGTCAGGCCTCGGGGATGGCGCGGCCGAAGGTCTCGCGGGTGATGGCATGGGGCTCGGGGCCGCCGCGGACTCCGGTGTCGAGCCCGTCGATCGCGGCGAGCTCGGCAACCGTGAGCTCGAAGTCGAAGATGTCGAAGTTCTCCGCGATGCGCGAGGGCGTCACGGACTTGGGGATCGCCTGCCGTCCCTCCTGCAGGTGCCAGCGCAGCATCACCTGGGCCAGGGACTTGTCGTGTGCCTCGGCGATCGAGGCGATGGTGCGGTCCTGCAACGTGGAGCCGTGTGAGCCGTCGCGGTAGAACGTGATGCCGCCGATGGGCGACCAGGCCTGCGACAGGATGCCGTGCGCCGAGTTGGCGGCGAGGACGTCCGGCTGGCGGAAGTAGGGGTGGACCTCGACCTGGTTGACGGCGGGCACCACGGTGGTCTCCTGGAGGAGCCGTTCGAGGTGGTCGGGCATGAAGTTGCTGACGCCGATCGCACGGACCGAGCCGTCCGCGAGGAGCGTCTCCAGCGCCCGGTACGCCTCGATCGTGAGGTCGAACTCGCCCGGCAGGGCCTGGTGGAGGATGAACAGGTCGAGCTGTTCGAGGCCGAGCTTGCCGGCACTCTTGTCGAACGCGTGCAGGGTGGCGTCGTAGCCGTAGTCGCTGATCCACACCTTGGTCTCGACGAAGAGCTCGTCGCGGGGCACGTGGGAGCGGCGGATCGCCTCACCGACTTCGCGCTCGTTGCCGTAGGCGGCGGCGGTGTCGATGTGGCGGTAGCCCGTGTCGAGGGCAGCACTGACGGCGGACAGGGTCTCGTCGGGCGGGGTCTGGAAGACACCGAAGCCGAGGACGGGCATCGCGAGGCCGTTGTGGAGGGTGACCGTGGGAGTCGTCATGGCTTCCACGCTAGGCAGGTTGCGGGCGTCCCGGGAGTCCCTGTCGAGACGGGTACCGGCAGTGCCTCCCTGGAACGTCGCCTCGCCAGGTTGGCTGCCTGGCGCTGTGCCGGTATGACCAGAGCCAGGATCACCAGCAGGGCAGCGGCCACAAGGAAAGTGCTGCCTGTCAGGGCGAGACCAACCCGGTCCGCCACGGCGGCGGGACCCCCACGGTGGTTCCCCGCGTGGGCCGAGACGGTGACGAGCACGCCCAGGCCGAGCGCCATCCCGAGCTGGTGCGCCGTGTTGACGACCCCGGAGGCCGCACCCGCGTCCGCGGGGTCGACGCCTGCGATCCCCGAGCTGGTGAGGGGCGCGAAAGCCAGTCCCTGGCCCACCCCGATGAGGACCATGGGGGCCGCTACGGTCACGAGGTAGTGGCCCCCTGACCCGGCGTGACTCACCCAGGCCATCCCGACGAGTGTCGTCGCCGTGCCGGCGGCGAGCAGGACGGAGGTGGGCGCGACCCGGCTGAGCCGAGGGATGGCCAGTGCGACGGCGAAGTTGACCACCGTCATCGGGAGGAAGCCGAGGCCGGCCTGCAGCGGGGTGAAACCGAAGCCGTCCTGTATCAGCTGGGTGGTGAAGTAGAAGAAGCCGATCATGGCGCCCAGATACAGCATCCGCGCGGCATACGCCCCGCTGCGCTCGCGGCTGGCGAACAGCCGCAAGGCCAGGATCGGGTGCGGCACCCGTCGCTCGTTGACCACCAAGGCCACCAGCAGGAGGAGGGCCACGGCGAACGCCGCGAGGACCCGAGGGGACCCCCAACCGGAGTCGGCGGACTCGATCGTCCCGAACACCAGCGCACCCACACCAAGCGTCGCGCAGACTGCGCCGGTGACGTCGAAACGTCCCGGCCGACGTGGCGTCTCGACGAGCACAGCGCGGGCGCCGATGACCATGGCGACCGCGATGGGGAGGTTGACGAGGAACGCCGCCCGCCACGAGATGAGGTCTGTCAGCGCACCCCCGACCAACAGGCCGAGGCTCGCCCCGATGCCCGCCGTCGCGGCATACCAAGCCACCGCCTTGGCACGGGCCTCGCCGTCGAAGTAGGCGGTGACCAGAGCCAGGGAGGTCGGGGCGACGATTGCGGCGCCGATGCCCTGCAGGGCGCGCGCGGAGACGATCCACCACCCCGTCGGCGCGAGGCCGATCAGCGCGGACGCGACACCGAAGACAACCAGCCCCGAGACGAACAGCCGCCGTCGGCCCAGGATGTCTCCCGCTCGGGCGCCGAGGAGGAGCAGACCACCGAACACCAACGTGTACGCGTCCTGGACCCACGACAGCTCCGTGGCCGACAGGTCGAGGTCGGCCCGGATGCTCGGCAGTCCGGTGAACACGACCGAGTTGTCGAGCAGGATCATGAAGTAGCTGATCAGGATGATCGCCAGGATGGGCCCGCGCCGGACGTCCGTGGGTGTGCGCGGCGGCGCACGCCTCATGGCCGCACCATCACCTTGAGCGCCTGCCGGGCATCCATCGCCTGGTATGCCGCGGGCGTGTCGTCGAGCGCGACCGTGCGGTCGAAGACGCGGCCGGGCTGCACGCTGCCGTCGAGGACGGCAGGCAGGAGGTGCTCGATGTACGCCCTCACCGGGGCCGGGCCGCCGGTGAGGGTGACGTTGGGGCCGAAGAGGGTGCCGAAGCCGACCGGTGCCTCTTCGTACTGCGGCACGCCGACCCGGCTGATCACCCCACCCGGCCGCACGATCCCGAGCGCCTGCTCGTAGGCGGGCAGGTGTCCCACGGCCTCGAGCACGATCGGGCTGCCGCCGTCGGTCAGGTCACGGACCTCCGCGATCCCTTCGGCACCGCGGGCGGCGACCACGTCGGTGGCGCCGAACTCGCCGCCGAGCTCGGTCCGCTGCTGGTGCCGTCCCATCAGGACGACTCGGTCCGCACCCAGCTGCTTGGCGGACAGGACGGCGAGCAAGCCGACCGCGCCGTCCCCGATCACGGTGACGGTGCTGCCCGGCGTCACGCCGCCCCGGACGGCGGCGTGCCAGCCGGTGCCGTACACGTCGGAGAGGGTGAGCAGGGACGCGAGCATCGCTTCGCCGGTCTCGGGCGTCACGTCAGGGACGGCGACGAGCGTTCCGTCGGCGAGGGGTACCCGGACCGCCTCCGCCTGGCCGCCGCCTGTCCCGAGCCGGGCGTCGTTCCAGAACCCCCCGTTGACGCAGGAGGTCTGCAGGCCGGCGCGGCAGAACTCGCAGACGCCGCACGAGACCGCGAAGGGAGCGATCACGAAGTCGCCGGGACGGACGGTGGCGACGTCGGTCCCGACCTCCTCGACCACGCCGACGAACTCGTGTCCGATGGACGCTCCCCGGGTCGTGGGGGCCAGCGAGTGGTAGGGGTGCAGGTCGCTGCCGCAGACACAGGCGCGGGTCACTCGCACCAGCGCGTCGGTGGGCTGTTGGATCGTCGGGTCAGGGGCGTCGATGACGCGGATGTCGCCCGCGCCGAAGATGTGGGTTGCTCTCATGTCCACCAGTGCACGCGACTCCGGCGGGATGCGGGAGTCCCGCTCGTTCCGGGTACCGGCAGTGCCTCCCACCGGTGCGGGAACGCACCTACCGTGGAGCCATGGCATCAATGGACCTGCGCAACGAGATCCGGGAGTTCCTGCGCTCGCGCCGGGCTCGGATCACCCCCGAGGAGGCTGGCCTGCCTGCCTACGGGGGCAACCGCCGTGTGAAGGGGCTGCGCCGCGAAGAGGTCGCCATGCTCGCCGGGGTCTCGGTCGACTACTACGTTCGGATGGAGCGTGGCAGCCTCGGTGGCGCGTCCGAGAGCGTCCTCGACGCGCTGGCCAACGCCCTTCACCTCGAGGAGGCCGAGCGCGACCACCTCTACTCGCTCGCCCGGGAGTCCGGTGCCGGGTCGGCCCGCCGCCGCAGGAGCGCCACGCCCACGGTGCGACCCGCGGTCCAGCAGGTGCTGGACGCCGTCACCGACGCGCCGGCCTGGGTTCGCAACGGCCGGCACGACATCCTCGCGATGAACGACCTCGCGCGAGCGCTCTACGCCCCGGTCCTGGCCGATCCCCGCCGCCCGGCCAACACGACGCGGTTCGTCTACCTGCACCCCGAAGAAGCGCGTGAGCTGTTCGTCGACTACGACCAGATCGCCCGCGACGCGGCGGCCATGCTCCGGCTCGAGGCGGGCCGCAACCCCCACGACAAGGCGCTCATCGAGCTGGTCGGCGAGCTCTCCACCCGCAGCGAGCTGTTCCGCCAACGCTGGGCATCCCAGGACGTGCGCTACCACCGCAGCGGCCGCAAGAGGCTCCGTCACCCGGTCGTCGGCCAGCTGGACCTCGACTTCGAGGCGATGGAGCTCCCCTCCGAGCCGGGCCTGCAGCTCAACATCTACACGGCCGCCGAGGGAACGCCCACGTCCGACGCCCTCAAGCTCCTCGCGTCCTGGGCCGCCACCCACGAGCCCGACCGCGTGCAACCATCCGCAGTCGGACCCGAGCGTTCCTGAGGACGTCCACGGCCTTGCCCTGAGCCGGACGGGCGCTTGCGGATGCCCGCCGCCATCCTCAGGGCTACAGTCGCGGCATGGGCGATCCTGCGCCGACCGGAGCGACGACACCCGACCACGTGGTGGTCATGGGCGTGTCGGGTTCGGGCAAGTCGACTGTGGCGAAAGGGATTTCGACCGTCACCGGTTGGGAGTTCGCTGAAGGAGATGCCTTCCACTCGGACGCCAACGTCGCCAAGATGCGGGCCGGGGACCCGCTGACCGACGAGGACCGCTGGCCGTGGCTCGAAGCGATCGGGGCCTGGATCAGCTCCAAGGAACAGGCCGGGGAGTCCGCGGTCATCACCTGCTCGGCGCTGAGACGCGCCTACCGCGACGTGCTGTGCAAGGACCGGCCGCATGTGCGGTTCCTCCATGTCACCGCGCACACCGATGTCATCCGGGACCGGATGGAACACCGTCCGGGCCACTACATGCCCGCCTCGTTGCTGCCCAGCCAGCTTGCCACGCTCGAGCCGTTGCAGCCCGACGAGCCCGGGGTCGCCATCACCAATGAGGGGACGGCTGCCGTGGTCCTGGACCGCGCGCTGTCTGCCCTGGGCCTCAGGAAGGAACACCAATGACCGCGTCCTTGCAGCATGCCCTGTCCGGAACCATCTCCCTCGCGGCGGCAGACGAGCCGTATGCCGGTGACGGCGTGCTCGTCGTCGCGTGCGTCCTGGGCATCCTGGCGGTGGTGCTCCTCATCACCGTGGCAAAGCTCCACCCGTTCCTCTCGCTGATGCTCGGGTCGGCGGTGCTCGGCGCCATCGCCACCATGCCCCCGGCCGACATCGTCGCCAGCTTCATCAAGGGCTTCGGCAACACCACGGGCTCCGTCGGCGTGCTCATCGCGCTGGGCGCGATGATCGGCAAGATGCTCGAGGACTCCGGAGGCGCGAACAAGATCGTCACCACCATGATCGCCCGGGTCGGACGCAACGGGCTGCCGTGGATGATGGCCGCCATCGCGGCCATCCTCGGCCTGCCGCTGTTCTTCGAGGTCGGCGTCGTCCTCCTGGTCCCGGTGGTGGTCATGGTCGCCCGACGCACCGGCCTGTCGCTCATGCACGTGGGCATTCCGGCGCTGGCCGGCCTGTCCGTGCTGCACGGGCTCGTGCCGCCGCACCCGGGGCCACTGACCGCGATCGGACTCCTCAAGGCCGACCTGAGCCTGACGCTGCTGTTCGGCATCATCATCGCGATCCCCACCGTCGTGATCGCCGGCCCGGTGCTGGCGCGCTTCGTGCACAACTGGGTGCCCAAGCACGCCACCGATCTTGCGTATGCCGGCGCGGGAGCACCGGGCGGAGGCGCCGGGACGCCACTCGAGCGAGCGGCCGAGGTGCACGACGAGCGTGCCGGCGGCCGTGCCGGCGGCCGTACCGACGAGCGGGCGGGCGTGCGGGTCGACGACCGGGGCGACCGAACCGGTGAGACGCAGGCGACGCAGGCCATGCCGCCGGGGCGCCGTCAGGTGCCGTTCTCCTCCGCCCTGATCGCCATCACCCTGCCCGTCCTGCTGATGCTCATCGACGCGATCGCCAAGCTCGTGGTCACCGACGAGGAGTCCGGCTTCCGGAAGGTGACCGACTTCCTGGGCACTCCCGTCGTCGCCCTGCTCATCGCCGTGATCTTCTGCTACTTCGCCCTCGGCCTGGCCACCGGCATGAACCGTTCCCAGGTCAGCGACTCCTTCGGTGCGAGCCTGCCCGGCATCGCCGGGATCATCCTCATCGTCGCCGCCGGCGGTGGCTTCAAGCAGACCCTCGTGGACGCCGGCGTCGGCGACGTCATCAAGAACTGGGCAGAAGGCGTCAACATCTCGGTCCTCCTGCTCGGCTGGCTGGTCGCCGTCCTCATCAGGCTGGGCACCGGCTCCGCGACGGTGGCCACCATCACCGCGGCGGGCATCGTCGGACCGCTGGGCGCGAGCCTGAGCGCGAACCACCTCGCGCTGCTCGTCCTGGCGATCGGCTGCGGCTCCCTCTTCTTCAGCCACGTCAACGACGCAGGCTTCTGGCTGGTCAAGGAGTACTTCGGCCTGACGGTCGGAGAGACCATCAAGTCGTGGTCGGTGATGGAGACCGTGATCTCCGTCGTAGGCTTCGCCCTGGTCATGCTGATGAGCGTCATCGTCTAGCGCGCCCGTCGAACCACCGTGGGACGCCGTCGGCGGCCCAGTCAGAGCCGTCCTTTGCCGTCCTTAGCCGTTCCGAAACCGGGGGTCGCTGGTGCGAGTCGTGGTCATCGGCGCGGGCGGTTATGTCGGCAGTCGGCTGGTGCCGGCGCTCCTCGCGCAGGGCCACGCGGTCACGGCGACCTTCACTGATGCCTCGTCGGCGGGTCGCTTCTGGTGGTCGGACGAGGTCGACGTCGTCGAGGTGGACGTCCTCGACCGGCCCTCCGTGCGGGCGGCGTGCAAAGGTGCCCAGGCGCTGTACTACCTCGTCCACGGGCTCGGCGGTGACGACTTCGCCACCAGTGACCGCGAGGGCGCCTACAACGCGGCGCACGCCGCAGTCCGCGCGGGCCTGGAGCGCATCGTCTACCTCGGGGGACTGGTCCCGGACGTGCCGGACCGCGAGCTGTCGCCTCACCTGAGGTCCCGGCTCGAGGTCGAGCAGGTGCTCACCGACTCCGGGGTGCCGACCCTGGCGCTCCGTGCGGCGATGATCGTCGGCAGCGGTTCCACGTCGTTCGAGATCATGCGCCAGATGAGCGAGCGCCTGCCTGTCCAGGTGCTGCCGAGGTGGATGGACAGCCAGGTCGAACCCGTGGCGGTCACCGATGTCCTCATCGCCCTGGTCGGCGCGCTCTCCGCCCCGCCGCGCAGCCGGGCCTTCGACCTCGGCAGCGGGGAGCGGATGGCGTATGCCGCGTTGCTGCGGCTCTACGCCGACCGTGCCGGTCTGCGGCGGGTCCAGGTGAGCGTGCCCGGGTTGCCGACCGGCCTGGTGTCCAGGCTCGCCCCGATCCTGACCCGGGCCCCGGCGTCGACCGTGCAGTCGCTCGTCGAGAGCCTGCGCCACGACATGGTCTGCGGACGGCAGGACTTCGTGGTGCAGCTGATGCCCAGGGGGCACTCGCTCACCCCCGTGGCCGACGCCCTCGACCGCGCGCTCGCCGTGCCGGACGCGGCAGTGCCAGACCGGGAGCGTGACGTCATCGGACCGCTGACCTCGGACGCGACCTGGGTCGGCTCGGTGGCCGGCTGACTCAGGAGCGCCGCAGCTTGAGCTGTCGCTCGAGGTTGTGCGCGAACCCGACGCCCATCGCCGCGATCACTGCCTGCATCGAGGCCTGGACGGCCGGCTTGGCCAGCCTCGGGAAGGGCAGGTCGACGTCGACGCCGAGCTCGATGGACAGCCGGGTGCCCTCGCCGCTGTCCGCCAGGACGTAGACACCCTCGACGCCCGCGCGCTCGTCGCCCTTGGGCGCATGGGTGTAGCTGATCCGCTCCTGCGGCCTGAAGTCCATGCGCTCGGTGAAGGAGAGCCCGACGCTCTTGCCGAGGACCTCGATGGGAGCGAGTTTCCACAGCCAGGTCTCGCCGTGGTCCTCGATCGAGCGGACCATCGGCGTCAGCTTCGCCACCAGCTTCGCATCGGTCAGGACGGCCCACACCGCGTCCCGGGGATGGGGTACGACGGCAGTGGACCGCTTGGAGGCTGAGAAGACCGACATGCCCTGAGTCTGGTCCATGGTTCCGCCAGTGGCCCGCCGGGATGCGAACGGCCCCGCAGCGCCAGACTGGTGCCATGGTCGAGCGGAAGTGGGCGGGCAACATCACCTACGGGGCGCAGCGGGTAGCGCGACCAACCAGCGTCGCGGAGCTCCAGGACCTGGTGGCCGGGGCTGCGCGGATCCGGGCCCTGGGGTCCCGGCACTCGTTCACCGGGCTGACCGACACCGACGGCATCCTCGTGGAGCTCTCGCAGGTGCCGCAGGTGCTGGAGGTCGACGAGGCAGCCGGCACCGCCACCGTCTGCGCGGCCCAGGACTACGGCACCGTGGCCGCTGCCATCGAGGCGCGCGGCTGGGCGCTGGGCAACCTCGCGTCGTTGCCGCACATCAGCGTTGCGGGGGCCGTCGCGACGGGCACCCACGGCTCTGGCGACGAGCTCAGCTCGCTGGCCGCCGCGGTGGCGGCCGTCGAGCTGGTAGGTCCCGACGGCGAGCTGCGGACGGTCGCGCGCGGCGACGCCGGCTTCGAGGGCAGTGTCGTGGCCCTCGGCGCCCTGGGCATCGTCACCCGGCTGACGCTCGACGTCGAACCCAGCTACTCGATGCGCCAGGACGTCTACACCGAGATGCCTTGGCACGTGGTCGAATCCGAGCTCGACGCCATCACGAGCGCCGCCGACAGCGTCAGCCTGTTCACCCGACTGGACGATCGCGGTGTCCTCCAGGTCTGGTGCAAGAGCCGGTCGGCCCAGGCCCCCGGCGACCTGTTGGGGTCGCCGCGGGCCACGGAGCCGCTGCACATGCTCGACGGCGCCCCGACCGACTCCGTCACCGACCAGAGCGGCGTGGCCGGCGCATGGCTTGACCGCCTGCCACACTTCCGCCGCGAGTTCACCCCCAGCCGGGGTGAGGAGCTGCAGAGCGAGTACCTCGTCGACAGGTCTGCGGCGTTGGACACCCTGGCAGCCCTGCGGCGACTCCAGCCAGTGCTCGCCCCGGTCCTGCAGAGTGTCGAGATCCGCACCGTTGCCGCCGACGACCTGTGGCTCAGCAGCTCCTACGGGCGGCCGACGGTGGGGTTCCACTTCACCTGGCAGCTCGACGAAGAACGGGTGTATGCCGTGCTGCCGGCCATCGAGGCCGCCCTGCTGCCGTTGGGTGCTCGGCCGCACTGGGGCAAGTGCTTCGTGGCGACCGCCGACGACCTTGCTGCGCTCTACCCGCGCTGGGATGACTTCCGGCAGCTGCGGGCCGGCGCCGACCCCGAGGGCAAGTTCGGCAACGCGTTCCTCGACAAGGTGGTCGGCTGAGCGGCGACCCTGTGAGAGTCTGACCAGCGTGAGCGACACCGCGCCGGTGACCCCCCGCCGGGGTCGTCCGGGCTACGACCAGGCGACGGTGCTGCGCCGCGCGATCGAGCTCTTCAACGAGCAGGGCTACGACGGCACCAGCATGGGTGATCTCGCCCGCGAGCTCGGCTTTACCAAGTCCGCCATCTACCACCACGTCCCGAGCAAGACCCACCTGCTGTCCCTCGCCCTCGACGAGGCCCTGGACGGGCTCACCCAGGTGATCGAGGAGGCGAGCAGCGACGCTGCGGGCCGCACGGCATACGAACGGCTGCGTCAGGCGGTGCACAAGAGCGTCGAGGTGCTGGTCGAGCACCAGCCGGCCGTCACGCTCCTGCTGCGGGTGCGCGGCAACAGCGAGGTGGAGCTTGCCGCGCTCGGCCGCCGCCGCGAGATCGACGCGCGCCTTGCGGCGCTGGTCAAGGAAGCCATCGACGAGGGTTCGCTGCGCACCGACGTGGCTCCGGCGCTGGTCAGCCGGCTGCTCTTCGGCATGGTGAACTCGCTCGTCGAGTGGCACCGCGCTGGTGGCGGGGTCGATGGGGCACAGCTGTCCGAGGCGATCACGACCATCGCCTTCGACGGCCTGGCAATCAGGCCGCCTCACCAGACGTAGAAGCCGCGCCCGCTCTTGCGACCCAGCTCGCCCGCCGCCACCTTGTCGCGCAGCAGCTGAGGAGGTTCGAACCGGGGCCCGAGCTCGCGCGCCAGGTGCTCGGCGATGGCCAGCCGGACGTCGAGGCCGACGATGTCGGTGGTCTTGAGCGGTCCGACGGGGTGCCGGTAACCCAGCGTCATCGCGGTGTCGATGTCCTCGGCGGACGCCACGCCCTCCTGCACCATCCGCATCGCCTCGAGCGCGATGGCCACCCCGAGCCGACTGCTCGCGAAGCCCGGTGAGTCCTTGACCGTGATCGCCGTCTTGCCCAGCGCCGCCACCCAGCCGCGAGCCTGCTCCACGAGGGCGTATGCCGTGTGCTCACCCACCACGACCTCGACCAGGTCGCTGGCGGGGACGGGGTTGAAGAAGTGCAGGCCGATGAACCGCTCCGGCGCCCGCAGCCCCGAGGCGATGGTGCCGATCGACAGCGAGCTGGTGTTGGTGGCCAGGACCGCTTCGGGTGCGACCCGCTCGACCCGCTGGAAGACGGCCAGCTTGAGGGCGGCGTCCTCCGGGACTGCCTCGACGACCAGCTCGACGTCGCCGAGGTGAGCGGTGTCGCTGGTGGTGGTGAGGCGCGCCGCGGCTGCGTCGACGTCAGCGAGCAGGCCACGTTCGGCGGCCTTGCCCAGACTGGTGACGACCCGCTCCCGCGCGGCCTGGGCCGTCGGCTCGTCGCTCTCGACGACCACGACCGTGCAGCCCGCCGCGAGGAAGGTGTGCGCGATCCCGGCGCCCATGCGGCCGCCGCCGTAGACGCCGACACGCGTCGGCAGCGAGCCTTCGTGGCTCGTCATGGGCGCTCGAGGAGCAGGGCGCTGCCCTGGCCGACGCCGACGCACATGGTGGCCAGGCCTCGCCGGGCGTTCGCCCGCTCGAGCCTGCCCAGCAGGGTGACGACGATGCGGGTGCCGGAGCAGCCGAGCGGGTGGCCGAGGGCGATCGCGCCGCCGTCGGCGTTGACCAGGTCCTCGTGCAGCCCGAGGTCGCGGATGCAGGCGAGGGACTGGGAGGCGAAGGCCTCGTTGAGCTCGACGGCCTCGAGGTCCTCGACGGTCCAGCCAGCGCGGTTCAGGGCCTTGCGCGTCGCGGGGACGGGGCCGATGCCCATGATCTCGGGAGCCACTCCGGCGCTCGCGGCAGCGACGATCCGCGCTCGCGGGGTGAGGCCGTGCTCGGCGATGAACCGCTCGCTCGCCACCACCACCGCGGCTGCACCGTCGTTGAGGCCACTGGAGTTTCCGGCCGTCACCAGCCCGTGGGGACCGTGCAAGGGGCGAAGGGCGGCGAGGCGCTCGAGGCTCGTGTCGGCCCGAGGTCCCTCGTCGGTCGTGAACTCGCCGTCACGCAGTGGCACGGCGACGGTCTCGGCCTCGAAGCGGCCGTTCTTGATCGCGTCGAGCGCACGCTCGTGCGACCGAAGGGCAAAGGCGTCGAGCTCCTCACGCGTCAGGTTCCACTGCTGCGCAACGCGTTCGGCGGTCTGCGGCATGGTCAACGTCGTGTCGGCGTCGAAGCGCGGGTTGGTGAACCGCCACCCGATCGAGGTGTCGAAGGTCGCGCCGGGTCGGGCGAACGCCTTCGTGGGTTTCTCGGTGACCCAAGGTGCCCGGGTCATCGACTCGACGCCGCCGGCCACCACGAGGTCGGCGTCGCCCGCGGCGATCATCTGGCGCGCAGTGGCGATGGCGGTCAGGCCCGAGGCGCAGAGCCGGTTGACGGTGAAGCCCGGCACCGACTGGGGGAGCCCCGCGAGCAGGACCGCCATCCGTGCGACGTTGCGGTTGTCCTCACCGGCCTGGTTGGCCGCGCCGAACACCACCTCGTCGATGAGCTCCGGGTCGACACCGGCGCGCGTGACGGCTTCGCGGACCACGAGGGCCGCGAGGTCGTCGGCGCGCACGGAAGCCAGCCCACCGGCATACCGGCCGATGGGGGTGCGCACGCCGTCCACGATGAAGGCTTCGGTCACGCTCTGCTCCTTGGTTCTGGGGGGACGGTCAGGCGTCGAAGTCGACGGTCACGGTGTCGCTGACAGGGTAGGACTGGCACGTGAGGACGAAGCCCTCGGCGACCTCTGCCTCCTCCAGGGCGTAGTTGCGCCGCATGTCGACGTCGCCCTCGCGGACCAGGGCCCGACAGGTGCCGCAGACGCCGCCCTTGCAGGCGAATGGCAGGTCGGTGCGGGAGGCCTGGGCGGCGTCGAGGATCGACTGGCCCCGTGGCATCGGCGTGGTCGAGCTGAGCCCGTCGAGCACGACGGTGACGTCGCTGGTCTCTCCCTCGACGACGGCGACGGCACGGTGGAGCTCCGGTGGGGGCTCGTCGACGTAGAAGAGCTCGAAGTGCACGCGGTCCTCGGCGACGCCGACCTCGGCGAGCACCTCGCGGGCGGCACCGATCATGGCGAACGGCCCGCAGAGCCACACATCGTCGATGTCGTCCACCGGCACCAGCACGGCGAGCAGCCTGCGCAGCCGGTCGGCGTCGATGCGGCCGGAGAACAGCTCGACGTCGCGGGGTTCGCGGGAGAGCACGTGGATGAGCTGAAGCCTTGCGCCGTAACGGTTCTTGAGGTCGGCGAGCTCCTCGGCGAACATCACCGAGCCGGTGGTGCGGTTGCCGTAGATCAGGGTGACCTCGGCCGCCGGGTTGCTCAGCATGGTGCTGGCGATCGACAGCATCGGCGTGATGCCCGAACCGGCAGCGATGCACAGGTGACGTCCGCCGGTGGCAGGGTCGGCCCGGAAGCTCCCCGACGGCGTCTGCACCTCGATCTCGGTCCCTGGCCGCACCTCGCGGACCAGCCAGCGCGAGAAGAGCCCGTCGGGGATCTCGCGCACGCCGATGCGCGGGCGCTCGCCGACGGCGGCGCAGATCGAGTAGGTGCGGCGGTGCTCCTGCCCGTCGATGGTGCGCCGCAGCGTCAGCGACTGCCCCGCGACGAAGTCGTATGCCGCGGCAAGCTCGGCCGGGACGTCGAAGCTCACCGCCACGGCATCGTCAGTCAGCTGCTCGACGGAGTGGACGGTCAGGGTGTGGAAGGTGGGCGCGGTGCGCTTGGTCTTCGGGAGCAGCAACGAGCCGGTGGCGGCGGTCACTCAGATCTCCTTCACGTGCTCGAACGGCTCGAGGCAGGTCGAGCACCGGTACAGCGCCTTGCAGGCCGTCGGCCCGAACTCGGAGGTCAGCTCGACGGCGCCGGATCCGCACTGGGGGCAGTGGAGCGCGCGTCGGATCGGCTTGAGGGACAAGGCGATCGGTCCAGAGCGGGCCGGCACGGGGCCGGGGGCTGACAGGCCGTGGTCGACGAGCGCCTGCCGGCCACGATCGGTGATCCAGTCGCTCGACCAGGCGGGGGAGAGGGACACCCGGATCGTCACGTCCGCAAAGCCGGACTCACGGAGCACGCGGACGAGGTCGTCACGCATGGTGGCCATCGCGGGGCACCCGGTGTAGGTCGGCGTGATCGCCACCGTCACGGCTCCGGCGTCCGACACCTCGACGGAGCGCAGCACCCCGAGGTCGTCGAGGGTCAGCATCGGCATCTCGGGGTCGGTCACGGTGCGGGCCACGGCGTGCGCGCGCTTCCGCAGCTCCCGGTTCGATGCAGACGCGCCGGGATCGCCGGGCCCGTCCAGATCGAACCGCCGAGAGGTCTGGGTGGTCGATGTCATGGTCACCACTGACCCATCGGGTGGGCTCGGGCGACGACCTGCATCTCGCCGACGATCCGGCTCAGGGCCTCCGTGTGCATGCCGTCGCGCCCCTGTCGGCCCTGGACCGCGGCGAGCGGCGCCCGGGTCGGCTGCTCGACGCCGCTGAGGGCGAACACCTGCGCGAGGACGACGGCCACGCCGTCGGCGACCGTCGCCGGGTCGACGCCGACGCCCGCGGCCGCAACCCGCGCCTCGACGTCGTGCGTCCTGAACAGCTCTGCGTGCAGCGGCCACACCGCGTCGAGGGCGTCCTCGAGCCGCCGCCGGGACTCCTGCGTGCCGCGGGCGAGCGTGAGGAACCAGCGCCCGGCGTAGTCGCGGTGGTAGGTCAGCTCCTTGACGCCCTTGGCCGCGACCGCTGCCAACACGTGGTCGCGGCTGTCGACGAGCTGCTCGAAGATCGCGATGCGCGCGCTGGAGTGCAGCAGCAGCTTGACGATCGTCACGGCGAAGTCGCCGTTGTCGAGCTCGACGAGGCGCACGTTGCGGAACTGCCCCGCGTCGCGGAAGAAGGCCAGGGCGTCCTCGGGCGGGACAGGCGACCCGTCGGGCAGCGTGGGCACGAGCGAGGGGTCGGCCGCGGCCGCGCGGGCGAGGAGCAGCCGGGCCTGGCCGAGCAGGTCGAGCGCGATGTTGGACAGCGCGATGTCGTCCTCGAGGTCGGGCGCGCGGCTGCACCACTCGGAGAGCCGCTGCGAGGCGATCAGCGCATCGTCGGCGAGCATCACGCAGTAGGCACCGAGGTCCGCGGCCTCCACGCCGTCGGGCATCGTCGTGTCGACCCCGGCGAGCGGGTCCTCGAAGTCGGTGCCGAACGCCCAGTGCGACGGGTCGCCCCCGAGGAGACCGTCGTAGACCGACCCGTGAGCGTCGTTGGGGTCGGGCGCCGGGTGGGATGGTTGGTGGACGACGTCGTCGGCCACCGACTGGAGGGCATCGAGCCCGTCGGGCAGCGCGCTCTCGTGCGACACGTTGTGGTCAGGCATGGGTCAGCAGCTCACATGTGGGGGACGTTGTCGGGGATCTCGTAGAACGTCGGGTGCCGGTAGACCTTGTCGCCGCTCGGAGCGAACATCGGGTCCTTCTCGTCCGGGCTCGAGGCGGCGATGTCCTGCGACTTCACCACCCAGATGCTCACACCCTCGTTGCGACGGGTGTAGACGTCGCGGGCGTGCCGCAGTGCCATCTGGTCGTCGGCCGCGTGCAGCGAGCCGACGTGGACGTGGTTCAGCCCGCGCTTCCCGCGGACGAAGACCTCGTACAGCGGCCACTCGGCGCGCACCCGCTCGTCGGGGGACAGTGCGTCGCTCATGCCATGCCTTCCTCGGAAAGCTGCTGCGCGGCATACGCGGTCGCTGCCTCGCGGACCCAGGCGCCGTCCTCGTGCGCGGCCCGCCGGTGGGCGATCCGCTGGGTGTTGCACGGGCCGTTGCCCTTGACGACCTGCATGAACTCGTCCCAGTCGGGCTGGCCGAAGTCGTGGGCCTGGCGCTCTTCGTTCCAGCGCAGCTCGGGGTCGGGGAAGGTCACACCGAGCACCTTCGCCTGCGGCACGGACATGTCGACGAACCGCTGGCGCAGGTCGTCGTTGGTGTTGCGCTTGATGCCCCACGCCATCGACTGGGCCGAGTTGGGGGACTCGTCGTCGGGCGGGCCGAACATCATCAGCGCCGGCCACCAGAACCGGTTGACCGACTCCTGCACCATCGCGCGTTGTTCGTCGGTGCCGCGCATCATCGTCATGAGCAGCTCGAAGCCCTGCCGCTGGTGGAAGGACTCCTCCTTGCAGATGCGGATCATCGCGCGGCCGTAGGGCCCGAACGACGTCCGGCACAGCGGCACCTGGTTGCAGATCGCGGCGCCGTCGACGAGCCACCCGATGGTGCCGACGTCGGCGTAGGACAGGGTCGGGTAGTTGAAGATCGAGGAGTACTTCTGGCGGCCCTCGATGAGCATCTCGGTGAGCTGGCCGCGGCTGACGCCGAGCGTCTCGCAAGCCGAGTAGAGGTAGAGCCCGTGGCCGGCCTCGTCCTGGACCTTGGCGAGCAGGATCGCCTTGCGGCGCAGCGAGGGCGCGCGGCCGATCCAGTTGCCCTCCGGCTGCATGCCGATGATCTCGGAGTGCGCGTGCTGGGCGACCTGGCGGATGAGCGTCTTGCGGTATCCCTCGGGCATCCAGTCGCGGGGTTCGATGCGGTCGTTGTGGCTGATCGTCGCCTCGAACCCGGCCAGGAGGTCGGCCTCGCCACCCGGCGTGGCCGGGGCAGTGGTGGTGTCCGTCATGCAACCCTCCGCGGTGGGGCCAATAACTGACCGAACGGTCTGTAATAGTGTCTCAGGTGCCGTCGGGTGTTGGCAAGCAAGCAGGTGGCAACCACGGTATGCCGCGTGCCGACGCATCGCATTACTCGCGCGTCACCCGTGATCGGTGGCAGGCTCGGCACCGTTCCGCAGTCCGTCGTCGCTGGGAGGCCCACCCGATGTTCTCGCGCATCGCCATCGTCAACCGCGGCGAGGCCGCCATGCGGCTCATCCACGCGGTGCGCGACCTCAACGCGCAGGCGGGGGCTGACGGGCACCGCATCGAGACCATCGCCCTGCACACCGAGGGCGAGAAGCGGGCCATGTTCGTCCGCGAGGCCGACCACGCCTACAACCTCGGACCGGCGGCCAACCGCCCCTACCTCGACTACGCCGTCCTCGAGAAGGCGCTGGCCGAGACCCGAGCGGATGCCGCCTGGGTTGGCTGGGGCTTCGTCGCCGAGGACCCGAACTTCGCCGAGGTCTGCGCCCGGATCGGCGTCACGTTCATCGGCCCGAGTCCCGAGGCGATGCGCAAGCTCGGGGACAAGATCGGCTCCAAGATCATCGCTGAGGAGGTCGGCGTCCCGGTGGCCCCGTGGAGCGGCGGCGGGGTCGGCACCCTCGAGGACGCCAAGGCCGCGGCCGCCCGGATCGGCTACCCCCTCATGCTCAAGGCGACAGCCGGCGGTGGCGGACGGGGCATCCGGATGGTCGCCTCCGACGCCGACCTCACCGACGCCTACGAGCGCACGCGCGACGAGGCCCAGCGCGCGTTCGGCTCCGGCGTCGTGTTCCTCGAACGGCTGGTGACCGGCGCCCGCCACGTCGAGGTGCAGGTCATCGCCGACGGGCAGGGCACCGCCTGGGCGATCGGCGTCCGCGACTGCTCTGTGCAGCGACGCAACCAGAAGGTCATCGAGGAGTCCGCGTCGCCCGTCCTCGCCCCCGAGCAGGTGGCAGAGGTGAAGGCCAGTGCCGAGCGCCTCGCCGTCGCAGTGGGGTATGCCGGGGCCGGCACCGTCGAGTTCCTCTACCACCCGGGCGACAAGTTCTTTGCCTTCCTCGAGGTCAACACCCGCCTCCAGGTCGAGCACCCGATCACCGAGGTCACCACCGACACCGACCTGGTCAAGCTCCAGATCCACGTGGCCGCCGGCGGCAGGCTCGAGGGTGAGCGCCCGCGCGAAGAGGGCCACGCCGTGGAGGCGCGCCTCAACGCCGAGGACCCCGACCGTGACTTCGCCCCGTCGCCGGGTCGGATCGCCCTGCTGCAGCTCCCCAGCGGCCCCGGCATCCGGGTGGACACCGGTGTGGGAGAAGGAGACTCGATCCCCGCCGACTTCGACTCGATGATCGCCAAGATCATCGCGGTTGGGCGTGACCGTGACGAGGCGTTGGCCCGGTTGCGTCGCGCCATGGGCGAGACCACTGTCGTCATCGAGGGGGGTTCGACCAACAAGAGCTTCATCCTCGACCTGCTCGACCAGCCCGAGATCATCGACGGCAGCGCCGACACGGGATGGATCGACCGGGTCCGGGCCGAGGGCCGGCTGGTCTCGCACCGCCACTCGGGCGTGGCCCTCGTCGCCGCGGGTATCGAGGGCTACGAGGACGAGGAGGAGGTCGAGCGCACCCGCCTGCTCGAGACCTCCCGGGGTGGGCGGCCCCAGGTGCAGCACCGCACCGGACGGGCCATCGACCTCAAGCTGCGCGGCACGGCCTACAAGGTCACGGTGTGGCGGATCGGGCCGCACAAGTTCCGTGTGGCCCTCGCCGCCGGCGCCGTCGAGCAGACCGTCGATGCCGACCTCGACCGTCTCGACGAGTACACCAGCCGCCTCACGATCTCCGGGCGCACGCATCGACTCATCACCGCCACCCATGGCCCGGTCCAGCTCGTGGAGGTCGACGGGGTCACGCACCGCGTCAGCCGGGACGAGGGCGGCGTGCTGCGCTCGCCGGCTCCGGCGCTCGTCGTCGCCACCCCTGTCGCCGTCGGCGCCGAGGTCGCGGCAGGCGCGCCGGTGCTCGTGCTCGAGTCGATGAAGATGGAGACCGTCCTGCCCGCGCCGTTCGCCGGCCGGGTCAAGGAGCTCCTGGTGTCGGCCGGCAGCCAGGTCGAGACCGGCACGCCCCTGGTCCGGCTGGAACCGGTGGGAGACGCTGACGAGGCGGCGGACGCCGGCGACGCCGACGAGGCCGTGGACCTCGACCTGCCCGAAGACTCCACCACGGGCGACGGTGCTGCCGCCTCCGCGGATCACGCCCGATCCGCCCTGGCCGCGATGCTCCTCGGTTACGACCTCGACCAGCGCGACGAGGGCAGCACCCTGGCGACCTACCTCGAGGCCCGCGACGAGCTGACCGTGCAGGGTGTCTCGCAGGTCTGTGCCGAGGTCGCCGTGCTCGAGGTGTTCGCCGACTTCGCCGAGCTGAGCCGCAACCGGCCGGCCGGCGAGGAGACCCATGTCGAGAACCGGGTGCACAGCCCCCGCGAGCACTTCCACACCTACCTCCAGAGCCTCGACCCCGATCGCGGGGCGCTGCCCGAGCAGTTCCGCGCCAAGCTGTCGAACGTCGTGCGGCACTACGGCATCGACAGCCTGGACCGCACCGCCGAGCTGGAGCAGGCGGTCTTCCGGGTCTTCCTCTCGCAGCAGCGGTCAGCTCCTGATGTCGCGCTCGCGACGTCACTGCTGCAGCGCTGGATGGTCGAGCCCTGCCCCGAAGCCCCTCTCGACAGCGCCGCCCGAGAGGTCCTCGACCGGCTCGTCGTCGCGACGCAGCTGCGCTTCCCGGTCGTGGGCGACCTCGCCCGCAGCGTGCGGTTCCGCTGGTTCGACCAGCCCCTGGTCGACGCCGACCGGGCCAGCATCCTCGGTGGCGTCAGCGACGAGTTGACCGCCCTGGAGGCAATGCCCGAGAGCGAGGAGCGCGCCCGTCGGATCGACGCCCTCGCCGCCATCCCCGAGCAGATCGTGCAGTTCCTCGCGGAGCGGCTGGACCGGGGCGTGCCTCGGCGCGAGCCGATGCTGGCCGTCCTCATCAAGCGTCACTACCGCGACCACGACCTGACCGCCCTGCGCGAGATCTCAGTTGGCACAAGGCCTTTCGCGATCGCCGACTACACGCTCGACGGTCGGCCCACGCACCTGGTCACCAGTGTCGGCCGGGTCGACGAGCTCACGGCTGACGGCGAGCTCGCCGAGGCCGTGTCGGCCCAGCTCGACGAGAGCGCCGCGGGCTCCGACGGCGTGGTCGACCTCTACCTGTCGTGGCCCGACGAGCCGGAGTCGCCCGAGGACGCCTCCGACCGCCTGGGTCACCTCCTCGCCGGTATGCCGTTCGCGCAGCGGGTGCGCCGCGTGGCCGTCGCCGTCTGCCCCGGTGCCGGACGACCGGTGGCGTACTTCACCTTCCGTCCCGACGGCGAGGGCGCCATGGTCGAGGACCGGCTCGTGCGCGGGGTGCACCCCATGGTCGGGCGGCGCCTCAACCTCTGGCGGCTTCGCGACTTCGACGTGACCCGTCTCGAAGCCCCCGAGGACGTCCTGCTCTACCTGTGCACCGCCCCGGGCAACGAGGCCGACCAGCGCCTCGTCGCGCTGGCACAGGTCCGTCAGCTCGTGGTCGTCCGCGACGAGCAGGGCCGGGTGACGGCCCTGCCCCACGCCGAGCGCGCCATCGCCAACTGCCTCGAGGCCATCCGCCGGGCGCGGTCGGCTCGTGGAGCGGCCGGTGCCCGGCTCGACATGAACCACGTGTGGGTCCACATCTGGCCACCCATCGAGGCGGACCTCAACCAGCTGACCGCCCTCCAGGCCCGGATCGCCCCGCTGACCGCCGGTGCAGGCATCGAGGAGGTCCTGGTCCAGGGCCGGATCGCGACGCCCGACGGTGCCAGCGCGCCTCTCGCGGCACGGTTCCACTACCAGCCCGGGTCGGGCGTCGTGACCTCCGTCGAGGAGCCGCCGACCACCCGCCTCAAGCCGCTGGACGACTACGCGCAGAAGGTCGTGCGTGCCCGTCGTCGTGGGGTCGTCTACCCCTACGAGCTGCAGGCCATGATCGCCGGACCCGGTGGGACCGCCACCGAGTACGACCTGGACGACGCCGGAGCGCTCGTCCCCGTCGACCGGCCCTACGGCCTCAACAAGGCGGGCATCATCGCGGGTGTCATCACCACGCCCACCGAGCGCTATCCCGAGGGAATGACCCGGGTGCTGCTCTGCGGCGACCCGCTCAAGGCCCTCGGTGCAGTCTCCGAGGCCGAGTGCGCGCGTGTCATCGCGGCCCTCGACCTGGCCGAGCGGATGGAGGTGCCGGTCGAGTGGTTCGCCCTGTCCGCCGGCGCCCGGATCTCGATGGACTCCGGCACGGAGAACATGGACTGGGTCGCCAAGGCCCTCAAGCGGATCATCGAGTTCACCCAGGCCGGCGGCGAGATCAACATCGTGGTCGCCGGGATCAACGTCGGCGCCCAGCCCTACTGGAACGCCGAGGCGACGATGCTCATGCACACCAAGGGCATCCTCGTGATGACCCCGGACAGCGCCATGGTGTTGACCGGCAAGCAGTCGCTCGACTTCTCCGGCGGGGTGTCGGCCGAGGACAACTTCGGCATTGGCGGCTACGACCGGGTCATGGGGCCGAACGGCCAGGCGCAGTACTGGGCGCGCGACCTCGCCGGCGCCTACGGCGTCCTGATGGCCCACTACGACCACACCTACGTGCACCCGGGTGAGGCCGGGCCACGTCGCGCGAAGTCCAGCGACGACGTCGCCCGCGACGTCACGGCATACCCGCACGTCATGCCGGACTCCGGCTTCACGACGGTGGGTGACATCTTCTCGGCCGCCACGAACCCGGACCGCAAGAAGGCCTTCGACATCCGCATCCTGATGGCGGCGGTGGCTGACCAGGACCACGCGACGCTCGAGCGCTGGGCCGGCATGGCCGATGCAGAGACCTCGGTCGTGCAGGACGCACACCTCGGCGGGATCCCCGTCTGCCTCATCGGCATCGAGTCCAAAACCGTTGCGCGACGGGGCTTCCCACCCACCGACGGACCCGACACCTACACCGCGGGCACCCTCTTCCCGCGCTCGTCCAAGAAGACCGCGCGGGCGATCAACGCCGCGAGCGGCAACCGTCCCGTCGTCGTGCTCGCCAACCTGTCCGGCTTCGACGGGTCGCCCGAGTCGATGCGCAGCCTGCAGCTCGAGTACGGCGCGGAGATCGGCCGGGCCATCGTCAACTTCGAGGGTCCGATCGTGTTCTGCGTCGTGAGCCGCTACCACGGTGGGGCGTTCGTCGTGTTCTCCAAGGCGCTCAACCCGAACATGACCGTCCTGGCCGTCGAGGGGTCGTTCGCGTCGGTCATCGGTGGCGCGCCCGCAGCAGCGGTCGTCTTCTCCCGCGACGTCGACGCCCGCACCGCCGCGGACCCGCGGGTCAAGGACCTCGAGGCACGGCTCGGCGAGGCATGGGGCGCCGAGCGCGCCCGACTGTCCACCGAGCTCGCCGAGCTGCGCACCGCGGTGCGCAGCGAGAAGCTCGGCGAGGTCGCCTCGGAGTTCGACGGCGTGCACAGCATCCACCGCGCGGTCAGCGTCGGATCGGTCGACGCCGTCATCGACCCGCACGAGCTGCGGCCCCGCATCATCGCCGCGATCGAGGCAGGGCTGGCGCGCAGCAGCTGACCGGCCTGACGCATGCCGCGACCCGGCTGTGGGTACGAGACGGGTGAACACCCCTCTAACCGCAGGAGGAACGATGAGTGAGCAGAACCGTGACCTCGCGTCGATGGACGAGGGTGACGTCGACCGCCACCGGGTCGTGCAGTCGGTGATCCAGGAGGTGATCGACGCACTCGCCCCTGGTGCGGAGGGCCGCGACCCGCTCGACGTTCAGGCCGACCTGACCGCCGGTCTCGCCGCGAGGGGGATCGGGGAGCAGCCGCCACGCTGGGTCGAGACCGTCGCGGAGCGACTCTCCGTCGGTCACCGCTACGTCGAGGACGTCCGCCAGGCCGAGCCCCCCGTCTGACGTGCGCCCGCGCCCTCCGGCGCTCCGGTGCGGTCCCGTGGCAGTCTGGCCGGGTGAAACCCGCAGGGCTGCTCCTCGCTGCCGGGGGAGGCCGCCGCATGGGCACCCCCAAGGCGGTGCTCGGGGACCCCACCGGTGGCACGTTCGTCGAGCGGGGCGTTCGGGTGCTGCGCGACGGAGGCTGCGCGCCGGTCGTCGTCGTGGTGGGCGCGGAGGGCGAGCGCGCGGCAGCACTGGCGAACGCGGCGGGAGCGGACCTGGTCGTCGAGGCCGCCGACTGGGCACAGGGCCAGAGTGCCTCGCTGCGCCGCGGCATCGACGCCCTCCACTCCACGGACGCCGAGGTGGCCTGCGTCCTGCTCGTCGACCTCCCCGACGTGGGCGCCGACGTCGTCGCGACGGTGCTCACCGCCGCAGGTGACGCGCCGAGCGCCCTGGCGCGCGCGGCATACCGAGGAGTGCCCGGGCACCCGGTGGTGATCGGGCGCGACCACTGGAGCGCGATCGCCGACAGTGCCACCGGCGACCGCGGCGCCCGTGACTACCTCGCCACCCACCCCCACGCGGTCGTCGAGGTCGGTCACCTCGCCTCGGGGCACGACGTCGACACCCCTGACGACCTGTGACCGGGGTTGCCCCTTCAATTAGTCGCCGGCATGGGTGATGCTGTGGACATGGAGCCACGCGAGGCCTTTGAGTCCGCGGGGGAGCTGACGCAGGGGCTTGCCGACACGGGATACCTCGCCGACGACGCCCTCGCCACGGTTGCCTGGCTCGCGCTGCGACTCCAGCGCCCGCTGCTGCTCGAGGGCGAGCCCGGCACCGGCAAGACCGCGCTCGCGGAGGGCATCGCGGCAGCGCTCGACCTGCCGCTGATCCGGCTGCAGTGCTACGAGGGCATCGACGCGACCCAGGCGCTCTATGACTGGGACTTCCCCCGCCAGATCCTGCACCTGCGAGCCGTCGAGGCCGTGGCGGCGGGTGGGCAGGACCTGGCCGAGGTCGAGGCGCAGCTGTTCGACCAGCGGTTCCTCCTCGCCCGGCCGGTGCTGCGTGCCCTGCGCGAGTCGCCGGTCGTCCTGCTCGTGGACGAGATCGACCGGGCCGACGATGAGTTCGAGGCGTTCCTGCTCGAGGTGCTCTCGACGTGGCAGGTGACCATCCCCGAGCTGGGGACCGTGACGGCCGCGACGCCGCCGATCGTGGTCCTCACCTCCAACCGCACGCGCGAGCTCCACGATGCGCTCAAGCGTCGATGCCTCTACCACTGGATCGACCACCCCAGCCTCGAGCGCGAACTGGAGATCGTGAGGACGCGCGCTCCGGAAGTCTCAGAATCCCTTGCCGCGCAAGTGGTTTCGACTGTCCACCGGTTGCGCGACGAGCAAGACCTGATCAAGCCTCCCGGCGTCGCGGAGACCCTCGACTGGGCTCGCGCGCTGCAGGAGCTGGGTGCGTCCGACCTCGACTTCGACACCGCGTCGGCGAGCCTTGGCGTCGCCGTGAAGTACCGCGAGGACGCCGAGAAGGTCCGCGCGGCGCTCGACCGGATCCTGGCCCGATGACGGCCTCGCCGACGCCGATGGCTGCCCCGTCGCCTGCCGCACCCGCTCACGCCGCGGACGAGATCCTCCTGGGCTTCGCCCGGGCGGTGAGGGCCGCGGGCGTCAACGTCACGGCCGACCGCGAGCGCACCCTCCTCGACGCGGTGGCCGCCGTCGGGTTGGGGGACGAGTCCGGCGCCTACTGGGCGGGGCGTGCCACCCTGTGCGCCTCACCGGCGGACCTCGAGCGCTACGACCAGGTGTATGCCGCGTGGTTCGGCCTCGAGCGTGCCACGCGGCGCGCGCGGCGCGACACGCCCCACACCGTCGCCCACGCGCCCCTCGACGCGGGGCAGGGGCAGGGTGAGAACCTGGAGTCGCCCCAGGACCTCGTGCGCGCGTCGGCCAGCGCCCTGGAGGTGCTCCGCCACCGCGACGTGGCTTCCCTCAGCAACGCCGACCGTGCCCGGCTCGCGGCCATGTTCGCGGCCCTGCGGCCACGCGCGCCGCGCCGTCCGGCCCACCGGCACACCCCGTCGCGGAGGGGCGGCGTCGATGCCCGCCGGACGCTGAGGGAACAGCTGAGACGGATGGGGGAGCCGGGCCCGATCGCGTGGCGGCACAAGGGAACCCGCCCTCGCCGGGTGGTCCTGCTCGTGGATGTGTCCGGTTCGATGAGCGCGTACGCCGACGCCCTGCTGCGGCTGGCACACACCTACGCCGCCAGCGGTCTGCCGGTCGAGGTGTTCACCCTCGGAACGCGGCTGACGCACGTCACGCGCCCGCTCCGACAGCGCGACCCAGAGCGGGCGATCGTCGCCTGCGGTGCCTGCGTCCCCGACTGGTCGGGCGGCACCAGGCTGGCCGAGGGGATCGGAGCCTTCCTCGACAGGTGGGGCCGACGAGGGATGGCCCGGGGCGCGGTGGTCGTGCTCTTCAGCGACGGCTGGGAACGCGACGAGCCCGCGGCGCTCGGCGAGCAGATGCGCCGGCTGAGTGCGCTGGCCCACCGGGTCGTGTGGGTCAACCCGCATCGCGGCAAGCCGGGCTACGAGCCCGTCCAGCAGGGCATCGTCGCTGCGCTCCCGCACGTCGACGACTTCGTGGCAGGTCACTCGATGGCGACGTTCGAGGAGCTCGTGGAGGTGGTTGCGCGTGCGTGAGGTGCTCCCCGAGCTGCTCCGCTGGTGGCGGGCCGGTGCCACGGTCGGGGTGGGCACCGTGGTCGCCACGTGGCGCTCGGCGCCCCGCCCGGCGGGAGCCGCCATGCTCGTGGGTCCCGGGGGCGAGGCCGTGGGGTCGGTCAGCGGCGGGTGCGTCGAGGGCGCCGTCTACGAGCTCGCGCAGGGGGTGGTCGCCGACGGTGTTCCGGTCCTGCAGCGCTACGGCGTCAGTGACGACGACGCGTATGCCGTGGGGCTGACCTGTGGAGGGATCCTCGACGTCTTCGTCGAGCAGGTGAGCCGTGAGACCTTCCCCGAGCTGGGAGCGGTGGCCGAGGACATCGAGGCGGGTCGCCCCGTTGCCGTGGCGACGGTCATCGAGCACCCCGACCCGGCGTGGCTCGGGCGACGGCTGGTCGTCCGTCCGGAGTCCGATGCCCCTGGACCCGCGGGAGTCAACGGCGCCGCCGGGGACACGGGGACGCTGGGGTCGTCGCGAGCCGACGACGCGGTCACCGACGACGCGCGCGGCTTGCTGGCCTCCGGTCGCACCGAGACCCTCACCTACGGCCCGGACGGGGAGCGCCGCGGCGAGGGCATGCGGGTCTTCGTCTCCTCCTTCGCCCCCAGGCCCCGGATGCTGGTCTTCGGAGCCATCGACTTCGCCGCGGCGGTGGCGCACCAGGGCCACTTCCTCGGCTACCAGGTCACGGTCTGTGACGCCCGACCGGTCTTCGCCACGGCGTCGCGGTTCCCGTCCGCCGACGAGGTCGTCGTGGACTGGCCGCACCGCTACCTCGCGGCGGAGCGGGACGCCGGCCGGATCGACGCCCGCACGGTGATCTGCGTGCTGACCCACGACCCGAAGTTCGACGTGCCGGTCCTCGAGCTCGCCCTGCGCCTGCCCGAGGTGGGCTACGTCGGGGCGATGGGATCGCGCCGCACCCACGACGACCGGATGGCCCGCCTGCGGGAGGCCGGCCTCACGGAGGACGAGCTGGCCAGGCTCTCGAGCCCGGTCGGTCTCGACCTCGGGGCGCGCACTCCCGAGGAGACCGCCGTGAGCATCGCGGCGGAGATCATCGCGCTCCAGTGGGGAGGCCGAGGAGATCGGCTGGGCCACCGCGAGGGGCCGATCCACCACCATGCGACGGGGTTGGTGGGGGCATCCACCGGAATGGAGGAGGTCACCGGAAACCACCCGGATTGACCGTTGCCAGCACTTGTCCTGACGACAAGTATCCGAAGTGCGGCGGCGGCCGAGCCCAGCGTTTGTCACAGGTGTTTCGTCACAGAGAGGTGAGCGAATGACCCGCATCAGCGTCACGGTCGACGGAGTCGACTACTCGGACGAGGTGGAGCCGCGGACGCTCCTCGTCCACTACCTGAGGGAACAGCTGGGCAAGACCGGCACGGTCGTCGGGTGCGACACGAGCAACTGCGGGGCGTGCACCGTGCACCTCGACGGGCGCAGCGTGAAGTCGTGCAACGTGCTCGCGGTCCAGGCCGACGGCCACGACGTGACCACCATCGAGGGTCTGTCCACCAACGGCGAGCTGCACCCGATGCAGGAGGCGTTCCACCAGTGCCACGCGCTGCAGTGCGGCTACTGCACACCCGGGATGATCATGCAGGCCATCGACGTGCTCAACGAGAACCCGAACGCCACCGAGCAGGAGATCCGGGTCGGGCTCGAGGGCAACCTGTGCCGCTGCACCGGCTACGTCAACATCGTCAAGGCGGTGCAGCAGGCCGCGGGGGCCTCCGCCGCTGGGGGCTCGGGCTCGGACGGAGGCCAGGCATGACCGCCGTCGAGACGCGTCCGGCCGCCGAGATCGGCAGCCGGCGCCTGCGCAAGGAGGACCAGCGCCTCATCACCGGTCGCACCCGCTGGACCGACAACATCGTCCTGCCGGGCATGCTCCACGCCGCCATGGTCCGCAGCCCGCACGCCCACGCCATGATCAGGGGCATCGACACGGCAGCGGCCCGCAAGGCTCCCGGGGTGATGGCGGTCGTCACCGGAGCGGACGTCAAGGACGGCCAGGGCGCCGTGGCCAACGCGTGGCCCATCACCACCGACCAGAAGGCGCCCGCCCACCTGCCGATCGTGGTCGACCACGTCGCCTGCGCCGGCGAGATCGTGGCCGTCGTCGTGGCACGCACCGCGGCCCAGGCCCGCGACGCCGCGGAGCTCGTGGACGTGGACTACGACGAGCTCCCGGCGGTACTCGACGCCAAGGAGGCGGTCGAGGACGCGGTGCTCGCCCACCCGGACCTCGGCACCAACAAGTCGGCACTGTGGCGGCTCGACTCCGCCGACCAGGGCAGTGGCACCTCCGTCGACGACGAGATCGCCAAGGCTCGCGCCGACGGCATCGTCATCGAGCGGGAGATCCGCCAGCAACGACTGATCCCGGCCTTCATGGAGCCCCGGTCGACCGTGGTCGACCCCACGGGTGAACAGATCACGGTGTGGACCTCGACCCAGGTCCCGCACATCCTGCGGTTCCTCATCGCTGCCACGACCGGCATACCGGAGTCGAAGGTGAGGGTCATCGCACCCGACGTCGGCGGCGGGTTCGGCGGCAAGCTGCAGACGACGGCCGAGGAGTTCGCGACGCTGGCCGCCGCCCGCCACGTCGGCAAGCCCGTCAAGTACACCGAGACCCGGTCGGAGTCGCTCGTCTCCGGCCACCACGGCCGCGACCAGTACCAGACGCTCACCCTCGCGGCGACCAAGGACGGCACGGTCACGGCCCTGAAGGTCGACCTCATCGCCAACCTCGGCGCGTACGTCGGTCTGGTCGGAGGCGGTGTCCCCGTGCTCGGCGCGTGGATGTACAACGCCATCTACAAGTTCCGTGCCTACCGGTTCACGGTGCAGACGGTGCTCACCAACACCACCTGGGTGGACGCCTACCGCGGCGCCGGCCGCCCCGAGGCCACCTACGCCATCGAACGGCTGATGGACGACCTGGCGGCGGAGGTGGGGGTCGACCCCCTGCAGATCCGCGAGCAGAACTGGATCAAGAGCGACGAGTTCCCGTTCACCTCGGTGGCGGGCATGACGTACGACTCGGGCAACTACGAGGCAGCGACGGCCCGCGCCGTCGAGCTCTTCGACTACGAAGGGCTGCGGCGTGAGCAGCGCGAACGCCGGGAGCGCAAGGACCCGGTCCAGCTCGGGATCGGCGTCTCCACCTTCACCGAGATGTGCGGCCTCGCACCCTCACGGATCCTCGGCGCCCTCAACTACGGCGCCGGCGGGTGGGAGCACGCCTCGATCCGGATGCTGGCGACCGGCAAGGTCGAGGTCATCACCGGCACCTCACCCCACGGCCAGGGCCACGAGACGGCGTGGAGCCAGATCGCGGCGGATCGCCTCGGGGTGCCCTTCGAGGACATCGAGGTGCTGCACGGCGACACCCAGATCGCACCCCGTGGGCTCGACACCTACGGCTCGCGGTCGCTCGTCGTGGGCGGCGAGGCGGTCGTGCGTGCCGCCGACAAGGTCGTCGAGAAGGCCAAGGTCGTCGCCGCCCACCTGTTGGAGGCGAGCGTCGACGACCTGGAGTTCTCCTCGGGCCGGTTCACCGTCCGCGGCACGGACAACGGCATCGGCATCACGGAGGTGGCGACCGCCCAGTTCACGTCGCACAACCTACCGCCCGGTGTCGAGTCCGGCATCGACGCCGACGCCACCTTCGACCCCGACGACTTCTCGTTCCCCCACGGCACGCACCTGTGCGCCATGGAGGTCGACACCGAGACCGGCCAGGTCACCATGCGCAAGTACGTCAGCGTCGACGACGTCGGGCAGATCATCAACCCGCTCATCGTCGAGGGCCAGGTCCACGGTGGCGTGCTCCAGGGCATCGCGCAAGCGCTGTGGGAGGAGGCCGTCTTCGACGACCAGGGCACGTTGGTCACGGGGTCGTTCGTCGACTACACCCTCCCGACGGCCGCCGACACGATCAGCTTCGTCTCGGAGAACACCACCTCCCCGTCGACGACGAACACGCTCGGCACCAAGGGTGTCGGCGAGGCGGGCTGCATCGCCTCCACACCCGCAGTCGTCAATGCCATCGTCGATGCGCTGCGACCGTTGGGCATCAGCGACATCCAGATGCCGTGCACCCCGGAGCGGGTCTGGAGGGCCATCCAGTCGGCCGGGTCCAACCAGGCCGAGGCCACCACGGACCAGGCGCAGCCGCACTTCGACGCGGATGCGCCCAACCAGGACGCCGGCCCGACCGGTGCCTCGACGAACGGAGCAGACCAGTGATCCCCGCATCGTTCGACTACGTCGCACCCACGTCCGTGGCCGACGCCCTGGGGGCCCTCGCCGAGGCCGGCGACGACGCCAAGGTGCTGGCCGGTGGCCAGAGCCTCTTGCCCATCCTGCGGATGCGCCTCAACGCCCCGGAGAAGGTCATCGACCTCGGCCGGATCGAGGAGCTCAAGGGGGTCACCGAGGACGGTGACCACCTCGTCATCGGTGCCATGACCACGTATGCCGATGTGCTGGCGAGCGATCTCGTCCGTCAGCACGCGGGGCTGCTCACCGACGCCATCGCCGAGGTGGCCGACCCGCAGATCCGCCACCGGGGCACGGTCGGCGGAGCGCTCGTCCACGCCGACCCGGCTGGTGACGTGGGTGCTCCGGCGCTCGCGCTCGACACCGAGTTCGTCATCGCCGGCAGTGGCGGCGAACGCACCGTGGCCGCCGGCGACTTCTTCCGGGACCTGTTCGAGACGGCCGTCGGGGAGGGCGAGCTGCTCACCGCCATCCGGATCCCCAAGCACACCGGGTGGGGCCACCGCTACGAGAAGTTCGTGCGGGTGTCGCACCAGTGGTCCATCGTCGCCGTGGCGGCGACGGTGCGCGTCGACGGCGGCACGATTGCCGAGGCGCGCATCGGACTGACCAACATGGGGTCCACACCGCTGCGCGCCACGACGGTGGAGCAGGCGTTGGTGGGCAAGGCGGCCACCGACGAGGCGGTGCGGGACGCGTGCGCCGCCGCTGCCGACGGCACCAACCCGCCGTCCGACCTCAACGGCGACAGCGACTACCGCAAGCACCTCGCGACGGTGCTCACCCGACGGGCCGTCCTGTCGGCGGCGGGAGGCTGAGCCCGTGGAGCTGAGCCACTCCTTCACCGTGCCCGCCACGGTCGACCGGACCTGGGCGACCTTCATGGACCTGCCCCTGGTCGGCGGCTGCTTCCCCGGCGCCACGGTCACGGAGGTGACCGAGGAAGGCTTTGCGGGCACGGTGAAGGTCAAGCTCGGCCCGATCGCGTTGGTCTACTCCGGCACGGGCGCCTTCGTCGAGCGTGACGACGGCGCCCACCGGGCGGTCATCGAGGCCAAGGGCAAGGACAAGCGGGGCAACGGCACGGCGGGTGCCACCGTGACGGTCCAGCTCACGGACGTCGGGGACGGGTCGACCCGCGCCGACGTGCAGACCGACCTCGCCGTGACCGGCAAGCCCGCGCAGTTCGGCCGCGGCGTCATGCAGGACGTGTCCGACAAGCTGCTCGGCCAGTTCATCGGCTGCATCGAGGGCAGGATCGGCGAGGTCCCGCCCGTGGGGCAGCCCACTGAGGTCCCGCCCCTCGGGGAGCCCACTGGCGAGCCCCATCCCGAGCCGGAAGCCCCGGTGGCCCCTGAACCGCAGGCATCTCACCCCATCGGAACGAAAGCTGCACCCGCGAGCACGGACGACGCGCTCGACCTCGGGGGCACCGTCCTGCCCGTGCTCCTCAGGTCCTACGGCAAGCAGATAGCCGTCGGCGTCGTCGTGGTGGTGGCCGTGATCGTGATCTGGCGGGCGATGAGCGGTTAGGGGTCCGGCCGCCTCCCCGCCAAACGGACGATGACCGGATCAGCCGGTCATGCGGACCTGAGGTGGCCTACCCTGAAAGTGACCGGCCGCATGGCAAGGTGGCCGCACCCGCAGAGCCGCGGTCACACGGCATACCGCACGCACAGGAGCGCCCACGATGAGCCAGCAGACCGTCGTCGTCCTGAACGGACCGAACCTCAACCTGCTCGGCGAGCGCGAGCCCGAGATCTATGGCTCCGACACCCTGGCCGAGATCGAGGCGCTGTGCCGCAAGGCGGCGGGCCTGGCCGGCCTCGACGTCGACTTCCGGCAGAGCAACCACGAGGGTGCCCTGATCGACGCCGTCCACGAGGTCCGCAAGAGCGCGGTCGGCATCGTCATCAACGCCGGCGCCTACACCCACACCTCGATCGCCCTGCGTGACGCGCTCGCCGCGGTGAGCATCCCCGTCTTCGAGGTGCACCTCAGCAACGTGCACAGGCGGGAGGAGTTCCGGCACCACTCCTACCTGTCCGCCGTCTCCGACGGTGTCATCTGCGGCTGCGGCCCCAGCGGCTACGCCTACGCGATCGCCCGGATCTCCGAGCTCATCGACGACCGCCACTGAGTCGCCTGCGCCCATCCACCAGCGCGACCCGGCCTGCCAGACTGGCGCGCATGACCCCGCCGTCTGCGCTCGACCCGATGGACCTCGCCGGCATCGACGACCTGCTCACCGACGAGGAGAAGGCGATCCGCGGCACCGTCCGCGCCTTCCTCGACAAGCGTGTCGAGCCGTTCGTCGCGGACTGGTTCGAACGCGGTGAGATCGACGACGTCCGCGGACTGACCCGAGAGCTCGGCGCCCTCGGGCTGCTCGGCATGCACCTCGAGGGGTACGGCTGCGCCGGGATGAGCGCTGTGGACTACGGCCTGGCCTGCCTCGAGCTCGAAGCCACCGACTCCGGCGTGCGCAGCCTGGTCTCCGTGCAGGGGTCGCTCGCGATGTTCGCGATCCACCGCTGGGGCACGGAGGAGCACAAGCAGGAGTGGCTGCCACGGATGGCGGCCGGTGAGGCGATCGGCTGCTTCGGCCTGACCGAGCCCGACCACGGCTCCGACCCCGCCTCGATGCGCACCCGCGCCCGTCGGGACGGCGACGACTGGGTCCTGGACGGCTCGAAGCTGTGGATCACCAACGGCTCGATCGCCGACGTCGCCGTGGTCTGGGCCCAGGTCGACGAGTCCGGGGACGGCAACAGCGTCATCCGGGGCTTCGTGGTGCCCACCGACACCCCCGGGTTCTCGGCCCCCGAGATCAAGCACAAGCTGTCGCTGCGCGCCTCGGTGACCAGCGAGCTCGTCCTCGACGGGGTCCGGCTTCCCGCCGACGCGGTGTTCCCCGACGTGACCGGCCTCAAGGGGCCACTGGCCTGCCTGTCGGAGGCGCGCTACGGCATCGTCTGGGGCTCCCTCGGCGCCGCTCGGTCGAGCCTCGACACCGCCCGCCGCTACTCGATGGAGCGGCACCAGTTCGGTCGCCCGCTGGCCGGCTTCCAGCTGACCCAGCAGAAGCTCGCCGACATGGCCCTGGAGCTCGTCAAGGGCCAGCTGCTCGCCCTGCACCTGGGACGTCGCAAGGACGCCGGGACGCTTCGCCCCGAGCAGGTCAGCCTCGGCAAGCTCAACAACATCCGGGAAGCCCTCGACATCTGCCGCACCTCCCGAACCATCTTGGGCGCCAACGGAATCAGCCTCGAGTTCCCGATCATCCGGCACATGAACAACCTCGAGTCGGTCCTCACCTACGAGGGCACCGTGGAGATGCACACCCTCGTCATCGGACAGGCGATGACCGGCCAGCAGGCCTTCCGCTAGACCCCGGTGGACCGGTGTCAGGAAAGCCGTCGCGCGGGGCCGGCCACGCGGCATACCCTCGATTTTCGGTGGAGGCTCAAGACCGTGTAGTCTCACCGTCGCACTTCCGCGCGGCTCTCACGAGCCCCGGGTGGGCAGGCCCCCTTAGCTCAGTCGGTAGAGCGTTTCCATGGTAAGGAAAAGGTCGTCGGTTCGATTCCGACAGGGGGCTCTGGGAACGGCGTCGTGAGGCGCACACCCCATGGCGGGGTAGCTCAGCTGGTTAGAGCGCACGACTCATAATCGTGAGGTCGCGGGATCGAGCCCCGCTCCCGCTACAACCGCGATTTCAGGATTACCCCTGGATTCGCGTATTCTGATGCGTCGTCGCGCCTTCATCGGTGCGCTCCTCATCATTCTGTTTGAACCAAGACAGACCACCAGTCAGTTCCGAGAGCAGGTTGCCCCGTGGCTAGCAAGAGCACCGATGTCCGCCCCAAGATCACCTTGGCGTGCGTGGATTGCAAGGAGCGCAACTACATCACCAAGAAGAACCGTCGGAACAACCCCGACCGCCTGGAGATGAAGAAGTTCTGCCCCCGCGACGGCAAGCACACGGTCCACCGCGAGACCCGCTGACCTGACGCGCCTCGACGGCCGCCCCGGACTTCGGTCCCCGGGCGGCTTTGTCGTGTCCCCGGTGGCGGCCTGGTCGCGTCGTCGTCGGGCACCAATAGAGTGGTCGCCATGGCCGTCAACGCAGACTTCGCAGGGCGCAGCTACCCGCCCAGTGGCCCGTATGCCGTGGACGCGGCGACCATCGCGGCGTTCGCCTCGGCGGTGGGTTCGACCGATCCCGTGCACACCTCGAGCGAGGCAGCCCGGGCCGCCGGCTACCGCGACGTGATCGCGCCGCCCACCTTTGCCGTCACCCTCGCGCAGCAGTGCGACGCGGTGTTCGTCCAGGATCCCGAGGCGGGCATCGACTACACCCGGGTGGTGCACGGCGAGCAGCGCTTCGTCCACCACCGACCCATCACGGCGGGCGACTCCGTGCTCGGCATCCTGACGGTCGACTCGGTGCGCGAGGCCGGTGGCCACGCGATGGTCACCACGCGCACGGAGCTGGCGACGCGGGACGGTGAGGCGCTGTGCACCTCCACGTCCACCATCGTCATCCGGGGAGGGGAGTGATCGTGGGCGCACGGACCCTGGCCGAGGCGACCGTCGGCGACACCATCGGACCGCTGAGGCTCACCGTCGCGCGCGAGACCCTCGTGGCCTACGCCGACGCCTCGGGCGACCAGAACCCCATCCACCAGGACGAGGCCTTCGCCAAGTCCGTCGGTCTGCCCGACGTCATCGCCCACGGCATGTGGACGATGGGAGCCGTCGGCTCGGTCGTCGAGGAGTGGGCCGGCGACGGAGGCCGGGTCGTCGAGTTCGGCACCCGCTTCACCAAGCCGGTCGTCGTCCCTCAGGCCGGTGGCGAGGTCGAGGTCACCGGGGTCGTCAAAGCAGTGGACGAGGACACCCGGCGTGCCACCGTCGAGCTCACCGCGACGAGCGAGGGCGCCAAGGTGCTCGGCCGGTGCATCGCCGTCGTCCAGCTCGACTGACCGGCCCTCGATGCACGACGAGCACGACGTCACCCTGGCGTCCCTGACGACCATGCGGGTCGGCGGTCCCGCTGCCCGCCTCGTCACCGCCCAGACCATCGACGAGGTCGTCGACGCCGTCCGCGAGGTCGACGACGCCGACGAGCCGCTGCTGGTCATCGGCGGCGGTTCGAACCTCGTCGTCGCCGACGCCGGCTTCGCCGGCAGTGTGGTGCGACTGGCCACCGACGGCGTCACCGTCGAGTCCGCCGACCTGTGCGGCGGGGTGATGGTGCGCGTGGCTGCCGGTGTGGTGTGGGACGACTTCGTCGAGCGAGCCGTGGCCGAGGGCTGGTCCGGCGTGGAGGCGCTGTCCGGGATCCCCGGGTCGAGCGGCGCCACCCCGGTCCAGAACGTCGGCGCCTACGGCCAGGAGGTCGCCCAGACCATCGCCTCGGTCAGGGTCTACGACCGCGCCCAGCAGCAGGTCCGCACCCTGGCGGCCGCGGACTGCGCCTTCACCTATCGCCACTCCGCCTTCAAGGCCACGACGCGCTTCGTCGTGCTCGACGTGCTCTTCCAGCTCGTCCCCAGCGAGCTCAGCCAGCCGATCGGGTATGCCGACCTGGCCCGTCAGCTCGGTGTGTCACCGGGGGAGCGGGTGCCGCTGGCGGACGCGCGCGAGGCAGTCCTGGCGCAGCGGCGGCTGCGGGGCATGGTCCTGGACGCCGACGACCACGACACCTGGTCCTGCGGGTCGTTCTTCACCAACCCGGTCTTGTCGGCCCAGCGGTTCGCAGCCCTGGAGACCCGGGCAGCGTCCCGGCTCGGACCAGAGGCGTCGGCGCCCCCTCGCTTCTCGGACCCGGACGGCAACGTCAAGACCTCGGCGGCCTGGCTGATCGACAAGGCCGGCTTCAGCAAGGGCTTCGCACTGCCCGGCAGCGGGGCCGCCCTGTCGACCAAGCACACCCTGGCCATCACCAACCGTGGTGAGGCCACGGCATACGACGTCGCGGCCCTGGCGCGGCACCTCCAGCAGGGCGTCCACGACGCGTTCGGGGTCACCCTGGTCAACGAGCCGGTGTTCGTGGGCCACGAGCTGTAGTGAGTTTGCAGGATCCGCCGCGTCCTGACCCGGAGGATCCTGCAAACTCGCAGCAGTCAGGCAGTCAGGCAGTCAGGCAGTCAGGCAGTCGGGGCCGCGAGCCAGGCGTCGATGTCGTCCAGCGCCGCCTTCTGCACCGCTGTCGGCGCGCTCGACGCGGTCACCGAGCCCCGGGCCAGCTCGGCCAGCTCGTCATCGGTGAAGCCGAGGGCGGTGCGCGCCAGCTCGTACTGGTCGGCCAGTCGTGAGTCGAACAGCAGCGGGTCGTCGGCGCCCAACGCCACGGGTATGCCGTGCTCCACGATCGTGCGGAGCGGCACCTGCGCGGGGCTGTCGTAGACCCCCAACGCGATGTTGCTGCGCGGGCAGACCTCCAGGGCGACCCCGGACTCCGCGACGAGGTCGAGCACCCGCGGGTCCTCCACGCTGCGGACGCCGTGGCCGATCCGGTCGGGGTGGATGGCCTCGAGTGTCGCCTCGACCGCCGCCGGGCCGAGGAGCTCCCCAGCGTGCGGCACCAGGGCCAGTCCGGCGCGCCGGGCGATCTCGAAGGCCGGCGCGAAGTCGGACGTCTGACCGCGCCGCTCGTCGTTGCTGAGTCCGAAACCCACGACGGTGCCCGCCCCCTCGCCGGCGTGGTGCGCCGCGAGGCGGGCCAGCGTCCTGGCGTCGAGCGGGTGGCGGATCCGACTCGCTGCCACCACGACCGCCACCTGCGTGGACTCCTCGCAGGAGGCGGCCGCCGCCTCGTCGAGGACGATCTCGAGGGCGGGGGTGATGCCCCCGACGAAGGGCGCGTACGACGTCGGGTCGACCTGGATCTCGAGCCACCGCGAGCCCTCGGCAGCATCGTCCTGCGCTGCCTCACGCACGATCCGGCGCAGGTCGGACTCGTCGCGCACACACGCGCGAGCAGCGTCGTACAGGCGCTGGAACCGGAACCAGCCGCGCTCGTCCCGTCCGCTCAACTGCGGCGGGTACCCGGTCGTCAGGGCCTCGGGGAGGTGGAGGGCGTGCTTCTGCGCGAGGTCACGCACCGTCTCCACGCGCATCGAACCGGTGAAGTGCAGGTGCAGGTGCGCCTTCGGGAGGGCGGTCACCGGGCGCATGCGGAGCAGTCTGGCAGGGCTAGTCCTCCACGATGTGCATGGCTGCCTCTTCCGGGCTCTGCAGATCGCCACTGGGGCTCGACTCGTCGCCGACGAGCTCGCTCTCCTCGTCCGGACGGTCCCCCTCGTCGGGATCGGTCAGCTGTCCGACGCTCGCGTCCCCCACGGCGTCGTCGCTGAGGTAGTCGTCCTCCGCCGCGATGGAGTCGGGGTCCGCGCCACCCACGCGGGCTTCGGCGTCGAGGCCGCCCTCGTCGTCCGGGGCGCCGTAGGCGGAGTCCGGGTCCGGCACCTCCTGCCGGATGCGCTGCTCGATGCTCTCCTCCTGGCCCTGCTCGGAGGCCGTCGTGCCCCACTCGGTCGCGCGCGGCTGGAGGTCGGGCGGTGAGGACGGTTCGTTGTCGCCCTCGCTGGAGTCGAGCAGCTGGTCCTGACCGCTGCCGGCGTCCACGCCGTCGTCCAGGCTGACACTGCCCAGGTCGTCCTCGAAGCTTTCCGTGCCCGGCTGATCGCTCATGTCCCCACCCTGCGACAGCGCGGCCGGCACCGCAAGGCGGTGGGTGGGGGCCTCAGCGGACGACGGCCGGTGACCACGCCTTCGCGATCAGCAGCCGCGGCGCCCCGGTGCCGTCGGCGGGCACCACCCAGACGTTGGTCTCGGCGGCGTGGGTGCCCTCACCCGGCAACCCGTAGAGGATCTGGTGGTCGTCCAGCCACTCGACCTGGTCGTCGACGCTGTGCTGCTCGGTCAGCGCGACCTCCGTGCCCGTCGCGATGTCCATCACCGCCAGGCGCCAGTCACCGGGACCGCGGGTGCCGAGCTTCTTGTAGGCAACCTTGGTCCCGTCCGGGGACAGGGAGGGGCACTCTGCGTCCGAGCGGAGGGTCTGGACGGTCCTGGTCGAGAGCCGACCCGAGGCGAGCCAGGTCGTCTTCCCGAACTTCACCGTGACGTAGAAGGCGTCGTCGTCGCTCGCGAACGTCACGCCCCAGTAGTTGCGGTCGGACGGGGCGATGGCCTTGCCCCGGTGGACCAGCCGGAAGTTCTCGAGGTCGTAGCTGCGGTCGGTGCCGATCTGGGAGACGACCGTGCGGGTGGAGAAGCTGGCAGAGGCGTAGGAGTCGCCCGACACGAAGCTCGTCGTCGCGGCCAGCGACGCGTCGTCGGACAACCGAGCCCGACTGGGTATGCCGGTGAGCGGCAGGTCCTGCACCGGCCCCTCGGCGTCGACGAAGGTCTTGGCCGTGTAGGTCGTGACGATGCCGGCGTCGGAGGCCAGGCAGAGGGTGCGGGTGCGGGCGACGAAGACCCGGTCGCAGGAGGTCGCCGTCACGGCGCGGGGACCTGAGGGATCGGTGAGCGGAACCATCGCCACGCGACCGTAGACCGGGCCGATCGCGGTGTTGCGGAACACGATGCGTGGGCTGCTGGCCACCTGGGCCAACGACACCGTGCTCTGTGGTGTGGCGCTGCGAACAGCCTCCTGCTGCGTGGCCCGCGACAGCACGAGGTAGGCGGTCGTCCCGCCGACCAGGAGCACACCGACGGCGACCAGGGCGACCACGCGCTGTCGCAGGCTCATGCCGCCACCAGCTCCTGCGCGGTCCGGTCGACGCCGCGGAGCAACCACCACGCGACGGCCACCGCCACGACCAAGGCTGCCGCCACGGCATACACGGCGGTCGAACGACCCAGCCCCGTCCAGAGGGCACCGAAGACCAGGGAGGACGCGAACCGGGCCAGCGCCACGACGGTCTGGGCCGTCGCGATGCCGCTGGCTCGCATCGGCGCGGGCACGAGCGTGGAGGTCAGCGCGGCCAGCACGCCGTCCGTGCACGCGTAGAACCCGCCGAGCAGGAGCAGGCAGGCGACGGTCAGCCCCAGCCCCCCGGTCGGCAGGGCTGCGCACAGGTAGGCGCCGACGAGCAGGAGGTGGCCGCCGACGAGCACCTTGGCCCGACCGAGCCGGTCGGACAGGCGGCCGAAGGGAACGGCCAGCGACAGGTAGGCGAGGTTGGTGCCCACGAACAGGAGGGGGAACCACGTGCCGGCGAAGTCGTCCCGCTGCTGCAACGAGAGGTAGAGGAAGCCGTCGCTGATCGTGAGCACCCCCAGCACCGCGGACGCCGCCACGACGCGACCGAACCGAGGGTCGGCCAGGCTGCGCCAGGACGGTGCGACGGGCGGGGCGGCAGCCCGTCGCGCGGCCCGTCGGGGTCGCACGTCGGGAACCATCAGGCCCAGGAGCGCCAGCCCGAACAACGCCGCGGCCAGCGAGGCGATGAAGACCGCGCGGTAGTCGCCGGGCACGAGCCAGAGGATCGAGAACGCCATCAGCGGTCCGATCGCCGCCCCGGTCGTGTCCAGCGCCCGATGCACGCCGAACGCGCGGCCCAACGACTGCTCAGGGGTCGACGCGGCGATGATCGCGTCTCGCGGTGCGGTGCGAAGACCCTTGCCGAGCCGGTCCACCGTGATCACGGCGGTGACGGCGGCCAGCCCCTGCGCCGGGATGAGCAGGGCCTTGGTGACGGCCGAGAGCCCGTAGCCCAGGAAGGCGATCCACTTGGGCCTGTCCGCCCGGTCCGACAGCCATCCACCGAGGATCCGGACCAGCGCGCTGACCCCCTGGTAGAGCCCGTCGACGAAGCCGTACGCCAGTGGCGACAGGCCGAGGACGGCGGTCAGGTAGAGCGGCAGCACCGCCGACAGCGACTCCGACGAGATGTCGGTGAGCAGGCTGACGAAGCCGAGCAGGATGACGGTCGACCCCACGCGGCGCCCTGTCGTGGACGTGCGCGTGGACGGGCTCGTGGGCCCGCTCGTGGGCTCGTTCGTGAGCCCGCTCTCGGGCGCGGCAGCGGGGCGTTCGGTGCCGGCCGCGTCCCGCGGCCGGTCGCTGAGATACACGCGCGCCCCCTCGGCGCCGGAGTCGGCCCGGCCAGTTCCGCCAATTCTAGGTATGCCGTGCGGGCACCGCCGGAGCTTTTGCGTGATTCACAGGCGGCGCCCAGCCATCACCCCTCGCCGCGCACCTTCTCCACGGAGGCGAGCAGGACGCAGGTGGCCACGGCCTCCATGGCTTCGCTGACCTGCTCCAGCGGGGGGAAGGTCGGGGCGAGGCGGATGTTGCGGTCGCGGGGGTCGGTCCCGTGGGGGAACGAGGCACCGGCGGGTGTGAGGGCGATCCCGGCCTCCTTGGCCAGCTGCACCACTCGGGAGGCGGTGCCGTCGAGCACGTCGAGGCTGACGAAGTAGCCCCCTGTCGGCCGGGTCCAGGTCGCGACCCCCAGGCCGCCGAGCCGCTCGGTCAGGATCCGCTCGACCTCGGCGAACTTCGGGGCGATGACCTTGCGGTGCTTGGCCATGTGGTCGCGGACGCCCTGCGGTGAGCCGAAGAACTGCGCGTGCCGCAGCTGGTTGACCTTGTCGGGGCCGATCGCGCCCTTGCCCAGGTGGCCGGTGTACCACTTCACGGTCTCGACCGACCCGGCCAGGAACGCGACACCGGCGCCGGCCAGGGTGATCTTGGAGGTCGAGGCGAACATGATCGGCCGGTGCGGGTGTCCGGCGGCGGCAGCCAGGGTGAGGATGTCGGCGCTCTTGGCCTCGTCCTCGGTGAGGTGGTGGAACGCGTAGGCGTTGTCCCAGAAGATCTTGAAGTCGGGTGCGGCCGTCTCCATCGCGGCCAGCCGGGCGGCGATCTCCTGGGTGACGACAGACCCGGTCGGGTTGGCGTAGGTCGGCACCAGCCACATGCCCTTGATGCTCGGGTCGCTCGCCGCCAACCTCGCCACGGCCTCGACATCGGGCCCGTCCTCGTGCATGGGCACGGTCACCATGTCGATGCCGAACCACTCGAGCAGGGTGAAGTGCCGGTCGTACCCGGGTACCGGGCAGATGAAGGTGACCTTCTCCTCCTGGCTCCAGGGGCGCTCGCTGTCGACGGCCCCGTGCAGCCACAGGTCGACCAGCACGTCGCGCATCATCACCAGGCTGGAGTTGCCGCCGGCCACGACCTGCTCGGGCTCCACCCACAGCAGCTCGGCGAACATCTCGCGCAGCTCCTTGATCCCCTCGAGCCCGCCGTAGTTGCGGGTGTCGACGCCGCTCGCGTCCTTGACGCCCTTGGGCAGGCTGAGCAGGTCGTCGGCCAGGTCGAGCTGGGCCGCGGCGGGCTTGCCACGCGTGAGGTCCAGTGACAGGCCGCGCGCCTTCAGCGCGGCATACGCCTCCTGCTGTTCGGCGGCGAAGGCCTCGAGCTCCTGCGGTGAACGCTCGGCGAGGGGGGTGGTGGCGGTGGCGGTCTGCTCGGTCACGCCTCCCATGCTCCCAGAGCCCCGGTATGCCGCGAAGGCACCGTCCGCAGCCCGGTCACCGCGGGCGGGGCGGGGTGCGGCAGCCGGGGCGGGGCGCCGGGCGGGTCGGGGCGCCACGCGGGTCGGGGCGCCGGGCGGGTCGGGAACGTGGGCAGGTGAGCGGAGGACAGATGGGCAGTGGGTACCGATGCCCGGGAGGCACTCCCGACCGGACTCTTGGAGGGCGGCGGCACGAGGCCGTTGCACCTCACGAGAAGAAGGAACAGTCCAATGAAGCGTTTTCTGATCGAGCGCCACGTCCAGGGTGCAAGTGAGCTCACGCACGAGCAGCTCGCCGAGATCTCCCGGACGTCCAACGCGGCCGTGGAGTCGCTGGGAGTGCCCTACACCTGGGTGACCAGCTACGTCGCGGGCGACAAGATCTACTGCGTCCACGAGGCCGAGGACGCCGAGACCGTCCGCGAGCACGCCCGCCGGGGCGGGTTTCCGTGCGAGGTGGTCGCCGAGGTCGTGGCCGAGTTCGGGTCACACACCGCGGCCGAGCTCGAACGCGCACGAGCGGGGGCGACGGCATGATCGACGCCCAGATGCATGTCTTCCTCAACGACGTGGCCGACGCAGGCCGGAGGGGGGCGATGCGGCCGGTCGGACCGCGCAGCGCCCGCCGGATCGTCCTCGACGTCCGTCGCCGGCGCCGGGCCGAATCCCGGTGACCCGCCTCGCCGTCGTCGGTCGCCCTGACCGTCGCGGCACCGCCACCGGGGACGGAACGGCCACCCAGCCCGCCCGTCCCCGGTCGGCGTCTCCCGGCGCCCACAGGCCCACCACCCCGAGTCGTCCGGCCGGCTCGGAGGGCTTTCGGGACGCAACCGGCGGCTCGTACCCTGTCGGGGTGGAGCTCGTGGAGCGGGAGCCGCAGCTGGAGCATCTGCGTGCGGCCCTGGAGCGCAGCCGCACCCAAGGGTGCGTGGTCGCCGTGGCCGGGGAGGCTGGCGCCGGCAAGTCCGCCCTCGTCAGGGTGGCGACAACAGGGCAACGGTGGACCCGGGTCGCGCGGGGGCTCTGCGATCCCCTGGAGACCCCGCGACCGCTCGGGCCGCTGCGTGACGTGCTGGCCGACCTCGGGGTCGAGGTGGGGGCGGACCCGGGGTCACCGGTGCCGCTGGCCGAACGGCTGCTCGGCGCGGTGGCGGGTGAGCCGACCACCCTCGTCATCGAGGACGCCCAGTGGGTGGACGAGGCGTCGGTCGAGGTGCTGCGCTTCGTGGCCCGACGCGTGGAGACCCTGCCCCTCGTCGTCCTCCTCACCTACCGCGACGCCGAGGTCGGACCCGACCATGCCCTCCGTCCGCTGCTCGGTGACATCGCCCGGCTCGACGCCGGCAGCACCATCACGTTGAAGGGTCTGTCGATCGGCGCCATCCGCGCGGTCCTCGAGGGCACGGGGATCGACCCGCCGTCGGTGCTCGCGCTGACCGGCGGCAACCCCTTCTTCGTCACCGAGATCGCCCGGCACCCGGGGGAGGAGCTGCCCACGTCGGTCCGCGACGCCGTGCTCGCCAGCACGAGCGCGGTCGGCGGCGCCGACCTGGAGGTGCTCCAGGTGATCGCCACGGCCCCTGACTCCCTCGACGACCGCGTGCTGCCCAGGCTGGCCATCGACATGCCCCAGCTGCGCAGGCTCGAGGCCACGGGTCTCCTGGAACGGTCGCGTCGCGGCGTCGGATACCGCCACGAGCTGGCACGCCGGGCCGTCGAGGACTCCATCGCGCCCGGGGTGGCCGCCCGGCTGCACGCGCGGGTGCTCGATGCTCTGGAGGGCGTGGGCGCCGATGCGGCCGTGCTGGCCCACCACGCCCATGCGGCAGGTGACTCCGAGCGGACGCGCGCCTACGCCGACCGGGCAGCCGCCGAGGCTGCGCAGGCTGGGTCGCACCGCGAGGCCGTCTCGTTCCTGGAGCTGGCTCGTGCAGCCCCCGGAGGCGACCAGGCCCAGCGGGCCGCGCTGCTGGAGCGGCTCAGCTTCCAGCAGTACATGGTGAGCCGGCTGTCCGAAGCCGTCTCCTCGATCACCGAGGCCGCCCGCCTGTGGGCGGAGGCCCGCGACGACGACGGAGTCGCGGCAGCGCACAGCAGGCGCGCCCTCATCGAGTACTACTCGGCCCGGAGGTCCGCGGCCGAGCACCACGTCGAGCTGGCCCTGGGACACCGCGACGCCCCGGCATACGGGGCAGCGCTGTCCCTGGAGATGCTGCTGGCGTTCCGTCGCAACGACGCCGACGCCACCGCGGAGGGCAGGGCGGTCACCCGCTCGCTGGCGCAGGAGCGGTCGGATGACGAGCTCTTGGTGCGATCGGAGATCCTCGGCACCGCCGGCGACCTCCTGATGGGCGACGACCTCGCCGCGCGGGACCGGCTGCTCACGCTGGTCCATGACGCGGCCGCGCGGCTCTTCGACGAGACGGCCTCGACCGGGTGGTCCCAGCTGGTCGCCATCGACGTGGAGCAGCGACGGTTCCGCGACGCCGAGAGGCTACTGGAGCAGTCCATCCCCTTCACCGTCGACCGTGACATCCCGATCTGCGAGCAGTGGCAGACCGGGGTGCGGTCGCGGCTGCAGTTCGAGCGCGGTCGGTGGGAGGCCGGCCTCGAGGACGCGCGGACCGTGCTCGACGGCGGGGCGCCGATCGCCAGCCTGTGGCCGCACCTGGTGGCGGGCCTGGTGGCCCTCCGTCGCGGCGAGGCCGCGCGGGAGAGCGAGGACCACCTGGGGCAGGCGCGCATCCTCGCCGAGCAGATGCACGAGCCCCTGGCGCTGCTGGCCGTGATGGCGGCCGAGGCGGAGCGGGCCTGGCTGCTGGACACGCACGAACCGGCGCCGGCCGCCGCCGACGCCGTGGTGCACGAGGCCGGTGCCCTGCTGCGTGAGGTGGGCAGGCTGCCCGGGGTGCAGTGGTCCACCGGGCGCCTCGCCGTGTGGCTGCACCGGCTGGACCCCGACGCCGTCGGCGACGCACTGGCCGGAGCCGTGGTCGCGGAGCCGAGTGCGTTGGAGCTGGACGGGAGGTACGAGGAGGCGGCGGAGCAGTGGCGGACCCTGGGAGCGCCCTACGAGTCCGCGCTGGCGCGGATCGGGTCGCCCGACGAGCAGGTGGCGGTCGGTGCCCTCACCGACCTCGAGACGATGGGTGCGTGGGCAGCCGCGGACCGGGCCCGTGGCGTGCTGCGCGAGCGCGGCCTGTCCAGGGTGCCCGCGCGTCGGCGCGCGACCACCGTCGCCAACCCGTCCGGGCTGACCTCCCGCCAGCTCGACGTCGCCCGACTGGTGGCGCTGGGGCTCACGAACGCCGAGCTCGCGGACAAGCTCTACATCTCCCCGCGCACTGCCGACCACCACGTCTCCGCCGTGCTCACGAAGCTGGGGCTGGGGACACGGCGCGACGTCGTGCGGCGAGCCTCGGAGCTGGGCCTGGTCTAGAGGTGCCGCCACCGCGTCGGCGGCGGCGCGCCGCGGGTGGGTGGCAGGAGTCGCGCTCGCGGGCCTCACCGGCGAGTTCGCGTTCGGCAGCGGGCCTCACGTATGCTTTCTCCTCGGTTGACATTGGCCATGCTTCTGGCATGCCCGCGAACGGGTCAGGTCAGCCTCCCGGAACCCACCGCCCCCGCGGAGAGTTCCGTAGGGCAGTGGCTCAATTGGTAGAGCTCCGGTCTCCAAAACCGGCGGTTGGGGGTTCGAGTCCCTCCTGCCCTGCGTAGCAGGACCTGTGACCGGACCCGGTCACGGCATACATGAGTGAAAGCAGAGGCATCGTGACGGACGTGAGCGCGGACACCCGCGGCTCTGGTCGCACCGGCCGCAAGAGTGACAAGGGCGGCAACCCGATTTCGCGGTTCTTCCGCTCGATGTCCCTCTTCGTCAGCCAGATCCTCGACGAGCTCCGCAAGGTCGTCCGGCCGACGCGGTCCGAACTGGTCAACTACACGATCGTCGTGATCGTGTTCGTGACGTTCGTGATGGCGTTGGTCGCGTCCGTGGACTTCGGCTTCACCAAGCTCGTGCTGTGGGTCTTCGGCGGCTGACCGCCGTCCTGCCACAGACACCCCGGGGTCACCCGGCGAATACCAGAAGGAAGTAGGTCATCAGCGTGTCCGACCAGTGGACCACCGAGAACGCCGAGCCCGAGACCGATGAGGTCGCGGCTGACGGTGCTGCCGCAGAGGACGCCGACCCCCAGTCCGACCTGGAGGTCGAGCGCGACGAGACCGACGCCGCCGACAGCGAGGCCCACCAGCCGCAGGTGTCGAGCCTGACGTTCTCCGGAGACGCAGCCTCCGACGACGCAGCCTCCAACGACGCGGCCTCCGACGACGACGCGCCGGCCGACGCCACCGAGGGCGACTCGGCTGACGACTCCGACGCCCTGACCGAGGACGTCGACGCCCCGCCGGCCGACCCCGTGCAGGAGTTCAAGGACGCCCTCGCCGCCAAGTTCGGCGACTGGTACGTCGTGCACTCCTACGCCGGCTACGAGAACCGCGTGAAGGCCAACCTCGAGAACCGCACGACCTCCCTCAACATGGAGGACTTCATCTTCGAGGCCGAGGTGCCCATGGAAGAGGTCACCGAGATCAAGAACGGCCAGAAGAAGCTCGTGCGCCGCGTCCGGATGCCCGGATACGTGCTCGTCCGCATGGACCTCACCGACGAGTCGTGGGGCGCCGTGCGCCACACGCCCGGCGTCACCGGCTTCGTCGGCAACGCCCACCAGCCGGTGCCGCTGAGCCTCGACGAGGTCTTCACCATGCTCGCTCCGGCCGACCTGGAGAGCCCGGCGACTGCCGGCGCCGCCGGGGGTGGCGCGGGCAAGGCCAAGGAAGCCGCGGTCGTCGACTTCGAGGTCGGCGAGTCCGTCACCGTCATGGAGGGGCCGTTCGAGACCCTTCCCGCGACGATCTCCGAGATCAACCCCGACACCCAGAAGCTCAAGGTGCTCGTCTCCATCTTCGGCCGGGAGACCCCGGTCGAGCTGTCGTTCAACCAGGTCGCCAAGATCTGAGCGCACGACAGCACCTGTTCCCGGCACCCCGGGAGCATGCAACCGGGTCATCGCCCACGGCGTAGGCCCACCACAACAGAAGGAACACAGCAATGCCTCCCAAGAGCAAGAAGATCTCCGGCTTCATCAAGCTGCAGATCCAGGCCGGCGCGGCCACGCCCGCCCCGCCCGTCGGTCCGGCCCTCGGCCAGCACGGCGTCAACATCATGGAGTTCGTCAAGGCGTACAACGCTGCGACCGAGTCCCAGCGCGGCAACGTCATCCCCGTGGAGATCACGGTCTACGAAGACCGTTCCTTCACCTTCATCACCAAGACGCCGCCGGCCGCCGAGCTGATCAAGAAGGCCGCGGGTGTGCCCAAGGGTTCCGGCGAGCCGCACAAGACCAAGGTCGCCAAGCTGTCGGCCGACCAGGTCCGCGCCATCGCCGAGCAGAAGATGGAAGACCTGAACGCCAACGACATCGACCAGGCGATGAAGATCATCGCCGGCACCGCCCGCAGCATGGGCATCGACACCACCCTCTAAGGGAAACAACCCCGGTATGCCGCCCACGCGGCATACCGGGGTACGTGGCAGGACCGCGCTGGTCCGTACAGACCACAACTCCACCGAAACACCCAGGCAGCACCATTGAAAGACCAAGGAGCAGAAATGAAGCGCAGCAAGGCTTACCGCGAGGCCGCGGACAAGATCGACGCGACCAAGAGCTACGCCCCCCTCGAGGCCGTCCGCCTCGCCAAGGCGTCCGCCAAGGCCAAGTACGACGAGACGGTCGAGGTCGCGATGCGACTCGGCGTTGACCCCCGCAAGGCCGACCAGATGGTCCGTGGCACCGTCAACCTGCCACACGGCACGGGCAAGACCGCCCGCGTCCTCGTGTTCGCCAACGGCGACAAGGCCGAGGCCGCCCGTGAGGCCGGCGCCGACTTCGTCGGTTCCGACGAGCTGCTCGAGAAGGTTGCCGGCGGCTGGCTCGACTTCGACTCGGTCGTCGCGACGCCGGACATGATGGGCAAGGTCGGTCGTCTCGGCAAGGTCCTGGGCCCGCGTGGTCTCATGCCCAACCCGAAGACCGGCACGGTCACGATGGACACGGCCAAGGCCGTGACCGACATCAAGGGCGGCAAGATCGAGTTCCGTGTCGACAAGCACGCGAACCTCCACTTCATCATCGGCAAGGCCTCCTTCGACGAGAAGTCGCTGGTCGAGAACTACGCGACCGCGCTGGACGAGATCCTGCGCCTGAAGCCGTCCTCCTCCAAGGGCCGCTACATCGAGAAGGCCACCCTGTCGACGACGATGGGCCCCGGCATCCCGCTGGACTACACCCGCACCCGCAACCTGCTGGTCGAGGACGAGGCCACCGCCTGAGTCCCAGCCTCGCCGCAGTCCTGCCGAGAGCCCGCCMCCCGCMCCGGGGGCGGGCKCTCGTCTGCCCGAATCCCGGCGCCGGGCGTGGCTGTCGGGGTAGCGTGGACGCAGCCGTCGGGGACGTGCCCCACGTGCCCGTCCTGGGGGATTCTTGTGAAGACCATCTCGTGCGCCGCCCTCGCCCTTGCCGCGACCCTCGCGCTCGGCGCCTGCGGCAGCACCACGCCTGCCGTGTCGAACGCCGGCTCGACACCGTCGACCAGCTCGAGCAGCTCGACCACCGCGTCGAGCTCTGCCTCCGCTGCCGGTCTCGCTGTTGGCACCACGGTCGACGGGGGCGACCTCGGTACTCGCATGCTCGCGGCGATGGTGAAGGCCGGCTCCGGCACGATGACCATGAACGTCGGCGCCGGGGGCACGGCCAGCGGTTCCTTCATCATGAGGAAGGGCACGATGCGCCAGCGGATGGTCATGGCGCTCGAGGGCGTCCGGATGGAGATCGTGTCGATCGACGGCGTGCTCTACATCAAGGGCCTGCCCGGTTCGACCAAGCCCTGGGTGAAGATCGACCCCAAGGCCAAGGACCCGTCCAGCCAGCTGTTCTCCGGGATGCTGGGCCAGATGGGCAGTCCCCGCCAGTTCGCCGACGCGATGGTCGGCGCGGAGGCCACGGTCGTGAGCTCGTCGGCCACCGGGACGACCTACGAGGTGTCGATCGACCCGGCCAAGCTCCTCGGCGAAGCCGGCCAGGGCGCGGTGCCGTCGATGGCCCCGGTCACCACCCGCTACGTCCTGGACGCCAAGGACAGGCCCGTCTCGATGACTGTCGAGGTCGAGGGACAGACCGTCGGCGGCACGTTCGGCGGCTGGGGGAAGCCGGTCACCATCACCGCACCACCCGCCAGTCAGGTGGGCACCTTCAAGGTCCCGTGAGCCGACGGGTCGACCGGGCGGTGCCGGGGGGCGCCGGGAGACCGCGATTTGGTCGGGGGCCCGCCCACCCGTACTCTGGACCCTGACCAAAGACCGCTCGGTTGTCGCGTGCCACCGCAATAGGCAGCACGTGACCGAAGGTTCCACTCCGGTGGGCGTCCAGCGCAGGCCACGATTCACCCGCAGTGCCGGCTCCCAGAGCCTGCCCGCGTGCGAGCCCCGTGCCCTGTGCATGGGGCTCTTTCCGTGTGGCCTCCAGCTCCGGACGGTCGAACACACGGAAGGGAGGCCCCATGGCCAAGGCTGACAAGGCTGCCGCCATCGCCGAGCTGTCGGACAAGTTCCGCAACTCCGGCGCGGCCGTGCTGACCGAGTACCGCGGGCTTTCGGTGAAGCAGATCACCGATCTCCGCAACTCGTTGCGCGGAAACGCCACCTTCGCCGTCGTGAAGAACACGCTCACCGAGCTTGCTGCCAAGGACGCCGGAGTCACGGCGTTCGACGGCCAGCTCGTCGGACCGTCCGCCATCGCATTCGTCGATGGCGACCCGGTCGAGGCCGCCAAGGGCCTGCGTGACTTCGCCAAGGCGAACCCCCTCCTCGTGATCAAGGGCGGCGTCCTCGACGGCAAGGCCCTGACTCCCGCGGAGATCACGAAGCTCGCGGACCTCGAGTCCCGCGAGGTTCTCCTGGCCAAGCTGGCCGGTGCCCTTCAGGCGTCGCTCAGCCAGGCTGTCTACCTCTTCGCCGCACCGCTGTCGCAGACCGCTCGGGTCGTCGACGCGCTGCGCGCCAAGGTCGAGGCCGAGGGCCCGGTGGCTGCTGCCGCCGCTCCCGCCGCCGAGGCCGAGGTTGCCGAGGCTGACGACAACACCGCCGAGGCTCCCGCAGCCGACGCGTCCGCCGAGGCCCCCGTGGCCGAGGCAACCGCAGACGTCGCCGAGGGTGGCGACGAGAGCTGACCCGGTCGGGGGCAACCCCGCACCGAGCCCGCTCACACACCAAGACGCCACTCACGGCATACCAAGAATTAGAAAGGACGCCCATCATGGCGAAGCTCTCCACCGACGAGCTCCTTGAGGCCTTCAAGGAAATGACCCTCATCGAGCTCTCTGAGTTCGTGAAGCAGTTCGAGGACACCTTCAACGTCACCGCTGCTGCCCCCGTGGCCGTTGCCGCGGCCGGCGCCCCGGCCGGTGGCGACACCGCTGCCGCCGAGGAGCAGGACGAGTTCGACGTCGTCCTCGAGGCTGCTGGCGACAAGAAGATCCAGGTCATCAAGGAGGTCCGCGCGCTGACCTCCCTCGGCCTGAAGGAAGCCAAGGACCTCGTCGACGGCGCCCCCAAGCCCGTCCTCGAGAAGGTTGACAAGGCTGCGGCCGACAAGGCCAAGGAGGCCCTCGAGGCCGCCGGCGCCACCGTCACCCTCAAGTGATCTGAGCTCCCCTCGGGGAGCACCAGCACTGCTGCGAAGCGGGTCCGACCACCAGGTCGGGCCCGCTTCCGCGTGTCCGCCCGGCAGGCCGCGTCACGCCCGGCCCTCTCTCGAGTCTCAAGGTCAGACGACACGGTCTTGGAGAGAGGTCTTGCGCTTGAAGACGGTGACGCTGAGCGATCCCTGCTCGGATGACTATCTCGCTACCCCTAGCCGGTCCGTCATGCAGGTGCAGGACGTCACACACGCCTACGGGCGGGAGACCGCCCTCAGCGAGGTCTCGTTCACTCTGGGGCGTGGCGTGACGGCCCTGCTGGGGGTCAACGGCGCCGGCAAGTCCACGCTCCTGTCGTGCGCCGCGGGCATCCTCGAACCCACCTCCGGATCGGTCGCTGTCGGCGGGAGGGACCTCTATGCGCGGGCGACCCGACGCGAGGCCCTCCCGCTCGTGGCGCTGATGCCTCAAGGGGCGAGCTTCCCGGGTCGGCTGACGCCCCGGGAAGTGGTGTCGTACCTCGCGTGGCTCAAGGGCCTGCCCACGAGAAAGGCCCAGTCGCGTGCCGACGAATGCCTGGCGGCTGTGGGCCTCGCCGACGTCGCCGCTCGCCGACTGTCGAGCCTCTCTGGAGGCATGGTTCGCCGGGTGGCCTTCGCCCAGGCCCTTGCATCAGAGCCGGAGGTGCTTCTCCTGGACGAGCCGACCACGGGTCTCGATCCGGCTCAGCGAAGGGCAATGGTCGAGCTGATCAGGGGGTTGGACTGCACGGTGCTTCTGAGCAGCCACGTCGTGGAAGACGTTGCCGACCTCGCAGGCGACGTCCTGGTGATCCACGCCGGTCGACTTCGCTTCTCCGGCACGGTCGCGGACCTCGCGGACCTCGCCCCGGCCGGGTCTCGGCGCAGCGCGATCGAGTCAGGCTTCTTCCGCGTCATCGAGGAGCCGGTCCCGGCGTGAACGGCATCGCACTGTGGATCCGTCGCGGTGCGGGGGCTCCGGTGGCCGTGGCCCTGGCGGGCTTCACCCTCACCACTGTCTTCAGCCAAGGCCACTGGCAGGTCGAGTGGGACTGGGGCACGAGACTGTCGGCCGCCAGCGTGATCATCGCCTGCCCGCTGGTTGCCGCCGCCGCGGCCCACGACACCGCGAGACGGTATCGACCGACCGTGGCCGAGCTGGCCAAGGCCTCGGCGCGGCGCGGGAGCCAGGCGCTGGCGCCCGCGCTCGCCGTGGCCCTCTGCGCTGGTGCCGCGTACGTGCTGACCTGGCTGGCCGTCGCCGTCGCCGTGCTCCGCCGCGGCGGAGTCGGTCCGACGGACTACTGGGTGTATGCCGAGGTGCTCCTCCCGATCCTTGTCTCGTCGTTGGTGGGGGCGTGCGTCGGCCTCGTGGTCGACGGCTTCCTGGCCGCGCCGGCGGCCGTGCTGGCAGTGCTGGCCACGCTTGTCATCGCGGCACCGTTTGGCCGCGGCCCGTTCGAGGCGGTCACCACGTACGGGACGTTGACTGGCCTGCAGCGGACGCCATCGCGGGCCATGCTCTCGCTCGCCGGACTGCTGGTCCTGGGCGGTGGTCTGGTTCTCGCCTCCAGCTGGCTGACCGCGGTGCGTCGACCGAGGAGCTTCCTGTGGGTTCTCCTCGCCCCTGTCGTCGCCGTGGCTGTGGTCCTGCCTGCCGCGTGGCCGTTGGACAGCCAGGTCTACGAGGTCTCCACGGAACAGGTGCGGTGCGTTGGCCGGCACCCTGCTGTGTGTGGACCCACATCTCGACTGCCGCTGCTCGAGCCCGTCCAGACGTCTCTGGCCGACAGCTACCACACGCTGGACGGGACTCAGTTCGTCGCTCCCCAACGCTTCACCGTCGCTCGACTCGACCAGTACGCGAAGCTGGGATCCGCGGCCCCGCTGGACTTCGACCCCGCGAACCTGACGGCGCAGGGCTACTCTCCCCAGGCGACGGCACGCGCGCTGGCCCGGCCACACCAGTGTGCCGAGCTCTACTCCGCGAAGGAGGCTGGCCCCCTCCTCGATGCGCAGGACGTCGTCCAAGGCTGGTTGGTCGCAGTACTCGTCGGACAAACCCCACCCAAGCCGGTTCCCTCGGACGTCACCTCAGCCTTCGAGGCGATCCTGTCGTGCCACGTCATGCGCGGCGACCTCACGTGATCGGAACACTCGCGAAGGCGCACCGAGCGAAAGCTGCGGGGCTGGGAGTCGTGTGCACGGCCCTCGCAGCGGTGGCGGCGGGGAGTCATGTGGTGTCGGCGCTGAGGCAGCCCCTCCCACTGGTTTGGCCGTTGGCCGCGCTCCAAGTGGCTTTCGCGGTGGTGCCACTCGGAGGCGCGTTCGGGGCGCTCGGGGGCGGTGCGGTGCGCGCACGGCAGGTCCGTGCCTGGAGTCTGGGCCTGACCACGACATTGCTTGGTTTGACGGCCACGGTTGACCACGCCTTCTACGCGAACGCCGCCTTCCTCACGTGGTTCGTGCTGTTGGCGGCGGGCGGGGTCGTCGCGCCCACAATCACAGTCAACCAGGGGCCGGCCGTGGTGCTGGGGCTTGGCATGGTCTCCGTCGGCCTCGAGTTCATGACCGCTCTGGCTCCGATCAGCCGGACCGTCGGGAGACTCCCCCTGGCCGCCGCGCTAGCACTCTATGCCGCGTGTGCGGTCGCTTTCGTCGTCCTGACCCCACGCCATCGCTGACTCCAACCCACCCAGTCGGGCCCGCTTTCGCATGCCAGAAAAGCGCCCGTATGCCGCGTGTGCACCGGCTGCCGTGGCATACCGGGGCGTAACTTCGGCTTGCCCGCCTCGTTGAGCCCTGCGAACCGGGGCCCGCCATGTGTGGCGGGCGTGGACATTCACGACGAGGTGGAGCTGTGGGCGTTGAGATCAGGGTCGAAGGCCTGACCAAGCGATTTGGGTCGCAGGTGATCTGGAACGACGTCTCGCTGACCCTTCCTGCGGGCGAGATCTCCGTGATGCTGGGGCCGTCGGGTACCGGCAAGTCTGTGTTCCTCAAGACGCTGGTCGGCCTGCTCAAGCCGGAGGCGGGCGCGATCTGGATCCAGGACCGCGACCTGACCCAGATGCGCGAGCGCGAGCTCTACGAGGTGCGCAAGCTGTTCGGGGTGCTGTTCCAGGACGGCGCACTGTTCGGCTCGATGAACCTCTACGACAACGTGGCGTTCCCCCTGCGTGAGCACACCAAGAAGTCCGAGTCGGACATCCGCACCATCGTCCTCGAGAAGATGGACCTGGTCGGGCTGACCGGCGCCGAGTCCAAGCTGCCCGGCGAGATCTCGGGTGGCATGCGCAAGAGGGCCGGCCTGGCCCGTGCGCTGGTGCTCGACCCCGAGATCCTGCTGATCGACGAGCCGGACTCCGGCCTGGACCCGGTCCGCACGTCCTACATCAACCAGCTGTTCATCGACCTCAACGCGCAGATCGACGCGACCTTCCTCATCGTCACCCACGACATCAACTCGACGCGCACGGTGCCCGACAACATCGGGCTGCTGTACCACAAGCACCTCGCCATGTTCGGGCCGCGCGAGATGCTGCTGAGCTCGGAGGAGCCGGTGGTGCGCCAGTTCCTGAACGCCCAGACGATCGGCCCCATCGGCATGTCCGAGGAGAAGGACGCCGACGAGCTCGCGGCCGAGGCGAAGTCCGGCCAGGAGCTGCCGCCCCTGCCGCCCATCCCGCTCCAGCTCGGCACCAGCGACGGCACCCCCCGCCGCGGCGAGCGTCCGGCGGGGGACTGGTGCCGCGCGAACGGCATCACGCCGCCCCCCGGGTCGTTCCAGTCGCACAACGCCGGCGTTCCCGGTGTCCGCCACACCGAGCCCACTCAGTCTGCTGAGGCGGCGATCTAGATGGGCAATCCAGCTATTGGTGCGCTGCGCCAGAGCGGATCGCTCTTCGCGCTCGTCCTCGACGTCGGACGGTCCCTGCCGAAGCGGCCGTTCCAGACCAAGGAGTTCATCCAGCAGTGCTGGTTCATCGCCTCGGTGACGATCGTCCCGACGGCCCTGGTCTCCATCCCCTTCGGTGCGGTCATCGCCCTGCAGCTCGGCACCCTGACCCGCCAGCTCGGCGCCCAGTCCTTCACCGGAGCGGCCTCGGTGCTCGCCGTCATCCGTGAGGCCTCACCCATCGTGACGGCCCTGCTGATCGCCGGTGCCGGCGGGTCGGCGATCTGCGCAGACCTCGGCTCGCGCAAGATCCGCGAGGAGATCGACGCGATGGAGGTCCTCGGGATCAGCCCCATCCAGCGCCTCGTCGTGCCCCGGGTGCTGGCTGCCATGGTCGTCGCGCTGCTGCTCAACGGGCTGGTGTCGGTCGTCGGCGTCGCGGGTGGCTACTTCTTCAACGTCATCATCCAGGGCGGCACCCCCGGCGCCTACATCGCCTCGTTCACCGCGCTCGCCCAGCTGGCGGACCTGTGGACCAGCGAGATCAAGGCCCTCATCTTCGGCTTCATCGCCGCGGTCGTGGCCTCGTACAAGGGCCTCACCGCGGGCGGCGGCCCCAAGGGCGTCGGCGACGCAGTGAACCAGAGCGTGGTCATCACCTTCATGTTCCTGTTCGTCGTGAACTTCGTCGCCAGCGCCGTGTACTTCCAAGTCGTCCCCCAGAAGATCTGAAGGAGGTGCAGTCCCAGTGAGCAAAGTCCTGGACCTCGCGGGTCGGCCTGTCGAGGCGCTCGACAGCCTCGGTGAGCAGATGCGGTTCTACGTCCGCTCGCTCGCCTGGAGCCCGCGCACCCTGCGCCGCTACAAGAAGGAGATCCTGCGGCTGCTGGCGGAGGTCTCGCTCGGTTCGGGTGCCCTCGCCGTCATCGCAGGCACCGTGGGGGTCATCGCCTTCCTCGCCTTCTTCACCGGGAGCCAGGTCGGCCTCCAGGGCTACTCCTCGCTGAACCAGCTCGGGACCGGCGCCCTCACCGGCTTCGTCTCCGCCTACCTCAACACCCGCGAGATCGCCCCGCTGGTCGCGGGGCTGGCGCTCGCGGCGACGGTCGGGTGTGGGTTCACCGCCCAGCTCGGTGCGATGCGCATCTCCGAGGAGGTCGACGCACTCGAGGTCATGGGGATCCCCTCGCTGCCGTTCCTCGTGACGACCCGGATGATCGCCGGCTTCGTGGCGGTCGTCCCGCTCTACGTCCTGGGCCTGCTCTCGTCCTACGGCGCGACCCGCTTCATCGTCGTGCACTACTTCGGGCAGTCGGCCGGCACCTACGACCACTACTTCCACCTGTTCCTGCCGCCGATCGACGTCCTCTTCTCGTTCCTCAAGGTGATGGTGTTCGCGGTCGTGATCATCCTCATCCACTGCTACTACGGCTACAACGCGTCCGGAGGTCCGGCAGGCGTGGGCGTTGCCGTCGGCAAGGCCGTGCGGACCTCCATCGTCGCCATCAACATCGTGGACTTCTTCTTCTCCCTGGCGGTGTGGGGCGCCACGACGACCGTACGGATCGCGGGTTAGCGCATGGCTGACTCGTCGAGCGGTTTCATGTCACGCCTGGGCAACCGTGCCTACGGGGTCGGCTTCATCGTCATCGTGGGCCTGCTCATCGGTCTGTCGGTGGCGTCGTTCCAGAAGCGGTTCACCCCCGTGGTGATGGTCAACCTGCTGACCGACCGGATCGGGTCCCAGCTGCAGACGGCGTCCGACGTCAAGATCCGTGGGTTGATCGTCGGTGAGGTGCGGTCGATCGAGACCACCGGCAACGGCGCGACGCTCAAGCTGGCCCTGAAGCCGGAGATGGTCGACCTGATCCCGGCCAACGTGTCGGCCCGCCTGCTCCCGAAGACGTTGTTCGGTGAGCGGTACGTCGACCTGGTGACGCCGACGACCGGTGCCGTGGGGCGGCACATCGCCAAGGGCGACACCATCGGTCAGGACCGCACGTCGGTGGCGATCGAGCTCGAGAAGGTCTTCGACGACCTGTTGCCGTTGCTGCGCACCGTGCAGCCGGAGAAGCTGGCGATGACGTTGAACGCGCTGGCGTCGGCGCTGGACGGGCGGGGGACCCGCCTCGGCCAGAACCTGGTCCTGGTCGACAGCTACTTCAAGGAGATCAACCCCAAGCTGCCCGTGATCAAGGCGGACATCAGCGGGCTGGCCGACCTTGCCTCCACGTATGCCGTGGCGGCGCCGGATCTCGTGCGCGCGGCGACGGCGTTGATCACCACGAGCACGACGATCGTGGCCAAGAAGGACGAGCTGGCCGGCTTCCTGGCGGGGACGGCGGGCTTCGCGAACACGACCGCGGACTTCCTGGACGCCAATGGCCAGCGGATCATCCAGGTGGGTCGCGTGCAGCGACCGACCGTCGAGGTGCTGGCGAAGTACTCATCGCAGTACCCCTGTGTCGCCACGGCGATGGTGAACTGGCTGCCGCGGATCGACCAGGCCTGGCGGGACAAGACCTTCCACATCACGGTCGAGGTCACCCAGCAGCGCCAGGGCTACAAGCCCGGCGAGGAACCCCGGTGGGGCGAGCGGCGTGCCCCGAGCTGCCAGGGCCTGCCAGGCCGCGTCGGCACCCAGGCGAACCCCTGGAAGGGCAACCACTTCAGTGACGGCACCAACCACTCGGGCTCGCGGGCGGCGGGCAGTGCGTTGCCGTCGATGTTCTCCGGGCTGTCGGGGCAGAGCATCGCTGAGGCCGACTCCGGTCTGGCCGGAACCGAGCAGGAACAGGCCGTCGTGGCCGCTCTCCTATCGCGAGACGGTCGCCCCTCAGCCATCACGACGCTCCTCGCGGGCCCGATGCTGCGCGGAACGGTGGTGAACCAACAGTGAGCACCCGATCCAGCCTGGTGAAGTTCCTGATCTTCGTGGCGGCGACGCTGTTCGCCACGGGCACCCTCGCGGCCACCATCTCCAACACCCAGTTCGGTGACAAGGCGACGTATCGCGGCATGTTCAACGACGTGACCGGCCTCGCTCCGGGCCAGGAGGTGCGGATCGCCGGCGTGCGCGTGGGTGAGGTGAAGTCCATCAAGGTCGCCAGCGACCGCGTGCACGCGGACGTCGAGTTCAACGTGCTGAAGACCAGTGTGCTCACGCAAGGGACCAAGGCGACCATCAAGTACCGCAACCTCATCGGTGAGCGCTACATCGCCCTCACCCAGGACGTCGGCAGTGCCACGCCCCTGAAGGACGGGGCCACGATCGGACTGGACCACACCCAGTCCGCGCTGGACCTCACGGTCTTGTTCAACGGCTTCAAGCCGTTGTTCGCGGCCCTGTCGCCCAAGGACGTCAACGAGCTGTCGGCCAACATCATCAGCGTCCTTCAGGGCGAGGGCGGCAACATCAACTCGCTGCTGTCCAAGACGGCGTCGCTGACCTCGACCCTCGCGGACCGCGACGAGGTCATTGGTCGGACCATCTCCAACCTCAACGCGGTGCTCGGCACCGTGGATGCCCACGACTCCGCCCTCAAGGCGCTGATCGACCAGCTCCAGCGCTTCATCTCCGGCCTGGCCGCCGACCGCACGACGATCGGTGCCTCGTTGACCAACATCAACTCCCTGACCGCGGAGACTGCCGACCTGCTGAAGGTCACCCGTCCCTCGATCAAGGCGGACATCAGCAACCTCCGTGCGCTCAGCACGAACCTCAACAAGCCGTCGAACACCGCCGTTTTCGAGAAGTTCCTGTCGACCTCGCCGGGCAAGATCAACACGATCACGCGGACCGCGACCTACGGCTCCTGGTTCAACTTCTACATGTGCGACTTCAGCGGGACGATCGTCGTGCCGTCGCCGACCAAGGGTGCCCCGGCCATCAAGATCCCGGTCGACAAGCCGGCTGGGCTCTCCGCAGCGAGGTGCTCGTCATGAGTACCCCCTTCCGCGAGCGCAACCCCGTCCCGATCGGCGCTGCCGGGCTGGCGTCCATCGCGCTGGTGCTGTTCCTCGCGTTCAACGTCCAGAGCATCCCGTTCCTCGGGGGCGGCGACCACTACCGCGCTTCGTTCAGCGAGGCGGGCGGCCTGATCAAGGGCGACGACGTGCGGATCGCCGGGGTCAAGGTCGGCAAGGTGGAGAAGGTCGACCTCGCGGGCAACCACGTGGTCGTCGACTTCAAGGTCACCGAACCGGCAGCCTTCGGCACCCGGACCGGTGCCAGCATCCGGATGCGGACCTTGCTGGGTTCGAAGTTCCTCGCCCTGGAGCCCGCCGGTGGTGGCCAGCTCAAGGCGGACAGCGAGATCCCGCTGGAGCGGACCATCTCGTCCTACGACATCGTCAACGCGTTCAGCGACCTCGCGACCACGTCCGAGGAGATCGACACGGACATGCTGGCGAAGTCGCTGACCACCCTGGCGACCGAGTTCAAGGACAGCCCGCCCGACGTCAAGGCGGCCCTGGACGGCCTCAGCAGGTTGTCCAACACCATCGCCTCGCGCGACGACGAGCTCAAGCGGTTGCTCGCCTCGGCCAACAGCGTCTCGGGCACCGTCGCCGAGCGCAACAAGGCCGTGGAGTCGATCATCAAGAACGCCGACCTCCTGATGGTCGAGCTCAATGCCCGTCGCGAGGCGATCCACACGCTGTTCACCAACACCTCTGCGATGGCCCAGCAGCTCACCGGGCTGGTCCGGGACAACCGCTCGGAGCTCAAGCCCGCCCTCGACCAGCTGACCAAGGTCCTCGCGGTGCTGCAGAAGCACGAGAAGGACCTCGGGGACACCATTGCCGCGATGGGCCCGTTCACGCGGCTGTTCGCCAACGTCCTCGGCAACGGCCGGTGGTTCGACACCTACATCCAGAACCTCACGACCCCCGTGTCTCCGGGAGGCAACTGATGAAGCGCCTGCCCGCCCTGCGACTGCCGTCGCTGCCCGCCACGCCCCGGCTCGGCCTGATCCCCAAGGTCGTCGCCGCGCTCGTCGTGGTCGCCCTCGTCGCCGGCGCGTACGCCTTCTGGCCGCGGCAGGACAGCATCCACGTGACCGGTGAGTTCAGCCGCGCGGTCGGCCTGTTCCCCGGGTCCGACGTACGCATCCTCGGCGTCCAGGTCGGCAAGGTCACCGAGGTGACTCCGAAGGGCGACAAGGTCGAGGTCAAGTTCGAGTTCGACCGCAAGTACCGGGTGCCCGCGGACGCCAAGGCCGCGGTGGTGGCCCCCTCCTTGGTGAGCGACCGCTACGTGCAGCTGCTCCCGGCATACACCGCTGGTCCGGTGATGAAGGACAACGCCCAGATCGGCCTGGACCGCACGGCGGTTCCCGTCGAGCTGGACCGCATCTCCTCGAGCCTGGACGACCTCCTGGTGGCCCTCGGTCCCACGGGTGCCAACAAGGACGGCGCCTTCGCCGACGTGCTCGACACCGGCGCCAAGAACCTCGGCGGCCAGGGCCAGAAGCTGCACGACACCAACCGCGACCTCAGCCTGGCGCTCGAGGCTCTGTCCGGTGGCCGCAACGACCTGTTTGGCACCGTGAAGAACCTCCAGACCTTCACGACCATGCTCGCCACCAACGACAGCCAGGTCCGCAGGCTCAACAGCGACCTCGCCAACGTCTCGCAGCAGCTCGACGGGGAGCGCGACGACCTCGCCGCCGCCCTGAAGAACCTCGCTGTCGCGCTGAGCGAGATCAGCTCGTTCGTCCACGACAACCGGGCGGGCCTGACCACCAACCTCAAGCAGCTGGCGTCGGTGACCGGCACGGTGGCCAAGCAGCGGGATGCCCTGGCCGAGACCCTCACGAACGCCCCGGTGGCGATCAGCAACCTGCAGAACGCCTACAACCCCGACACCGGCACGCTCGACACCCGGGCCAACGTGAACGAGAACCTCACCGTGCAGAACATGCTGTGCTCCCTGATCGTCCAGGGCGGTCAGCCGGCTTCGCTGTGCAAGACCGTCAGCGGGGCCCTCAAGCCGATCCAGTCGCTGCTCGACCAGCTCGCGGGACAAGGCGTGAAACTGCCGGTCAACCTCCTGTCCGCCGTGCCGCAGGCCCAGGCCGGAGCGTCGTCGGGATCGCCCGCGACCACCCCCGGCCAGGGCGGGGCCGTCGTGACGATGCGCGGTGCCGACCCGACCCTGGGCGGCCTGCTGGGAGGGACCCGATGAACGACCACCAGCCACAGACCACCAAGCCACAGACCACCGAGCCACGGACCACGGGTATGCCGCGTGGCCGGCGCGCCGTGTCCGGGCTCGTCGTGGGCGCCGTCCTCCTCGGCGTCACCGGCTGCCAGGGCGCCTTCGACCTGCCGCTGCCCGGCGGAGCAGCCAACCGCGGTGACATCTTCCGCGTGACGGCCGAGTTCGCCGACGTCCTCGACCTCGTCCCGCAGTCGTCGGTCAAGGTCGACCAGGTGACGGTGGGCTCGGTCGAGAAGATCGAGCTCAACGGCTGGACGGCTCGGGTGACGCTGCGCCTGCCCAAGAACGTCAAGCTGCCCGACAACGCCGTGGCGGAGCTCAAGCAGACCTCGCTGCTGGGGGAGAAGTACGTCCAGCTGTCCGCGCCGACCGGTGCGGCCCCCGAGGGCCGGCTCGGCGACGGCGACAACATCCCCCTCGCCCGCACCGGCCGCAACCCGGAGGTCGAGGAGGTGCTCAGCGCGATGTCGCTGCTGCTCAACGGTGGTGGCGTCGCCCAGCTCAAGGTGATCGAGACCGAGCTCAACAACGCCGCGCGGGGCAACCAGGCGCAGATCAAGGACGTCATCAAGCAGCTCGACACCTTCATCGGCGGCCTCGACAGCCAGAAGTCCGAGATCGTCCGCGCCATCGACAACATCGACGCGCTCGCCGCCAAGCTCGCAGCCCAGAAGGAGGACATCGGCAGGGCCCTCGAGGCGCTGCCCAATGGCCTCAAGGTGCTCGCCGACCAGCGCCAGCAGCTCGTGCAGATGCTCCAGGCGCTCAGCAGGCTCGGGGCCGTCGGGACCCAGGTCATCCAGCAGAGCAAGGCCGACACCGCCGCGAACCTCCAGGCCCTCGCGCCGATCCTGGCCCAGCTCACCAAGGCCGGGGACAACCTGCCGAAGTCGCTGCAGCTGCTGCTGACCTACCCCTTCTCGGACGCGACGACCGGGGCCATGAAGGGCGACTACACCAACATGTCCGCCGACCTGGACCTCAACTTCGCGCACCTCGCCGGCAACCTGGGGATCCCGACGACTCCGCCCCCCGGCGGCCCGACGGGCGGGCCCACCGGGCTGCCCAGCCTGCCGCTGCCGACGCCCAGCATCCCGAGTGTGCCGATCACCCCGGGCGGCAGCTCGACCTCGGGCGCGTGCGTCCCGGGCGTGATCTGCGTCGGTGCCCGCGACCAGCAGTCCGGCTCGTCGGGCTCGGACGGTTCGTGGCGCTCGCTCTACGGAGGTGCCGCATGATCCGCCGTTCGGTGCAGGTCCAGCTGTTCGCGTTCCTGCTGATCACCCTCGTCACCGTCTCGGTCCTCTCGGCCCGCTACGTCGGGCTCTACGACCAGGTGGCCGGTGGGCAGTACCACGTCGCGGCCGACTTCGAGCAGTCCGGCGGCATCTTCGTCGGCTCCGAGGTCACCTACCGCGGCGTCACCGTCGGCCGGGTCGACAACCTGAAGCTGTCCAGGGACGGTGTGATCGTCGACGCGAAAATCCAACGGGGAGTAGTGATTCCGAAGGACACCAAGGTCGTCGTGGAGAACCGCTCCGCGGTCGGCGAGCAGTACCTCGACTTCCAGCCGCGCACCGACAAGGGCGCCTCGCTGAGGAACGGCGACACCATCCCGCGCAAGGACACGGTCTTCCCGCTGCGGGTCGACACGCTGCTGCTCGACCTCGACGGGACCGTCAACTCGGTCGACAAGCAGGACCTGCGCACCGTGGTCGACGAGCTCGGCAAGGGGTTCGCCGACGGGGGACAGGACCTCCAGCGACTGATCGACAGCGGTGACAAGCTGACGAGGTCGGCCACCGAGGCGCTGCCCGAGACGGTCAAGCTGATCGACGACGGCCGCATCGTGCTCGACACGCAGCGCGAGACCTCGGGCGACATCAAGGTCTTCGCCAAGAACTTCGCGGACCTGTCCGAGACCCTCAAGGCCTCTGACGGCGACCTGCGCCTGATCCTCGACCGCGGCGTCGTCGCGTCCAAGGAGCTCGAGTCCCTGATCAGGGACAACCAGGGCAACCTCGCCGCGCTGCTGGCCAACCTGATCACCGTCGGCCAGGTGACCACGGCACGGGTCGACGGGATCCAGCAGCTCCTCGTCACCTACCCCGATGTCGTGGCCGGCGGCTTCACGGTCGTCCCCGGCGACGGCACCGCCCACTTCGGACTGGCCATGGCGCACGACCCGCCGGTCTGCACGCAGGGCTACCAGGGCACGGTGCGGCGCACGCCCAACCAGACCAGCAACACCAAGGCGAACACCTCGGCACGCTGCACGGCCCCCCGCGGGTCGGCGGCCAGCGTTCGCGGCGCCCAGAACGCCCCGGGTCCGCACTCGAGCACGAACTCCACCGTCCCGTTCGCTTTCGGCAACCAGCCCGTATCCCCGGGCATGGCTGCCTCGTTGAGCCTGACAACACCACAGGTATCGGTGCCACTGCCTCCCTCCGGGGCCGAGAGCGGCGACGCCTCGTGGTTGTGGATCATGAAGGAGGCTGCTCGATGAGCACGATCACCACCCACGCCGGGAGGGCGGTGGAGGCGGACGAGGACGTGTCACCCCCCGACGCGCTCGCTGCCGACACAGATCACCAGACAGCCCGTGACCGGGCCAGGTCCCTGCGCATCACCCCGACCATGGTGTGGGTCGTGGTCGCCATCGCGCTCATCGCGAGCCTCGCCCTCGGGGCCACCCGCGGACGCGACTGGTATGCCGCGCGGCAGACGTCGGCGGCCAACGCCGACGCCGTGGCAGCTGCCAAGCAGCTGGCCATCAACTTCGTCACGGTCGACTACACCAAGGTCGACGCGGACATGGCCCGGGTGAAGGCCGGCGCCACGGGGGACTTCCTCAAGAGCTACTCGACCTCGGCCGACCAGCTCAGCAAGGTCCTCGTCGCCAACAAGACGGTCTCCTCGGTGCAGCGCACCGAGGCCGCCCTGGTCTCCGGTGACAAGGACTCCGCCGTCGCGCTCGTGGGCGTGGTCGCCCCGACCAAGAACACCGCCGTTCCGAACGGCGAGACCAAGACCTACCGGATGCGGCTCGACCTGCGCCTGGTCGGCGACGAGTGGAAGGTGGAGAACCTTGAGTTCGTCGGTTGATACCAAGGTGAAGGCCCGCCCCCGGGTGGCCGGAGAGCGGTCCCGGGCACGCGCCCCCCAGCAGCCCCTCGTCGACCCTGGCGCAGGCGCGCCGGGGGCAGGTGACCAGTCGAGCCCCACGCGGAGCTGGCCCCGGCTCCCGAAGCTGCCCACGCGGCATACCTGGACGTCGTCACGGCCTGCGGCCGACGGCCGGCGACGCTGGATCGCTCCGCTCGTGGCCCTCGTGGCCGTGCTGGCCGTGCTCGGGACCGTCGTGGGCGTCAGCCTGCGCGACGCCGGCGCCCAGGCCGCCACCAACCGGGCGGCGGCCAGCCAGGCCCGCACCTCGATCGAGCAGATGCTCAGCTACAGCTACAAGACCATCGACGCGCAGTCGGCGCAGATCGAGGGCCTGCTCACCGGGTCGTTCAAGGGCGAGTTCACGGCCGCCATGGACAAGGACATCAAGCCGCTCGCGGTCAAGAACCAGACCGTCGTGCAGGCCAAGGTGTCCGACGTCGGGGTGATGAGCTCCTCGCCCACGACCGTCAAGGTGCTGGCGTTCGTCAACCAGGCCCGCATCGGCACCGACCAGCAGGACCCCGTGGTCGACCAGAACCGGGTCATCGCGACGATGACCAAGGTCGGCGACCGCTGGCTGATCAGCAAGGTCGAAGCCTTCTAGGGGGGTACCACCCCTTCGGAGATCCGGCGCGGCGAGACCTCCCGGACGCCTCCCGGATCCTCCTGACCTGCGGCGATGCATCCCCTCTTCGGGTGCGTCGCCGCAGGTCATTCGGCGCCACACGGGGCGAATGTCTTGACGTGGGGGGTTTCGCGCGTCATCCTCGTCTGCGTCGGATCAGCCCGTGGCTTGTGGCCCGGGCCTGACCCCCGTCAACGGTCGTGGCGTGAGCCCGCTGGACACGGTTGGACGAGGCTGCCCTCTTTCGTGTATGCTCTTCCTTTGCGCTGCCCTCTTTCTTCGATCCCGCCTCAGACCTCAGCCTTTCGTCGTGCCCTGCGGCACGAATTCCTGGCCCTGTCTCCTGCGTGGTCGGCACCGGCGGTCAGCGCTGCACCGGTTTCGAACCATCAGATTTAAGACAAGGCCCGTGGAAGGACCCCTCCTTGGCTGCCTCGCGCAACGCGACTCAGACTGTGTCCACCGCACGGACGGTTTCAGGCCGTCTGTCCTTCGCAAAGATCCGCGAACCCCTCGAGGTCCCCGACCTCCTGGCGCTGCAAACGGAAAGCTTCGACTGGCTGCTCGGTAACGAGCGCTGGCAGGCCCGTGTCGCAGAGGCCAAGGCCGCCGGCCGTGGGGATGTGCCGGATCGCTCCGGCCTCGAGGAGATCTTCGAAGAGATCTCCCCGATCGAGGACTTCAGCGGCTCCATGTCGCTGTCGTTCCGCGACCACCGCTTCGAGGAGGTCAAGTACTCCATCGAGGACTGCAAGGAGCGCGACCAGACCTACTCCGCGCCCCTGTTCGTCACCGCGGAGTTCATGAACACCACGACTGGCGAGATCAAGAGCCAGACGGTCTTCATGGGTGACTTCCCGCTCATGACCGAGCGCGGCACCTTCGTGATCAACGGCACCGAGCGTGTCGTCGTCTCCCAGCTGGTCCGCAGCCCGGGCGTCTACTTCGAGCGCACGCCCGACAAGACGTCCGACAAGGACATCTACACCGCCAAGGTCATCCCGAGCCGCGGTGCCTGGCTGGAGTTCGAGATCGACAAGCGCGACATGGTGGGCGTCCGCGTCGACCGCAAGCGCAAGCAGTCGGTCACCGTCCTCCTCAAGGCCCTGGGCATGACCGAGGCCGACATCCTCGAGGAGTTCGGCGAGTTCGAGTCGATGCGCCTCACCCTGGAGAAGGACCACACGGCCGGCCAGGACGACGCGCTGCTCGACATCTACCGCAAGCTGCGCCCGGGCGAACCGCCGACCCGCGAGGCTGCCCAGACCCTGCTGGACAACCTCTACTTCAACCCCAAGCGCTACGACCTGGCCAAGGTCGGCCGCTACAAGATCGACCGCAAGCTGGGCGTCGCCGCCGAGCTCAGCGCCTCGGTCCTGTCCGTCGACGACATCGTCGCCACGATCAAGTACATCGTCTCGCTGCACGCCGGTGAGTCGACGCTCGCCGGCAAGAACGGCGACGAGGTGCCGGTCGAGGTCGACGACATCGACCACTTCGGCAACCGTCGTCTGCGCAACGTGGGCGAGCTCATCCAGAACCAGGTCCGCACCGGGCTGTCCCGCATGGAGCGCGTCGTCCGCGAGCGCATGACCACGCAGGACGTCGAGGCGATCACCCCGCAGACCCTGATCAACATCCGCCCCGTGGTGGCGTCGATCAAGGAGTTCTTCGGCACCTCCCAGCTGTCGCAGTTCATGGACCAGAACAACCCGCTCGCGGGCCTGACGCACAAGCGGCGTCTGTCGGCCCTCGGCCCGGGTGGTCTGTCCCGCGACCGCGCCGGCATGGAGGTCCGTGACGTCCACCCGTCGCACTACGGCCGCATGTGCCCGATCGAGACCCCTGAGGGCCCGAACATCGGCCTGATCGGCTCGCTCGCGTCCTACGGTCGGATCAACCCGTTCGGGTTCATCGAGACGCCCTACCGCAAGGTCGTCAAGGGCAAGGTCACCGACAAGGTGGACTACCTGTCCGCCGACGAGGAGGACCGCCACGTCATCGCGCAGGCCAACGCCGTCATCAACGCCGAGGGCCTGTTCACCGAGGACCGCGTCCTGGTGCGCACCAAGGGCGGCGAGATCGACTACATCCCCGGTGCCGACGTCGACTACATGGACGTCTCCCCGCGCCAGATGGTGTCGGCCGCGACGGCGCTGATCCCGTTCCTCGAGCACGACGACGCCAACCGTGCGCTCATGGGTTCCAACATGCAGCGTCAGGCGGTGCCGCTGGTCAAGTCCGAGGCTCCGCTGGTCGGCACCGGCATGGAGTACCGCGCCGCCCTCGACTCGGGCGACGTCGTCCGGGCCGAGACCGCTGGTGTGGTCACCGAGGTGTCCGCCGACCTCGTCACCGTCGCCGGGGACGACGGCTCGACGCGCACCTACCGGATCGCCAAGTTCGCGCGCTCCAACCAGGGCACGTCCTACAACCAGGTCGTCGTCGTCAACGAGGGCGACCGGGTCGAGGCCGGCGGCGTCATCGCCGACGGTCCCGCGACCGACGGTGGCGAGATGGCCCTGGGCCGCAACCTGCTCGTGGCGTTCATGCCGTGGGAGGGCCACAACTACGAGGACGCGATCATCCTCAGCCAGCGTCTGGTGCAGGACGACGTCCTCTCCTCGATCCACATCGAGGAGCACGAGGTCGACGCCCGCGACACCAAGCTCGGCCCCGAGGAGATCACCCGGGACATCCCGAACGTCTCCGAGGAGGTCCTGGCCGACCTCGACGAGCGCGGCATCATCCGCATCGGCGCCGAGGTCCGCGACGGGGACCTGCTCGTCGGCAAGGTCACGCCCAAGGGTGAGACCGAGCTGACGCCGGAGGAGCGCCTGCTGCGCGCCATCTTCGGTGAGAAGGCTCGCGAGGTCCGCGACACGTCGCTCAAGGTGCCCCACGGCGAGACCGGCACGGTCATCGGCGTCAAGGTGTTCGACAAGGACGAAGGCGACGACCTGCCCCCGGGCGTCAACCAGCTCGTCCGCGTCTACGTCGCCAACAAGCGCAAGATCACCGATGGAGACAAGCTCGCCGGCCGTCACGGCAACAAGGGCGTCATCTCCAAGATCCTGCCCGTCGAGGACATGCCGTTCCTCGAGGACGGCACCCCTGTGGACGTCGTGCTCAACCCGCTCGGTGTCCCCGGTCGTATGAACGTCGGCCAGATCCTCGAGCTGCACCTCGGCTGGGCCGCCTCCCGCGGTTGGGAGATCGCGGGCAACCCGGACTGGGCCAAGCTCATCCCCGAGGACGCGCGCTCGGCCCCGGCCGGCACCCGTGTCGCCTCGCCGGTGTTCGACGGTGTGCGCGAGGACGAGATCGTGGGTCTGCTGGACTCCACGACCAAGACCCGCGACGACGTGCGGCTCATCGACGGCTCCGGCAAGTCCCGGCTCTTCGACGGTCGCTCCGGCGAGCCGTTCCCCGAGCCGGTGTCCGTGGGCTACATGTACATCCTCAAGCTGCACCACCTCGTGGACGACAAGATCCACGCCCGCAGCACCGGCCCCTACAGCATGATCACGCAGCAGCCGCTGGGTGGTAAGGCTCAGTTCGGTGGCCAGCGCTTCGGTGAGATGGAGGTGTGGGCACTCGAGGCCTACGGCGCGGCCTACGCGCTGCAGGAGCTGCTCACGATCAAGTCCGACGACGTCCAGGGCCGCGTGAAGGTCTACGAGGCGATCGTCAAGGGCGACAACATCCCGGAGCCCGGCATCCCCGAGTCCTTCAAGGTGCTCATCAAGGAGATGCAGTCGCTGTGCCTGAACGTCGAGGTGCTCAACAGCGAGGGCACCTCCATCGAGCTGAAGGAGTCCGACGAGGACGTCTTCCGCGCGGCGGAGGAGCTCGGCATCGACCTGTCCCGGCGCGAGCCCAGTTCGGTCGAAGAGGTCTAAGGCGCGGGTATGCCGCGTGGACGCCCTGGGCGGGCACGCGGCATACCGGCCCTCCTCACGACCCACCCTTTGAGTTTTAGCTAGAGACACGGAAGAAGGAACCACGTGCTCGACGTCAACTTCTTTGACGAACTGCGCATCGGCCTGGCCACTGCTGACGACATCCGTCAGTGGAGCCACGGCGAGGTGAAGAAGCCCGAGACGATCAACTACCGCACCCTCAAGCCTGAGAAGGAGGGCCTGTTCTGCGAGCGCATCTTCGGCCCCACCCGGGACTGGGAGTGCAACTGCGGCAAGTACAAGCGGGTCCGCTTCAAGGGCATCATCTGTGAGCGCTGCGGCGTCGAGGTCACTCGTGCCAAGGTGCGTCGTGAGCGGATGGGCCACATCGAGCTCGCTGCCCCCGTCACCCACATCTGGTACTTCAAGGGCGTCCCGTCGCGCCTGGGCTACCTGCTCGACCTCGCCCCGAAGGACCTCGAGAAGGTCATCTACTTCGCGGCCTACATGATCACCTCGGTCGACGAGGAGCAGCGCCACAAGGACCTGCCCTCGCTCGAGGCCCAGATCGAGGTGGAGAAGAAGGAGTACGAGAACAAGCGTGACTCCGAGGTCGACACCCGGGCCAAGCGGCTCGAGTCCGACATCGCCGAGCTCGAGGCCGAGGGTGCCAAGGCTGACGCCCGCCGCAAGGTGCGCGAGTCCGCCGAGCGCGAGATGAACCAGATCCGCAAGCGCGCCGACATGCAGATCGAGCGCATCGAGCAGGTCTGGGACCGGTTCAAGAACCTCAAGGTCCAGGACCTCGAGGGCGACGAGATCCTCTACCGCGAGATGCGTGACCGCTTCGGTCTGTACTTCGAGGGTGGCATGGGCGCCGCCGCGATCCAGAAGCGCCTGCAGGACTTCGACCTCCAGGCCGAGTCCGAGCTGCTGCGCGAGATCATCGCCACCGGCAAGGGCCAGAAGAAGACCCGTGCCCTCAAGCGGCTCAAGGTCGTCACCGCCTTCCAGGCCACGACGAACAAGCCGTCCGGCATGGTCCTGGACGCCGTCCCGGTCATCCCGCCGGATCTGCGCCCGATGGTGCAGCTCGACGGTGGCCGCTTCGCGACCTCCGACCTCAACGACCTCTACCGTCGCGTGATCAACCGCAACAACCGGCTCAAGCGTCTGCTCGACCTCGGTGCGCCGGAGATCATCGTCAACAACGAGAAGCGGATGCTCCAGGAGGCTGTCGACAGCCTCTTCGACAACGGCCGTCGTGGTCGCCCGGTCACGGGTCCCGGCAACCGTCCGCTCAAGTCGCTGTCCGACATGCTCAAGGGCAAGCAGGGCCGGTTCCGCCAGAACCTGCTCGGCAAGCGCGTCGACTACTCCGGCCGTTCGGTCATCGTCGTCGGCCCGCAGCTCAAGCTGCACCAGTGCGGTCTGCCCAAGCAGATGGCCCTCGAGCTGTTCAAGCCGTTCGTGATGAAGCGCCTGGTCGACCTCGACCACGCGCAGAACATCAAGTCGGCCAAGCGCATGGTCGAGCGCGCCCGTCCGGTCGTGTGGGACGTCCTCGAAGAGGTCATCACCGAGCACCCCGTGCTCCTCAACCGCGCGCCCACCCTGCACCGCCTCGGCATCCAGGCCTTCGAGCCTCAGCTCGTCGAGGGCAAGGCCATCCAGATCCACCCGCTCGTCTGCTCGGCCTTCAACGCCGACTTCGACGGTGACCAGATGGCTGTGCACGTGCCGCTGAGCACCGAGGCGCAGGCCGAGGCCCGCATCCTGATGCTCTCGAGCAACAACATCCTCAAGCCGGCCGACGGCCGTCCGGTGACCATGCCCACCCAGGACATGATCATCGGGCTCTACCACCTCACGTCCGAGGTGGAGAACGGCAAGGGTTCCGGCCGCGCGTTCTCGTCGGTCTCCGAGGCCCGCATGGCGTTCGACGCCGGCGAGCTCGAGCTCGGCAGCATCGTCAAGATCCGCCTGCTCGACGTCGTCCCGATCCCGGGCACGGAGCTCGCCGAGGGCACCGAGGTCAACGAGCAGGGCCAGGTGGCCTCGCTCACCATCGAGACCAGCCTCGGTCGCGCGCTGTTCAACCAGACGCTGCCCGTGGACTACCCGTTCGTGGACGCGGTCGTCGACAAGAAGCGTCTGTCGACCATCGTCAACGACCTGGCCGAGCGCTACACCAAGGTGCAGGTCGCTGCGAGCCTCGACGCGCTCAAGGAGTACGGCTTCCACTGGGCGACCCGCTCGGGCACCACGGTGGCCATCTCCGACGTCGTGACCCCGCCGCGCAAGCTCGAGATCCTCGAGGGCTACGAGGTCAAGGCCACCAAGGTCCAGGTGCAGTACGAGCGTGGTCTGATCACGGACGACGAGCGCCGTCAGGAGCTCATCGAGATCTGGACTCAGGCCACCAACGAGGTCGCCAAGGAGATGGAGGCCAACCTCCCGAAGACCAACACCATCTACAAGATGGTGTCCTCGGGTGCGCGTGGTAACTGGATGCAGCTGCGGCAGATCGCCGGTATGCGTGGTCTGGTGTCCAACCCGAAGGGCGACATCATCCCGCGACCGATCCGCGCGAACTTCCGCGAGGGCCTGTCCGTGCTCGAGTTCTTCATCTCCACGCACGGTTCTCGTAAGGGTCTTGCCGACACCGCGCTGCGTACCGCCGACTCGGGTTACCTGACCCGTCGCCTGGTGGACGTCTCGCAGGACGTCATCATCCGCGAGGACGACTGTGGGACCGAGCGTGGCCTGACCATGCCGATCGCGCAGAAGACCACCTCCGGCGCCCTGGTCGAGCACGACGACGTGGAGACCTCGGTCTACGCCCGCACGCTCGCCGCCGACGTCGAGAAGGACGGTTCCGTCCTGGCCGAGGCCGGCATCGACCTCGGTGACGTCGTCATCGACGCGCTCGTCGCCGCCGGCGTCGAGCAGGTCAAGGTCCGGTCGGTGCTCACCTGTGAGTCCCACGTCGGCACCTGCGCCGCCTGCTACGGCCGGTCACTCGCGACCGGCAAGCTCGTGGACATCGGCGAGGCCGTCGGCATCATCGCGGCCCAGTCCATCGGTGAGCCCGGCACCCAGCTGACGATGCGTACCTTCCACACCGGTGGTGTGGCTGGTGACGACATCACGCAGGGTCTGCCCCGTGTCGTCGAGCTGTTCGAGGCCCGCACCCCCAAGGGTGTGGCCCCGATCGCCGAGGCGTCCGGTCGGGTCAGCATCGAGGACACCGACAAGACCCGTCGCATCATGCTCACCCCGGACGACGGCTCCGAGGAGCACGCCTACCCGGTGAGCAAGCGCGCGCGTCTGCTGATCGCCGACGGCGACCACGTCGAGGTCGGGCACCGCATGACGCAGGGTTCGATCGACCCCAAGCAGGTCCTTCGCATCCTCGGCCCGCGGGCGGTCCAGATGCACCTCGTCGACGAGGTGCAGCACGTCTACCGCCAGCAGGGTGTGTCGATCCACGACAAGCACATCGAGGTCATCGTCCGCCAGATGCTGCGCCGGATCACGATCATCGAGTCCGCCGATGCCGACCTGCTCCCCGGTGAGCTGGCCGAGCGTGGTCGGTTCGAGACCGAGAACCGTCGCGTCGTCGCCGAAGGTGGCCGCCCGGCCTCGGGTCGCCCCGAGCTCATGGGTATCACCAAGGCGTCGCTGGCCACGGACTCCTGGCTCTCGGCCGCCTCCTTCCAGGAGACGACCCGCGTGCTGACCGAGGCAGCGATGAACGCCAAGTCGGACCCGTTGCTGGGTCTGAAGGAGAACGTCATCCTCGGAAAGCTCATCCCGGCCGGCACGGGTCTCCCGCGCTACCGGAACGTCAAGGTCGAGGCCACGGAAGAGGCCAAGGCTGCGATGTACTCGATGCCCAGCTACGAGTACGACTACCCGGTGTTCGGTCCCGGCTCCGGCGAGGCCATCCGCCTCGACGACGCCGAGCTCGGCCTGGACTGAGCCTCCGGCTCCACCCGCCCTTTCGCATGGTCCGGTGCGCCACTTGTTGCCGGCTGGTGGTCACGAGGCAGCGATTCGGGGGTCCGGTGACGATCTGCGCGCACCAAGTCGGCACGACCCCGGACTTGTTGCCGGCTGGTGGACACGAGGCGGCGATTCGGGGGTCCGGTGACGATCTGCGCGCACCAAGTCACAGCACGTCGGGCCGGCGGCGCTTGGTGTAACCGATTTGGACCGCCACCACGCAGGCGGTATCTTTGAACACTGTGTCTGAGGTCTGCCTCAGTCATGCGCTGGAGTCGGTGCCGACCAGACAGCAAGATGTCGGCCGCTGGACCAGCACCCCTCTCGCCGGGCACTCCGCAACCGATCCGCACTGGGTCGCGCGTGGAGGGTGCAGGGGAGAGCGCCAAGCACGACACACCCGAGTGCGGGGGTCGGGCGAGGCACCACACCAAGGAGTGCCCGAGGGTTGCGAGACGCAGCCCGACGACACAGAACATCAACTACGTACGGAGAACAGGTTGCCTACGATCAACCAGCTTGTGCGCAAGGGGCGTCAGGACAAGGTCACCAAGACCAAGACTCCTGCCCTCAAGGGCTCGCCCCAGCGCCGTGGTGTGTGCACGCGTGTGTACACCACCACCCCCAAGAAGCCGAACTCTGCCCTGCGGAAGGTCGCCCGCGTGCGCCTCACCAGCGGCATCGAGGTCACGGCCTACATCCCGGGCGTCGGCCACAACCTGCAGGAGCACTCGATCGTGCTCGTGCGCGGTGGTCGTGTGAAGGACCTCCCCGGCGTGCGTTACAAGATCGTCCGCGGCTCGCTCGACACCCAGGGTGTCAAGAACCGCAAGCAGGCCCGCTCCCGTTACGGCGCGAAGATGGAGAAGAAGTAATGCCTCGCAAGGGACCTGCGCCCAAGCGCCCCCTCGTCGTCGACCCGGTCCACAACTCCCCGTTGGTGACCCAGCTGGTCAACAAGATCCTCCTCGATGGCAAGAAGTCCATCGCCGAGACGATCGTCTACGGCGCCCTCGAGGGCGTCAAGGAGAAGACCGGCTCCGACCCCGTCGTGACCCTCAAGCGCGCGCTGGACAACATCCGTCCGACGCTCGAGGTCAAGTCCCGCCGTGTCGGTGGCGCCACCTACCAGGTGCCGATCGAGGTCAAGCCCAACCGCGCGACCACCCTGGCCCTGCGCTGGATGGTCGGCTACTCGCGTCAGCGTCGTGAGAAGACCATGACCGAGCGCCTCATGAACGAGATCCTCGACGCGTCCAACGGCCTCGGTGCCGCGGTGAAGCGTCGTGAGGACACCCACAAGATGGCCGAGTCCAACAAGGCCTTCGCGCACTACCGCTGGTAACAGCGACCGGTATGCCGCGGGCGCAACACACGCCCGCGGCATACCGCAGGTGCGTGGTCGAGGCCCCGCCCCCATGCACCACAACGAACTTTTTCTAACGAGCGAGATGAGACGATCACATTGGCACTCGACGTCCTGACGGACCTGACCAAGGTCCGCAACATCGGGATCATGGCGCACATCGACGCCGGCAAGACGACGACGACTGAGCGCATCCTCTTCTACACCGGTGTCAACCACAAGATCGGTGAGACCCACGACGGTGCGTCGACGACCGACTGGATGGAGCAGGAGAAGGAGCGCGGCATCACGATCACGTCTGCCGCGGTGACCTCCTTCTGGGAGGGCACCCAGATCAACATCATCGACACCCCCGGTCACGTGGACTTCACGGTCGAGGTGGAGCGCTCGCTGCGCGTCCTCGACGGTGCCGTCGCCGTGTTCGACGGCAAGGAGGGCGTCGAGCCCCAGTCCGAGACCGTGTGGCGTCAGGCCGACAAGTACGACGTCCCCCGCATCGCGTTCGTCAACAAGATGGACAAGCTCGGCGCGGACTTCTACTTCACCGTCGACACCATCAAGGACCGCCTCGGCGCGGAGCCCCTCGTGCTCCAGCTGCCGATCGGCTCCGAGAGCGAGTTCGTCGGCGTCGTCGACCTCATCTACCGTCGTGCCCTCGTGTGGCCCGGTGACTCCAAGGGTGACGTCACCATGGGTGCCAAGTACGAGATCCAGGAGATCCCGGCCGACATGCTCGAGAAGGTCGAGGAGTACCGCCACGCCCTCGTCGAGCGCGTTGCCGAGTCCGACGACGTCCTCATGGAGAAGTACCTCGGTGGCGAGGAGCTGACGCCCGAGGAGATCAAGGGCGCCATCCGCAAGCTCACGGTCAACTCCGAGCTCTACCCGATCCTGTGCGGCTCTGCCTTCAAGAACCGCGGTGTGCAGCCGATGCTCGACGCCGTCGTCGACTACCTGCCTTCGCCGCTCGATGTCCCCCCGATGGTCGGCCACAAGCCGAACCACGAGGAGATCGAGATGACGCGCAAGCCCGACACGAGCGAGCCGTTCTCGGCGCTGGCGTTCAAGGTCGCCACGCACCCGTTCTTCGGCACGCTGACCTTCATCCGCGTCTACTCCGGCCAGATCTCCGCCGGCTCCGCGGTCGTCAACACGACCAAGGGCCGCAAGGAGCGCATCGGCAAGCTCTTCCAGATGCACGCCAACAAGGAGAACCCCGTGGAGGAGGCCCTCGCGGGTCACATCTACGCGGCGATCGGCCTCAAGGACACCACCACCGGTGACACGTTGAGCGACCCGAACGAGCAGATCGTGCTCGAGTCGATGACGTTCCCGGACCCGGTCATCCAGGTGGCCATCGAGCCCAAGACCAAGGGTGACCAGGAGAAGCTCTCCACGGCCATCCAGAAGCTCTCCGCCGAGGACCCGACCTTCCAGGTCCACCACGACGAGGAGACCGGCCAGACGATCATCGCCGGCATGGGCGAGCTCCACCTGGACATCCTCGTGGACCGCATGAAGCGCGAGTTCAAGGTCGAGGCCAACGTCGGCAAGCCGCAGGTGGCCTACCGCGAGACGATCCGTCGCACCGTGGAGAAGCTGGACTTCACCCACAAGAAGCAGACGGGTGGCTCCGGCCAGTTCGCCAAGATCCAGATCAGCATCGAGCCCCTCGACACCGCCGAGTCGGGCGAGATGTACGAGTTCGTGAACAAGGTCACTGGTGGCCGCGTTCCGCGCGAGTACATCCCGTCGGTCGACGCCGGTATCCAGGACGCCATGCAGTACGGCGTGCTCGCCGGCTACCCGCTGGTCGGCATCAAGGCGACGCTGCTCGATGGCGCCTACCACGACGTCGACTCCTCCGAGATGGCGTTCAAGATCGCCGGTTCCATGGCGCTCAAGGAGGCCGTCCGCAAGGCCGACCCCGTGCTCCTCGAGCCGATGATGGCCGTCGAGGTGCGTACGCCCGAGGACTACATGGGCGACGTCATCGGTGACATCAACTCCCGCCGTGGCCAGATCCAGGCCATGGAGGACATCAGTGGTGCCAAGGTCGTCCGCGGTCTGGTCCCCCTGTCGGAGATGTTCGGCTACGTCGGTGACCTGCGGTCCAAGACCCAGGGTCGGGCGAACTACTCGATGGAGTTTGACTCCTACGCCGAGGTCCCCAAGGCTGTTGCCGAGGAGATCATCAAGAAGACGCGTGGTGAGTGACCGGTAGCATTACCGGTCGCACTCCACGCAACGAACCACCAGAGCTCCACAACCCCCAATCCGCGCCACGTCCCATCTGGGCAAAAGGCGTTTCACCAAGAAGAGTCCTGAGGAGGACATCAAGTGGCGAAGGCAAAGTTCGAGCGGACTAAGCCGCACGTCAACATCGGCACCATTGGTCACATCGACCACGGTAAGACGACGCTGACGGCTGCGATTTCCAAGGTCCTGCACGACAAGTACCCGGACCTGAACCCGCAGTTCGCGTTCGACGACATCGACAAGGCACCCGAAGAGAAGCAGCGCGGTATCACGATCTCGATCGCGCACATCGAGTACCAGACGGAGAGCCGTCACTACGCCCACGTCGACTGCCCCGGTCACGCTGACTACGTGAAGAACATGATCACGGGTGCGGCGCAGATGGACGGTGCGATCCTCGTGGTTGCGGCGACCGACGGCCCGATGCCGCAGACGAAGGAGCACGTCCTCCTGGCCCGCCAGGTCGGCGTTCCCTACATCGTCGTGGCGCTCAACAAGGCCGACATGGTCGACGACGAGGAGATCCTCGAGCTCGTCGAGATGGAGGTCCGCGAGCTGCTGTCCGACTACGAGTTCCCGGGCGACGACCTGCCGGTCGTCAAGGTCTCGGCGCTCAAGGCGCTCGAGGGCGACGCCGAGTGGGGCAACTCCGTCCTGGAGCTCATGGACGCCGTGGACAACCACATCCCGATCCCCGAGCGTGACGTCGACAAGCCGTTCCTCATGCCCGTCGAGGACGTGTTCACGATCACCGGTCGTGGCACCGTCGTCACCGGTCGTATCGAGCGCGGCATCCTCAACGTCAACGCTGAGGTCGAGATCGTCGGCATCCACCCCGGCCCGCCGGCCAAGACCACGGTCACCGGCATCGAGATGTTCCGCAAGCTGCTCGACGAGGGTCGTGCGGGCGAGAACGTCGGCCTGCTTCTTCGTGGCACCAAGCGCGAGGACGTCGAGCGCGGCCAGGTCATCGTCAAGCCGGGCTCGATCACCCCGCACACGGACTTCGAGGCCAACGTCTACATCCTGTCCAAGGATGAGGGCGGCCGTCACACGCCGTTCTACGACAACTACCGCCCGCAGTTCTACTTCCGCACCACCGACGTGACCGGCGTAGTGCACCTCCCCGAGGGCACCGAGATGGTCATGCCCGGTGACAACACGGAGATGAACGTCGAGCTCATCCAGCCGATCGCCATGGAGGAGGGCCTGCGCTTCGCCATTCGCGAGGGCGGCCGTACCGTCGGCGCCGGCCGCGTCACCAAGATCACCAAGTAACACTCGGCGACTTCGCCACCGGTGATCTGACGCACCAGCACCACAGGAGGGCCCCGCAGCTKCGGCGGGGGGGCCCTTCGCTGTCCCGTATGCCGCGCGGGCCTGCGACGTGTTGCCGCCAGGTCGTCACGGGGCGCCGATTTCCCGGGGTTGGTGCCGACCAGCCGGCAACAGGTGGGGGCCTCTAGTGACTTGTTGCCGCCAGGTCGTCATGGGGCGGCGAATGCGGGGGTTGGTGACCACCAGCCGGCAACATGTGGGCGGGGGTCAGCCGTGGGCCGCTGCGAACTCGGCGGCGGTCAGCTCGTAGACGACCTCGCCCAGCTCGGCACCGGGCAGCGGCTCGTCCCATTCCCTGATGTCGGTGCGGACGTGGCGCAGGCCGAGCCGTTCGAGGACCGCCCGGGAGCGGACGTTGACTGCCATCGTCTCGGCCCAGATCCGGTCGAGCCCGACGGTGACGAAGCCGTGCTCCATCAAGCGGGTGGCGCCCTCGGTGGCCAGCCCTCGCCCCCACGCTCGCCTGCGCAGCCGATAGCCCAGCTCGGCAGCCTCGCTCGTCAACCCGTCGTCCGGGGTGAGGCAGAACCACCCGACGAACTCCCCGTCCTCGAAGGCGGACCAGTAGCCCAGGCCCAGCGCGTCGTGCGCGGGTTCGGTGCGGTGCGGCATCCAGACCTCGATGACCTCCTGCGGCCCGGTGGCCCTCCCGGTCAGGAACTCCATCACGTCAGGATCGCCGTCGAGCTCGACCAGCAGGTCGCTGTCGTCCGCTTTCAGTGGACGCAGCTGGAGCCGCGGCGTCGTCAGGTGCGGCCTGGACATCAGGAGGGCGTCTGCAACAGCTCGGGACCGATCTGCGCCACCGAGCCGACTCCCGACAGCCCCATCGTCAGGTCCAGCTCGGCCACGATGTTGGCCAGCACGTCCCTGACACCGTCCCGCCCACCGAGGGCCAGGCCGTAGAGGTAGGGCCGGCCGATCGCGACGGCGTCGGCGCCCAGCGCGATGGCCTTGACGACGTCGCTGCCGGTGCGGACACCGCTGTCCAGGATCACCGCTAGGTCGGGTCCGAGGGCTGCGCGCACCGACGGCAGGGCGTCGAGGGAGGCGATCGCGCCGTCGACCTGCCGTCCGCCGTGGTTGCTGACCACGACCCCGCTGGCACCCGCTTCCACGGCTCGTGTCGCGTCGTCAGGGTGCAGGACACCCTTGACCAGGAACGGGAGGTCCGTGCGGTCGCGCAGGGTGGCGAGCTGCTCCCAGGTGAGCCCGGGGTTCGAGTAGATGTCGAGGAACGTCTCGACCGCAGCCCGGGGCGTGGGGGAGCGGAGGTTGGCCCGCAGGTCGCCGGGGTGCTCGCGGCTGATCGACAACAGCGACCGGAGCGCGCCCACCGTCACCTTGACGTCGTCCTTGGCGCGCACGGCTGCCTCAGCCGCGGCCGCCTTCGCCGCGATCCGGTCGCGGACCACCTGCTGGAAGCGCGGGTCGGAGGTGTACTGCGCGATGCCGATGCCCTGGGAGAACGGCAGGGATCCGAGGTTCAGGTCCCGGGGGCGCCACCCCAGCATCGTCGTGTCGAGGGTGACCACGATCGCCTCGGCGCCGCTCGCGGCGGCGCGGGCGAGGAAGCTGTCGACGAGCGGTTCGTCGGTGGACCAGTAGAGCTGGAACCATCGCGGCGCCGCCCCCATGGCTGCCGCGACGTCCTCCATCGGGGAACACCCCTGGTTGGACAGGATGTACGGCAGGCCGAGCTCGGCCGCCGCCGAGCCGATCTCGAGGTCGCTGTCGCGGTGGACCAACCCGGCCGCACCCACGGGAGCGAGCAGCACCGGTGCGGGAAGCCGTCGGCCGAGGATCTCGGTGGACAGGTCGCGCTGGGCGTTGCCGGGCAGCAGGCGGGGCACGATCCGGACGCGCTCGAAGGCGGCGCGGTTCGCCCGCATGGTCGCGCCCTCGCCCGCCCCGCCCGCGACATAGGCCCAGGCCCGTGGTGACATCGTCGCTGCCGCACGTCGCTCGAGCTCGGCGAAGTCGGTCGGCACCGTGGGGCGGTGGCCCAGCACTCCCGCGCGGTAGATCAGGCCCTGCCTGGCCCTGCCTGGACCTTCGGGCGGCGTCGTCATGGCCCCGATCCTGCCAGCGGGACCACCCCGCTGGGGGTGAACGACACCGGTGAGCACCCGGCATACCCGGGAGGGGGCAGAGCGGCGCGACGCGCCATCGGAGCGGGTATGCCGCGTGGCCCGGCCTCGATTTGGTAGGTCACCGTCGCCTCTGGCACACTGGACCGGTTGCTTGACGCGCGCCGTTGACCCATGTCGACGCCGCCACCCCCGGTGACACACCTCGAACCGTGCATTGATGCGCGGGGCGACACTCCAGGGAAGCGCAAGCCCCGGCTCTGCCGGTCAATCCGAACCGCACGACTGCGTGAAAACGCGTGTCGTCCGGCCGCGAAGCGGGTGCGACACACCCGACCGCGGGGGTCGGAGATGGCCAAGAGCCGGCCAAGCTAGATGTTCGGCGAGAGAGAGACGTAACGGAGATGGCGGGACAGAAGATCCGCATCCGCTTGAAGTCGTATGACCACGAGGTCATCGACAACTCGGCGCGCAAGATTGTCGACACGGTGACCCGTGCTGGCGCGACGGTAGTCGGCCCTGTGCCGCTGCCCACGGAGAAGAACGTCTTCGTGGTCATCCGTTCGCCCCACAAGTACAAGGACAGCCGCGAGCACTTCGAGATGCGCACCCACAAGCGCTTGATCGACATCATCGACCCGACGCCGAAGGCCGTCGACTCGCTGATGCGTCTCGACCTGCCGGCAGACGTCAACATCGAGATCAAGCTCTGAGGCTGGCGAAATGACCACCACTGCTACCAAGACCGTGAAGGGCGTACTGGGCAAGAAGCTCGGTATGACCCAGGTGTGGGATGCCGACAACCGGCTCATCCCCGTCACCGTCATCGAAGCGGGCCCCTGCGTCGTCACGCAGGTCCGCGCCGCTGCGAAGGACGGCTACGACGCCGTCCAGATCGCGTTCGGCGCCATCGACCCCCGCAAGGTGACCAAGCCCCTGACCGGGCACTTCGAGAAGGCCGGCGTGACCCCGCGTCGCCACCTCGTGGAGCTCCGTACCGCTGACGCCGCCGAGTACACGCTCGGCCAGGAAGTCACGGTCGAGACCTTCGAGGCCGGCCAGGCGATCGACGTCACCGGGACCACCAAGGGCAAGGGCTTTGCCGGCGTCATGAAGCGTCACGGCTTCCACGGCGTCAGCTCCTCCCACGGTTCCCACAAGAACCACCGCAAGCCTGGCTCGATCGGTGGCTGCGCCACCCCGGGTCGCGTGTTCAAGGGCATGCGCATGGCCGGCCGGATGGGCGGCGAGCGCCAGACCACCCAGAACCTCACGATCCACGCCGTGGACGTGGAGCGGGGCCTGCTGCTGATCAAGGGTGCCGTTCCCGGCCCCCGCAACGGCATCGTCCTCGTCCGCACGGCCGCGAAGGGAGCCTGAGCCAGATGGCAACCAAGACCGTCGCTGCTGACCTGCCCGCCGAGATCTTCGACGTCCAGGTCAACGTTCCGCTGATCCACCAGGTCGTCGTGGCCCAGCTGGCCGCCGCGCGTCAGGGCACGCACTCCACCAAGACCCGCGGCGAAGTCCGCGGTGGTGGCCGCAAGCCCTACCGCCAGAAGGGCACCGGCCGCGCCCGTCAGGGCTCGACCCGCGCCCCGCAGTTCGCAGGCGGTGGCGTCGTCCACGGCCCGCAGCCGCGTGACTACGCCCAGCGGACCCCCAAGAAGATGAAGGCCGCCGCCCTGCGCGGTGCCCTCTCCGACCGGGCCCGCAACGACCGGGTGCACGTCGTCGAGTCCCTCGTGACCGGCACTGCGCCGTCCACCAAGGACGCGCTCGCGCTGCTCGCCGGCCTGACCGACCGTCCCAACCTGCTCGTCGTGCTCGACCGCAGCGATGTCGTGTCGCTGAAGTCGGTCCGCAACCTCGACGGCGTGCACGTGCTCGCCGCCGACCAGCTCAACACGTACGACGTGCTGTGCGCGGACGATGTCGTCTTCACCACCGCTGCCCTGGAGGCGTTCGTCTCCAAGGCGCAGCCGGTCGGCGGCGTCATCGAGGTCGAGATCGTCGACGACGCACCTGCCAAGGCCGACAAGCCGGCCAAGGCTGCCAAGACCGAGAAGTCCGAGGCCAAGGCGGACAAGCCTGCCAAGGCCGAGAAGCCTGCCAAGGCCGACAAGCCCGCCACGGCCGAGAAGCCCGCCAAGGCTGAGAAGGCCGCGACGCTGGTGGACGCTCCCGAGGACACCGACGGTGGCTACGGCGCCGACTCGGCTGTCGCCCTCGAGGACGGCTCCGCGCCGGAGGGCTTCGAGGTCAAGGGCAACAAGGACTCGATGAAGTTCCACGTCCCCGGCTCCCGCTGGTACGACGCGACCGTCGCCGAGGTCTGGTTCCGCACTGCGGATGCCGCCGCGGCTGCAGGTTTCGTCCCCGCCGGTGGCGCTGCTGCCCAGGAGACCACTGACGTGGCTGAGGAGGAGACCAAGTGAGCACCCAGTCTGCTCTGTACGGCAAGGACCCCCGCGACATCCTGATCGCGCCGGTCGTTTCCGAGAAGTCGTACTCGCTGCTCGACCAGGGCAAGTACACCTTCATCGTCGACCCGCGGGCGAACAAGACGGAGATCAAGATCGCCGTCGAGCGCGTCTTCAACGTCAAGGTTGACTCCGTCCACACCCTCAACCGTGTCGGCAAGACCCGCCGCACCCGGTTCGGCCTCGGCAAGCGCAAGGACACCAAGCGTGCGATCGTCACCCTCCGCGAGGGCTCGATCGACATCTTCGGTGCCGGCGCCTGACGGAATCGCTGAAGAGACGTAAGGGATTACGAAACATGGGTATCCGTAAGTACAAGCCGACCACGCCTGGCCGCCGAGGCTCCAGCGTCGCCGACTTCGTCGAGGTCACGCGCTCCACGCCTGAGAAGTCGCTGGTGCGCCCCCTGACGAAGTCCGGTGGACGCAACAGCAACGGCCGCATCACCACCCGTCACATCGGTGGTGGACACAAGCGCGCCTACCGCGTCATCGACTTCCGTCGCCATGACAAGGACGGCGTGCCGGCCAAGGTCGCTCACATCGAGTACGACCCCAACCGCACGGCGCGCATCGCGCTGCTGCACTACGCCGACGGTGAGAAGCGCTACATCCTGGCCCCCAAGGGCCTGGAGCAGGGCGCCAACATCGAGAACGGCCCCTCGGCCGACATCAAGCCGGGCAACAGCCTGCCGCTGCGCAACATCCCGACCGGTACGGTCATCCACGCCGTCGAGCTCAAGCCCGGTGGCGGTGCGAAGATCGCCCGCTCCGCTGGTGTGCGCGTGCAGCTCGTCGCCAAGGACGGTCCCTACGCCCAGCTGCGTATGCCGTCCGGTGAGATCCGCAACGTCGACCTGCGCTGCCGCGCCACGGTCGGCGAGGTCGGCAACGCCGAGCAGTCCAACATCAACTGGGGCAAGGCCGGCCGCATGAGGTGGAAGGGCAAGCGCCCGACCGTCCGTGGTGTCGCCATGAACCCGGTCGACCACCCGCACGGTGGTGGTGAGGGTAAGACGTCCGGTGGTCGTCACCCCGTCAGCCCGTGGGGTCAGGCCGAGGGCCGCACCCGCCGCCCCGGCAAGCCGAGCGACAAGATGATCGTTCGCCGCCGTCGTACTGGCAAGAAGCGCTGAGAAGGAGCCTGAGAAACCATGCCTCGTAGCTTGAAGAAGGGCCCTTTCATCGACGGCCACCTTCAGAAGAAGGTCGACGTCCAGAACGAAGCGGGCACCAAGAACGTCATCAAGACCTGGTCGCGTCGGTCGGTCGTGAGCCCCGACATGCTGGGTCACACCCTCGCCGTGCACGACGGTCGCAAGCACGTCCCGGTGTTCGTCACCGAGTCGATGGTCGGCCACAAGCTCGGTGAGTTCGCACCGACCCGCACGTTCAAGGGTCACGTGAAGGACGACAAGAAGGGGCGTCGTCGCTGATGGCTGCCCCGACCGAGAACAAGGACAACGTGATGGAAGCCAAGGCGAGTGCGCGGCACGTCCGCGTCACGCCCCAGAAGGCCCGCCGCATGGTGGACCTGATCCGCGGCAAGCAGGCCACTGAGGCCATCGCCGTGCTCCGGTTCGCGCCGCAGTACGCCTCCGACCCGGTGCAGAAGGTGCTCGAGAGCGCCATCGCCAACCTCCGGGTCAAGGCGGACAAGGCCTCTGAGGCCTTCGACGAGACCAACCTGGTCATCAGCGAGGCGTTCGTCGACGAGGGTCCGACCATGAAGCGGTTCCGCCCGCGGGCCCAGGGCCGCGCGGCACGCATCAACAAGCGGACCAGCCACATCACCGTGGTCGTCACGCCGAAGACCACCAAGGGAGGCACCCGCTAATGGGTCAGAAGGTCAACCCGCACGGCTTCCGCCTCGGTATCACCACCGAGCACAAGAGCCGCTGGTTCGCTGACTCCACCAAGGAGGGTCAGCGGTACCGCGACTACGTCAAGGAAGACGTCGCCATCCGCAAGCTCATGTCCGAGGGCATGGAGCGGGCCGGCATCTCCCGCGTCGAGATCGAGCGCACCCGTGACCGCGTCCGTGTGGACATCCACACCGCGCGTCCCGGCATCGTCATCGGTCGTCGTGGCGCCGAGGCCGACCGCATCCGTGGCGAGCTCGAGAAGCTGACCGGCAAGCAGGTCCAGCTGAACATCCTCGAGGTCAAGAACCCCGAGGTGGACAGCCAGCTCGTCGCGCAGGGCATCGCCGAGCAGCTCTCTGCTCGTGTGTCGTTCCGTCGTGCGATGCGCAAGGGCATGCAGTCCGCCACCCGCGCCGGGGCCAAGGGCATCCGTGTCCAGGTCTCCGGTCGCCTCGGCGGCGCCGAGATGTCTCGCACCGAGTTCTACCGCGAGGGTCGCGTTCCGCTGCACACCCTGCGTGCGCAGATCGACTACGGCTTCTACGAGGCCCGCACCACGTTCGGTCGCATCGGCGTCAAGGTGTGGATCTACAAGGGCGACGTCACCGCTCGCGAGCTGGCTCAGCAGCAGGCTGCTGCGCCGCGTCCGAGCCGTGGCCCGCGTCGTGACGGCGCAGACCGTCCGGCCCGCGCTCGTCGCGAGCGTCCGGAGGCCGCCACCGAGACCGCTGCTGAGGCTCCCGCCGCTGAGGCGACCGCAGCCTCAGCCAGCACTGAGGGAGAGCAGTCCTGACATGTTGATTCCTCGTCGAGTCAAGCACCGCAAGCAGCACCACCCGGGTCGTTCGGGCGCTGCGAAGGGTGGCACCAAGATCGCGTTCGGCGACTACGGCATCCAGGCCCTCGAGCCCGCCTACGTCACCAACCGTCAGATCGAGTCCGCTCGTATTGCGATGACGCGTTACATGAAGCGTGGCGGAAAGGTGTGGATCAACATCTACCCCGACCGCCCGCTGACCAAGAAGCCTGCCGAGACCCGCATGGGTTCCGGTAAGGGCTCCCCCGAGTGGTGGATCGCCAACGTCAAGCCTGGTCGCGTGATGTTCGAGGTGAACGGTGTGTCCGAAGAGGTCGCCCGTGAAGCCATGCGTCTGGCGATGCACAAGCTCCCCATGAAGTGCCGCTTCGTTCGGCGTGAGGGTGGTGACATCTGATGGCAGTCGGATCCAAGGACCTGGTGTCCGAGAACCTTCGTGGTCTCGACGACGACCACCTTGTGGACGAGCTCCGCAAGGCCAAGGAGGAGCTGTTCAACCTCCGGTTCCAGTCGGCCACCGGCCAGCTGGACAACCACGGCCGCCTGCGCGCCGTCCGCAAGGACATCGCCCGCATCTACACCGAGCTGCGTGAGCGCGAGCTCGGCATCGGGCAGAGCCCGAGTGTCGAAGCCAAGGAGGAGTCGGCATGACCAAGGACGTGAAGGATGAGGCAGTGACGGCGCAAGACCGCAACTACCGCAAGACCCGTCAGGGCTACGTGGTGAGCGACAAGATGGACAAGACCGTCGTGGTCGAGGTCGAGGACCGCGTCAAGCACGCTCTCTACGGCAAGGTCCTGCGACGCTCGAGCAAGGTCAAGGCCCACGACGAGGACAACGCCGCCGGTATCGGTGACCGCGTCTCGATCATGGAGACCCGTCCGCTCTCGGCCACCAAGCGCTGGCGCGTGGTGGAGATCCTCGAGAAGGCCAAGTAGTACCAACCTCAGCATCCGCCGCCCACGCGGCATACCGGAGAAACAACGCCAGGTATGCCGCGGGGGCACGGACAACAAGCCCCCCACAGTTCGGCAAGGCTCACCGTGCGTGAGAACCAGCTCGACGACAGGAGTTAGACAGTGATCCAGCAGGAGTCGCGACTGCGCGTCGCCGACAACACTGGTGCCAAGGAAATCCTTTGCATCCGTGTTCTCGGTGGCTCGGGTCGTCGTTACGCCGGCATCGGTGACGTCATCGTCGCCGCCGTCAAGGACGCCATTCCCGGCGGCAACGTCAAGAAGGGCGACGTCGTCAAGGCCGTCATCGTGCGCACCACCAAGGAGCGCCGTCGCGGCGACGGGTCGTACATCAAGTTCGACGAGAACGCCGCCGTCATCCTCAAGGCCGACGGGGACCCCCGTGGCACCCGCATCTTCGGCCCGGTGGGCCGCGAGCTGCGTGAGAAGAAGTTCATGAAGATCATCTCGTTGGCGCCGGAGGTGCTCTGACCCATGGCTGACAAGAAGAAGATGAAGATCAAGAAGGGTGACACCGTCAAGGTGCTCACCGGCAAGGATCGCAACAGCATCGGCAAGGTCATCGCCGTGTACCCCGAGACCGAACGCGTGCTCGTCGAGGGCGTCAACCGGGTGACCCGCCACACCAAGGCCGGTCAGTCCGCCCGCGGTACCCGTACCGGTGGCCTGGTCGTCCAGGAAGCCGCGATCCACGTGAGCAACGTGGCCGTCGTGGACCCCGATGACAAGAAGCTCGCGACCCGGATCAAGACCCGCGTCGAGACCGTCGAGCGTGGCGGCCGCACCAAGACCGTCCGCACCCGTGTCGCGGTGCGCTCGGGCAAGGACCTGTGAGAGACATGACCGAAACAGAAACCAAGCCTCAGACCGAAGTTTCCGCAGCGGTCACGCCGCGCCTCAAGCAGCGCTACGCGGACGAGATCAAGGGCGGGCTGTTCACGCAGTTCGGCTACGAGAACGTCATGCAGGTGCCCGGCGTGGTCAAGGTCGTCGTCAACATGGGTGTTGGTGACGCCGCCAAGGACGCCAAGCTCATCGAGGGCGCGATCAGGGACTTGTCCGCCATCACCGGCCAGAAGCCGCTGGTGACCAAGGCCCGCAAGTCCATCGCGCAGTTCAAGCTGCGCGAGGGCATGCCGATCGGTGCGCACACCACGCTGCGCGGCGACCGGATGTGGGAGTTCCTCGACCGTCTCGTGTCGGTGGCTCTGCCCCGTATCCGTGACTTCCGCGGCCTGTCGCCCAAGCAGTTCGACGGCAACGGCAACTACACCTTCGGTCTCACCGAGCAGTCGATGTTCCACGAGATCGACCAGGACCGGATCGACCGCGTGCGTGGCATGGACATCACCGTGGTGACCACCGCCACCAATGACGACGAGGGCCGCGCACTGCTCAAGGCGCTCGGCTTCCCCTTCAAGGAGAACTGACATGGCGAAGACCGCCCTGGTCAACAAGGCCAACAAGAAGCCGAAGTTCAAGGTGCGCGGCTACACCCGTTGTCAGCGCTGCGGCCGACCGCACTCGGTCTACCGCAAGTTCGGGCTGTGCCGCATCTGCCTTCGCGAGATGGCTCACCGCGGCGAGCTGCCCGGCGTCACCAAGAGCTCCTGGTAATACCCACCGATTTCATCCTTACATCGCAGGTCGCTGCATCCGCAGTGAAACCACGGTGAGAGAGGGCCGGAGAAGCCCATGACCATGACTGACCCGATTGCGGACATGTTGACCCGCGTCAGGAACGCCAACTCGGCGCACCACGACGATGTCTCCATGCCGTTTTCCAAGCTGAAGTCCCACATTGCCGAGATCCTCCAGGCGGAGGGCTACATCGCCGCCTGGAAGGTCGAGGACGCCGAGGTCGGCAAGACGCTGACCATCGAGCTCAAGTACGGCCCCAACCGCGAGCGGTCCATCGCTGGCGTGCGCCGTGTCTCCAAGCCCGGTCTGCGCGTCTACGCCAAGTCGACGAACCTGCCCAAGGTTCTCGGCGGTCTCGGTGTGGCCATCCTTTCCACCTCGTCTGGTCTCCTCACGGACCGCCAGGCCAAAGCCAAGGGTGTGGGCGGGGAAGTCCTCGCCTACGTCTGGTAAGGGGATTCGACATGTCGCGTATCGGACGACTCCCGGTCTCCATCCCGAGCGGTGTCGAGGTCACCATCGACGGCCAGTCCGTCAAGGTGAAGGGCCCCAAGGGCGAGCTCAGCCACGTCGTGGCCGAGCCGATCACCGTCGAGAAGGGTGACGCGGACCTCGAGGTCAAGCGCCCCAACGACGAGCGCCAGTCGCGTGCCCTGCACGGCCTGACCCGGTCGCTCATCAACAACATGGTGCTCGGTGTGACCGAGGGCTATGAGAAGAAGATGGAGATCCACGGCACGGGTTACCGCGTGGCCAACAAGGGCGGGGACCTCGAGTTCGCGCTGGGCTACAGCCACTCGATCACCGTCAAGGCCCCTGAGGGCATCTCCTTCGCCGTCGAGAACCCGACCCGCTTCGCGGTCCAGGGCATCGACAAGCAGCTCGTTGGCGAGGTTGCTGCAAACATCCGCAAGCTGCGCAAGCCCGACCCGTACAAGGGCAAGGGCGTTCGCTATGCGGGCGAGCACATCCGTCGCAAGGTCGGAAAGGCCGGTAAGTAAGCCATGGCAATGATCGTCAAGCGCGCCAAGGGCAAGTCCGCTGCACGCGGACGTCGCCACCTGCGCCTGCGCAAGAAGGTGACCGGCACGACGGTTCGTCCCCGCCTGGTCGTGTCGCGGTCCTCGCGCCACGTCTTCGTGCAGATCGTCGACGACACCCTCGGCAAGACCGTGGCGTCGGCCTCCACCATGGAGGCGGACCTGCGTTCGTTCGAGGGTGACAAGACCGCCAAGGCCCGCAAGGTGGGCGAGCTGCTCGCCGAGCGCGCCAAGAGCGCCGGTGTCGAGGCTGTCGTCTTCGACCGTGGTGGCAACAAGTACCACGGCCGCGTCGCTGCCATCGCCGAGGGCGCCCGCGAGGGTGGACTGGCCCTGTGAGCACCGTGACCGCAACTGTTATTGAGATGAGGAACATCTGATGCCCGGACCCCAGCGTCGAGGCACTGGTGCCGCTGCTGGCGGCGACGCAGCTCGTGGTGAGCGCGGCGACCGCCGCGGTGGCCGCGACAACCGTCGTGACGGCGGCCGTGACCAGGCCGAGAAGAGCGCCTACGTCGAGCGCGTCGTGACCATCAACCGCGTGTCCAAGGTCGTCAAGGGTGGACGTCGCTTCAGCTTCACCGCCCTCGTGGTCGTGGGCGACGGCGACGGCACCGTCGGCGTCGGCTACGGCAAGGCCAAGGAAGTTCCCGCGGCGATCGCCAAGGGTGTCGAGGAGGCCAAGAAGGAGTTCTTCAAGGTCCCCCGCATCCAGGGCACCATCCCGCACCCCGTGCAGGGTGAGGCCGCTGCCGGTGTCGTCATGCTCCGTCCCGCCGCTCCCGGTACCGGTGTCATCGCCGGTGGTCCGGTGCGTGCGGTGCTCGAGTGCGCCGGCATCCACGACGTGCTGAGCAAGTCGCTCGGCTCGGACAACGCCATCAACGTCGTCCACGCGACGGTCGCGGCCCTGCGGGGTCTCGAGCGTCCGGAGGAAGTGGCTGCCCGCCGCGGCCTCCCGGTCGACCGCGTGGCCCCGGCCGCGATGCTGCGCGCCCAGGCTGCTGGCCGCGAAGCCGCCAAGGCAGGTGCCTGATGCGTCTCAAGGTGACCCAGACCCGTTCCGAGATCGGTGGCAAGCAGAACCAGCGTGACACGCTGCGCAGCCTCGGTCTGAAGCGCATTGGCGACGTCGTCGTCAAGGAGGACCGTCCCGAGATCCGCGGGATGGTCAAGACGGTGACGCACCTCGTTGCCGTCGAGGAGGTTGACTGACCATGGCAGAGAAGAAGGCCGTCAAGGCCGCTGCCGCGCCCGAGGGCACGACCCTCAAGGTGCACCACCTGCGTCCGGCCCCCGGCGCCAAGACCGCGAAGACCCGTGTGGGTCGCGGTGAGGGCTCCAAGGGCAAGACCGCCGGTCGTGGCACCAAGGGCACCAAGGCCCGCTACCAGGTTCCGGAGCGCTTCGAAGGTGGCGCCATGCCGCTGCACATGCGTCTCCCGAAGCTGCGTGGCTTCAAGAACCCGTTCCGCGTGGAGTTCCAGGTCGTGAACCTGGACAAGCTGTCCGCCCTGTTCCCCGAGGGTGGCGATGTGACCATCGCCGACCTCGTGGCCAAGGGTGCGGTCCGCGACAACTCCCCGGTCAAGGTGCTCGGCACCGGCGAGATCACCGTCAAGGTCAACGTGACCGCTGACAAGTTCTCGGCGACCGCCAAGGAGAAGATCGAAGCCGCCGGCGGCTCGGTCACCTCCGCCTGACCACGCAACGACGACAGGGTATGCCGCGGGCTCACCGCTCAAGGTGAGCACGCGGCATACCCCATTTGTGGCCTCCAGCAAGTCAGCCTGTTCCGCGCAAAGTCTCGGGACCACGTCTTTGCAACCCCTCGCTGGCGCTCGGGGTAACCTTCGTAGGATTGCCTGACCATCATTCTCGCGAGGCCGAACCGGCCCGCGTCACCAGGAGGACCTGTGCTCACCGCCTTCACCCGTGCGTTCAAGACGCCGGACCTGCGCAGGAAGCTGCTGTTCACCCTCGCGATCGTCATCATCTTCCGGCTCGGCTCGCACGTGCCGGTTCCCGGCGTGAGCTACAAGGCCGTCCAGGCCTGCATCAAGGGTGCGGACTCGACCACCGGTGTGCTCGGCCTCGCCAACCTGTTCAGTGGCGGCGCGCTCCTGCAGCTGTCGATCTTCGCGCTCGGGATCATGCCGTACATCACGGCGAGCATCATCGTGCAGCTCCTCACCGTGGTCATCCCGCGGTTCGAGGCCCTGAAGAAGGAGGGCCAGCAGGGCCAGACGAAGATGACGCAGTACACGCGCTACCTGACGATCGGCCTGGCGGTCCTGCAGTCCTCGACGCTCATCACGTTCGCCCAGAACCCCTCGGCACTGTTCGGCCCCAACTGCACGAGCATCCTGCCCGACGAGTCGATCGTGACCCTGGTCATCATGGTGCTCACCCTGACCGCCGGCACCGGCGTCGTCATGTGGCTCGGCGAGCTGGTCACCGACAAGGGCATCGGCAACGGCATGTCGCTGCTGATCTTCACCTCGATCGCCAGCTCGTTCCCGTCCTCGCTGTGGGCGATCCAGCAGAAGGACGGCCGCTGGGACATCTTCATCGGCGTCATCCTGCTCGGGTTCCTGATCATCGCGCTGGTCGTCTTCGTCGAGCAGAGCCAGCGGCGCATCCCCGTGCAGTACGCCAAGCGCCAGGTCGGCCGCCAGATGTACGGCGGCACCTCGACCTACATCCCGCTCAAGGTCAACATGGCCGGCGTCATCCCCGTGATCTTCGCCTCGTCCCTGCTCGCCCTGCCCTCTTTGCTGGCACAGTTCAACCGGTCGACCACCGGTGACCAAGCCGGCTGGGTGACCTGGATCGACCAGCACCTCGTGCGGGGCGACCACCCGATCTACATGCTCGCCTACATCGTGCTGATCTTGTTCTTCACGTTCTTCTACGTGTCGATCACGTTCAACCCGGTCGAGGTGGCTGACAACATGAAGCGCTACGGCGGCTTCATCCCAGGTATCCGCGCCGGGCGACCCACGGCCGAGTACCTCGACTACGTGCTCACCCGCATCACGGTTCCAGGGGCCATCTACCTCGGCCTCGTCTCGCTGATCCCGCTCATCGCACTGGTACTCGTCGGGGCCAACCAGAACTTCCCGTTCGGTGGCACCTCCATCCTCATCATCGTCGGCGTCGGCCTCGAGACGGTGAAGCAGATCGAGTCGCAGCTGCAGCAGCGCCATTACGAAGGGTTCCTCCGCTGATGCGCCTCATCATCCTCGGCCCGCCGGGTGCCGGTAAGGGCACCCAGGCCGCCAAGATCGCCGCGAGCCTGGGCATCCCCGCGATCTCCACGGGTGACATCTTCCGCGCCAACATCAAGAACGAGACCCCGCTGGGCCGCCAGGTCAAGGAGGTGCTCGCGTCCGGTGGCTACGTCACCGACGAGATCACCAACGCCGTCGTCCGCGACCGGCTCTTCGAGGATGACGCGGAGCAGGGCTTCCTGCTCGACGGCTTCCCGCGCACCGCGGCGCAGGTCGAGACCCTCGACGCGATCCTGGCCGAGCACGGCCACGCGCTCGAGGCCGTCCTCGAGCTGACCGTCGACGACGAGGCCGTGGTCCAGCGACTGCTGAAGCGGGCCCAGATCGAGGGTCGCGAGGACGACACCGAAGAGGTCATCCGCGAACGACAGGCGATCTACCGTCGCGAGACAGCTCCGCTCACCGACGTCTACGCCGCTCGTGGCCTGCTCGTGCAGGTCGACGGGATGGGTTCGGTCGACGACGTCTTCACCCGCATCTCCGACGCCCTCGAAGGGGTTGCTCGATCCTGATGTTCGGCCGGTCCCGCATCGAGACCAAGACCCCAGACCAGATCCTGCGGATGCGCAAGGCTGGTCTGGTGGTCGGTCAGACCCTGCAGCTGATGGCCCAGACGGTCCGTCCGGGGATGACGACCAAGCAGCTCGACGAGCTCGCGGAGGAGCACATCCGCGGGTGTGGGGCGACCCCGTCGTTCCTCGGCTACCACGGCTTCACCGGCTCGCTCTGCACGTCGGTCAACGACGAGGTGGTGCACGGGATCCCCGGGGCGCGGGTGCTGGCCGAGGGTGACCTCATCTCCATCGACTGCGGCGCCATCGTGGACGGCTGGCACGGTGACGCCGCCATCTCCGTGATCGTGGGCGGCCGCGACGCCGGGCGCCCCGAGGACCTCGCGCTCATCGACGCCACCGAGGACTCCATGTGGGCCGGCATCGCCGCACTGTCCGTGGGGGAGTCGCTGTATGCCGTGGGTGCCGGTGTCGAGGACAGCATCGTCGCCTCGGGCGAGCGCGACGGCCACGACTACGGGATCGTCGAGGAGTACGTCGGCCACGGCATCGGCACCGAGATGCACATGGACCCGCAGGTGCCGAACTACCGCGTTCGCGACAAGGGCCCCACGGTGCGCTCGGGGGTGACGGTGGCGATCGAGCCGATGGTGACGCTCGGGTCCGCCGAGACCCGGGTGCTCCAGGACGACTGGACGGTAGTGACCACCGACTCCTCCCGTGCCGCGCACTGGGAGAACACCGTGGCGGTCACCGACGACGGGCTGTGGGTGCTCACCGCCCTCGACGGTGGCAAGGAGCGGCTGGAAGCCGCCGGCGCGGCATACGCACCCCTGGGCTGACCTCCTGCGGGCGGCGGTCCGGAGCACGATTTCGTGCTCAGCGCGTCCTGGCGTAGACTCGTCTGTCGGTGCGCGACCTCGCGCGCCGTATTCGTGTGCGCGCCCCAGCAGGGGGCACCACGCAACAGATTGTGGAGGATATGGCCAAGAAGGACGGTGTCATCGAGATCGAGGGCACGATCGTCGAGGCTCTCCCGAACGCGATGTTCCGGGTCGAGCTCACGAACGGTCACAAGGTTCTCGCTCACATCTCGGGCAAGATGCGCCAGCACTACATCCGGATCCTCCCCGAGGACCGCGTGGTGGTGGAGCTCAGCCCGTACGACCTGACCCGTGGCCGGATCGTCTTCCGCTACCGCTAGACGCACCACCCGTTAGACCTGCTGGCCCATCCGGACCGGCAGTGCCAGATCGAGGCGAAGCAGAGGCTATGAAGGTTCAGCCGAGCGTCAAGAAGATCTGCGACAAGTGCAAGGTGATCCGCCGTCACGGCCGGGTCATGGTGATCTGCGAGAACCTGCGCCACAAGCAGCGCCAGGGCTGACCAGAAGTACCGCGAGACCCCGAAACGGGTCTCGCCTGAGCACGACTCGCATCTCTTCGAGAAGCGCACAAGTGAATTGACCGCAGTACCCGGCCCCTGGAGGCAGCGTCGTCGACGCAGCCCAGGACGTCACCCCCGGCCCGGAGGCCGAGGACCGGTGCCCCGAGGAAAGCTTCGGGACCAAGCCCGGAACGGTACTGCTCCAGACCTCCGGTGAAACAAAGGAAACACACAAGATGGCACGTCTTGTTGGTGTTGATCTCCCACGCGAGAAGCGCGTCGAGATCGCTCTCACCTACATCTTCGGAGTGGGTCGTACCCGCTCCCAGCAGGCGCTGGCTGCCACGGGTGTCAACCCGAACACCCGCGTCCGCGACCTGACCGACACCGAGCTGGTCCAGCTCCGTGACTTCCTCGAGGCGAACGTCAAGATCGAGGGTGACCTCCGTCGCGAGATCGCCGCCGACATCCGCCGCAAGGTCGAGATCGGTTCCTACGAGGGCATCCGCCACCGCCGCGGCCTGCCCGTGCGTGGACAGCGCACCAAGACCAACGCGCGCACCCGCAAGGGCCCGAAGCGCACCGTCGCCGGCAAGAAGAAGGTTGGTAAGTAATGCCTCCCAAGGCTCGCACTGCCGGCGCCAAGAAGGTGCGCCGCAAGGAAAAGAAGAACATCGCCCACGGGCACGCTCACATCAAGAGCACCTTCAACAACACCATCATCTCGATCACGGACCCCACCGGCGCCGTCATTGCCTGGGCCTCCGCCGGCCAGGTCGGCTTCAAGGGTTCACGCAAGTCCACCCCGTTCGCTGCGCAGATGGCCGCCGAGGCTGCCGCCCGCCGCGCGATGGAGCACGGCATGCGCAAGGTCGATGTCTTCGTCAAGGGTCCGGGTTCTGGCCGCGAGACCGCCATCCGCTCCCTGACTGCGACCGGCCTCGAGGTCGGTGCGATCAGCGACGTCACCCCCTCGCCGCACAACGGTGTCCGCCCGCCCAAGCGCCGCCGCGTCTGAGCCGTCGGTAAAGAACAGGGAGATAGAGAAAACTCATGGCTCGTTACACCGGCCCCATCACCAAGAAGTCGCGTCGCCTCAAGGTCGACCTCGTCGGCGGCGACAAGAACTTCGAGCTCCGTCCCTTCCCGCCCGGCCAGCACGGCCGTCGTCGGATGCAGGAGAAGGAGTACCTCACCCAGCTGCAGGAGAAGCAGAAGGCTCGCTTCACCTACGGCGTCATGGAGAAGCAGTTCCGCGGTTACTACAAGGAGGCCTCACGGCGTTCTGGTAAGACCGGTGAGACCCTGCTGCAGATCCTCGAGTCCCGCCTGGACAACGTGGTCTACCGCGCCGGCCTGGCCCGCACCCGTCGTGCGGCTCGCCAGCTCGTCACGCACGGCCACTTCGAGGTCAACGGCGTGCGCGTGGACGTTCCGTCCTACCGCGTCGAGCAGTACGACATCATCACCGTTCGCAAGCAGTCCGTGAACACCTTCCCGATCGAGCTGGCTCGCCAGACCTTCGGTGAGCGCCCCACCCCGGCCTGGCTCCAGGTCGTCCCGGGCACGCTGCAGATCATGATCCACCAGCTCCCGGAGCGTGCGCAGATCGACACGATCCTCACGGAGCAGCTGATCGTCGAGCTCTACTCCAAGAACTGACGGCAGGAGGTATGCCGCGTGGGTGACCACGCGGCATACCTCGCCTTCGGCTGTGGTCGCAGACAGAGGCAACCACGGCAGCCGGTCGGACCGGCACATCATCGGCGTCATATAGCGGTCGCCGACGAGGAAGGAAATACCCGTGCTCATTGCACAGCGCCCATCCCTCAGCGAAGACGTGGTTGCAGACAACCGCAGCCGCTTCGTCATCGAGCCCCTCGAGCCCGGCTTCGGCTACACGCTCGGCAACTCCATGCGCCGCACGCTCCTGTCGAGCATCCCCGGCGCAGCCGTGACCAGCATCCGCATCGACGGTGTGCTGCACGAGTTCTCCACGATCCCCGGGGTCAAGGAAGACGTCACCGAGATCATCCTCAACATCAAGGGCCTGGTCGTCTCCTCGGAGCACGACGAGCCGGTCGTCATGTACCTGCGCAAGCAGGGTGCGGGCGCCGTCACCGCCGCGGACATCGCGCCGCCGGCCGGGGTCGAGGTGCACAACCCCGACCTGCACATCGCCACGCTCAACGGCAAGGGCAAGATCGAGATGGAGCTGACCGTCGAGCGCGGTCGCGGCTACGTCTCGGCCAACCAGAACAAGTCCGGTGACCAGGAGATCGGCCGCATCCCGGTCGACTCCATCTACTCGCCCGTGCTGGCCGTGACCTACAAGGTCGAGGCCACCCGTGTCGAGCAGCGCACCGACTTCGACAAGCTCATCGTCGACGTCGAGACCAAGAACTCGATGGCTCCGCGTGACGCCATGGCTTCGGCCGGCAAGACGCTGGTCGAGCTGTTCGGGCTGGCCCGTGAGCTCAACGTCGAGGCCGAGGGCATCGACATGGGCCCGTCCCCGACCGACGCCGCCCTGGCCGCCGACCTGGCGCTGCCGATCGAGGACCTCGACCTCACCGTCCGGTCCTACAACTGCCTCAAGCGTGAGGGCATCCACACCGTGGGTGAGCTCGTGGGTCGCAGCGAGGCGGACCTGCTCGACATCCGCAACTTCGGTGCGAAGTCGATCGACGAGGTCAAGGCCAAGCTCGTCGGCATGGGTCTGGCGCTCAAGGACAGCCCGCCCGGGTTCGACCCGAGCGCGATCGCTGACAACTACGGCGACTACGACGACGACTTCGCTGACGACGGCCGTTCGCTGGCCGAAGACGAGCAGCTCTGACCAACCGCCGCTGAGGGGCGGGCGGGAGACCATCCGCCCCTCGCACACCAAGGAGAACCTGAACCATGCCTACCCCCACCAAGGGTCCCCGTCTCGGCGGCGGTCCGGCCCACGAGCGACTGATCCTGGCCAACCTGGCGCAGTCGCTGTTCGAGCACGACTCGATCACCACCACCGAGGCCAAGGCCAAGCGCCTGCGCCCGCTGGCCGAGCGTCTCGTGACGTTCGCCAAGCGCGGTGACCTGCACGCCCGTCGTCGCGTCCTGTCGGTCATCTCCGACAAGGGTGTCGTGCACCGTCTCTTCACCGAGATCGCGCCCGACATGGCCGAGCGTCCCGGCGGATACACCCGTATCACCAAGATCGGCGCCCGCAAGGGTGACAACGCCCCCATGGCCGTGATCGAGCTCGTCCGCGAGCCGATGGCCAAGAAGGCGACCGTCAAGGAGGCGGAGGCCGCCACCAAGCGCTCCGCCAAGCAGGCCGAGGCCAAGGAGGCTGCTGCCGAGACCAAGGCTGCGGAGGACGAGGCCAAGGTCGAGGCCGAGGAGACCACCGAGGCGACCGAGACCACCGAGGCTTCGGCCAAGGAGGTCCCGGCCGGCGCCGTCGCCGCCAACGAGGACGGCTCGTCCCCCGACGCGGAGTACACCGTCAAGGGCAACGCCGACTCCGGCAAGTACCACGAGGCCGACGGTCAGTGGTTCGACCAGACGGTGGCCGAGTTCTGGTTCAAGTCTGCTGCCGACGCCGAGGGCGCTGGCTTCACGAAGGCCGGCGCCTGACCCAGGCCGCTGCAGCACGTGCGGGCCGTCCACCCTTCGGGGTGGGCGGCCCGCTTCTCGTGTGACTTGTTGCCCGACGGCGGTCACGGAGGGGCTGTTTCGGGGGTCCGTTGACGAGCGTCCGGCAACAAGTGCGGGCGTCCTGCGACTTGTTGCCAGGTGGCGGTCCCGGAGGGGCTGTTTCGGGGGTCTGGTGACGTGCGTGGGGCAACAAGTGCGGGCGCTCTGCGACGTGTTGCCAGACGGCGGTCACGGAGGGGCTTTTTCGGGGGCCTGGTGACGTGCGTCCGGCAACAAGTGCGGGCGTCCTGTGACTTGTTGCTGGGTGGCGGTCACGGAGGGGCTGTTTCGGGGGTCTGGTGACGTGCGTGTGGCAACAAGTGCGGGCGTCCTGCGCGTCAGGACTGCCGTCGACCGCGTCAGGTATGCCGGGGGGCCGGCTCTGCGCGGAAGGCGCCGGCGAGCGGGAGGATGGCCAGGATCAGGACCATCGGCACGGCGAAACCCGGCCGCAGGGAGTCGGAGCCGACGACGCCGGTGAGGACCGCGCCGAGCAGGCCGCCGACGTAGTTGAACTGGTTGAACCGGGCGATGACCGCGTCCACCCGCGCGCGGCGCGCCTCGGGGTCGAGCCCACCGCCGGCCACGACTGCCGCCGCGGAGAAGGACAGGGGAGCGATCACCGCCACCGAGCCGCCGAGCACGGTGAAGCCCAGCACGGCGACGGGCCACGACGGCGAGAAGACGATGACGGCCAGCGCCGCGCAGGCGACGAGTGCACCGATCCGCAGCAGCGGCACCGCCCCGACCCTGGCCACCGCGGCGTCGCCGGCGAGCCGAGTGCCAAGGCTCGCCACGAGGTAGGGAAGGGTCGCGAGGGGGAGCAACCAGTCAGGGGCATCGTGCACCGACTTGAGGAAGACCGGCCCCCACGTGGTGGCTGCCGTGTCGACCATGTAGAAGAGGACCATCGCGGCGCCGAGCAGGGCTATCTTGCGCCAGGGCACCTCGAGGGCGGGGCTGTCCGAGGCAGTGGCGGGGGCGTCGGCACTCGTGGGCAGCAGGGGTGCCGCGAGCAGTCCGAGGGCGAGCACACAGAGCGGCAGCAGGCCGGTGACCAGTCCGAGTCGGGTCACGGCGATCGTGACGAGCGTCGCCACGATCCCGCCCGCGGTCCAGGCGCCGTGGAAGGACGGCAGGATGGTGCGGCCGTAGCGGTGCTCCACCGCCACCGCCTGCATGTTGGAGGCCGCGTCGACCGCTCCCAGCCCCAGGCCGTAGACCGCCAGGCCCGCCACGAAGACGGCACGCTGCGGCGCCACCGCGACAGCACCCAGGCCCACTGCCTGCAGGGCGAACCCGGCCCGCAGCGTGCCGGCGCTGCCCATGCGGGTGGCCGCCAGCTCGGCGAGGGCGGACCCAGCGCCGGCGAGCAGCACCACCATGAGCAGCAGGCCCGAGACGAACAGCTCCGAGAGGTCCCAGATGGTCTGGAACCTCGGCAGCCGCGTCGTCAGCGAGATGAACAGCAGGCCCTGCACGGCAAAGGCGGCGGCGACCGCTGCGCGGTGTCGGGGCAGCGCGGCGGTGGTCGGCAGCGGGGCGGTGGCACTCCTCACTCGGCCACTCTGGCAGACGTCAGGTCAGGCGGGGGCCAACCCTCGCGCGTGGCTAGGCTTTGACGTATGGACGAGCAGCAGGGGGAGCCGACGACTGCGCCCCTGCGGATCCGGCTCGACTTCGGCTACGACGGCACCGACTTCTCCGGATGGGCGGCCCAGCCGGGCCTGCGCACCGTGGAAGGCGTGCTGTCCGCTGCCCTGAGCACCATCCTGCGCGCCGAGGAGCCGGTGCGGCTGACCGTCGCTGGGCGCACGGATGCCGGGGTCCACGCGCGCGGTCAGGTGGCACACCTCGACCCGGAGCCGGCCGGCTGGGCGCAGCTGCCAGGTCGCTCGACCCGCACTCCCGAGGAGGCGGCGTTGAGCCGGCTGCGCGGCATACTCCCGATCGACATCGGCATGCGGGCAGTGGCCGTCGCCGCCGAGGGTTTCGACGCGCGGTTCTCGGCGCTGCAGCGGCGGTACCTCTACCGACTGGCCGACCGACCGGAGCTGGCGGACCCGCTTCGTCGCCGCGACACGGTTGTCACCAAGCGCACCCTCGACGTCGACGCCATGCACGCGGCGGCACAGAAGCTGTTGGGGCTGAACGACTTCGGGGCGTTCTGCAAGAGGCGGGAAGGCGCGACCACGGTGCGGACCCTGCTCGACTACTCGTGGCGGCGAGCCGACGACGGCACGCTCGAGGCGACGGTGGTGGCTGACGCGTTCTGCCACTCCATGGTGCGCTCACTGGTGGGGGCCGTGGTGCCGGTGGGCGAGGGACGCCGCCCGGTGGACTGGCCGGCCGAGGTGATGCGGGCGGCGGTCCGGGACGCCGCTGTCGTGGTGATGCCGCCGCACGGTCTCTCGCTCGAGGAGGTCGTCTATCCCGACGACCCGGGGCTGGCTGTCCGCGCCAGGGAGTCGCGGGTCAGGCGAACCCTCGACTGACCCGCGCACTCGGGTTTGGCTCAGGCGTCCTCGGGCAGCGGCGGCCCGACCACCTCGAGTCCGTACTTCGGCCCGACGGCGTTCCAGCGCGGGATCTCCTCCGCCATGGGTCGCCCGTCAGCGCCCGGCAGGCGGAGCTCGCCGGCCGGCAGGCCGACCTCGTCGTAGAGGCCGAAGAGGTGACCGGGGTCGGCCAGCCCGAGGAAGCGCACCGGCCGGTCGCCCGTGACGCGGAAAGCGTGGGGGAGCATCGGCGGCAACCAGATGAAGTCACCCTCGGTCAGGTGGAAGACCTCGTCCCCCGCGCGGTAGGTCATGCTGCCGTCCAGGAGGTAGAACGCCTCCGCCTCACGGTGGTGGCGGTGCAGGGGTGTCGCGATGCCCGGAGGCTGGGTGACCAGGGCAACGCCGAGCTTGCCCCCGGACTCCTGCGCCGTCAGCAGGTGCTCGAATAGCGAGCCCATGGCCCAGGTGCCGCGCGCATCTCCCTGGCGCCGGAAGACCGCCCGGGGTTGTGGCATGGCCTCGTCGTCGCGCTCGGTGGCGGTGGCAGTGGCAGTGGCGGTAGCGGTGGCGGTGGGGGCCGTGGCGGGCGTCGACTTCTCGGTCATGGGGTTTCCTCCCGAATATTCATCCGAAACGGATTCGGGCGAATATTGGTAAGGTATGCCCGATGAGCGACTCCGTCAAGCCTCGGCGCTACACCTCGCCCGTCCGCGCCGAGCGGGCTGCCCGCACCCGCCGCGAGGTACTGGCGGCGGCGCGAGACCTGTTGTCGGACAACGGGTATGCCGCCACGACGGTGGCTCAGATCGCCGCCCGTGCAGGGGTGTCGGTCGACACCGTGTACGCCAGCGTCGGGCGCAAGCCCGAGCTGATGGTGGCGGTGATCGACATGGTGCTGGGTTCCTCCGACGAGCCGATCCCGGCAGAGCAGCGCGACTACGTCCGCGCGGTGCGGGCTGCGCCGTCGGGCCGGGCCAAGATCGCCGTGTATGCCGCGTCGCTCGGTCGGCTGATGCCGCGGACGGCGCCGCTCATCGACGCCTTGCGTCGCGCGGGCGACGCCGACGAGAAGTGCGCGCAGGCGTGGGACCGGCTCGTGGAGCGGAGGGCAGCGAACATGCTGCTCTTCGCCGCGGACCTCCGGTCGACCGGTCACCTGCGGGCCGACCTGACCGACCGCGAGGTCGCCGACATCGTCTGGTCGACCAACGGGCCGGAGTACTGGCTGCTCCTGGACTCACGCGGCTGGTCGGCGCAGCGCTACGCCGCCCACCTTGACGACCTGTGGTGTCGGATGCTGCTCAGCGGCGACCCCTGAGGGGCCCCTGTCGCGTGCGGTTCGCCAGGTGAGGGTGAGGGTGCGGGGGCGAGCCAGCCACGCGGGAGCAGGCCGGCTCGCCCCGGGGCTCAGGGAGCCAGGGACGCGTAGCCGCGTGAGTCGTGGATCGCCAGACCGGCGAAGGTGGGCGACGTCGAGAAGGCCGCCGTGACCGCAGCCAGCTGGACCTCCATCTGGGTGCGGGTCATCCCGGCGAAGGTCTGCTTGACCTCGGTGGGGTCGACGCCCAGGACGTTCGTCTCCTGGCCGATCCGCACCGGGCGGCCGAGCTGGGCGCCCGCCGCCACCTCGGCCGAGGCCAGGGCGATCGTGCCGTCCGGTCCGTCGGCGTGGTTGCGGTAGGCCATCACGGCGACCGCATCGGTGCGTCGCATGATCTCGCGGTCCAGCGTCGAGCCGTTCGCGGCGACCTCGTCGAACCAGAAGGGGATGTCCGCCTCGATCGCCGTGCCCGCCGCGGCGGTGCGCAGGGTGTCGAGGGTGGCGAGGTACTTCGTGATGACGGCCTTGCGGTTCTTCGTCCAGGCGGGGGTCGTGTAGGGCTCGATGTCGACGTGGAGACCCGTGAACAGTCCGGTCGCGAGCGTCGGTCGCAGCCAGTTGGTGACCACCCACGCCGGGTTGTCGACCCATCCCGGGTCGCCGCCGAGGGCGTCGACGCGCAAGCCGGCCGCGTCGGCCAGGGCGACGAGCTGCTGCAGCTCGGCGAGCTTCGGCGAGGTGTCCACGTGCGGGGGCACGGCGGCATACAGCTGGCCGATCCTGCGGGCCGTCGCGAGGGTGACGACCGCCTGTGGGTCGGAGGTGTCCCAGACCCACATGGCTCGTGCGGCCGCAGGGCGACCCGAGCGGTCGACCGCGGTCAGCGGGGCAGCCATTGCCTGACCTGCCACCGTCACACCGACGGCACCGACGATCGCCACGAGGGCGACCTTAGCCATGAGGCGGAGGGGAGATGCGGGGCGTGGCACACGTTGTCCTTTCGACGACCTCGCCCATCATCGGGGGCCGGCCGCAGTGCCCCTGACCAACTTGGCCAAGCCTTTAAGGTCGTCTAGTCCCTTTGTGCTGGTTCGCCCAGCCAGACAACTGAGATGACGTGCGGTGGCCGCGTAGAGCACCCTTGACCCCGTGGGACACCTCGACATCAACACCGTGAACTTCACCCTGCCCGACGGCAGGCCGCTGCTCAGCGACGTCTCGCTGAGGGTGGGAGAGGGTGCCAAGGTCGCGCTCATCGGTCCCAACGGCACGGGAAAGACGACGCTCGGACGGATCATCGCCGGGGACCTGGTGGCCCACGAGGGGGCGGTGACCCGCTCCGGGGGCCTCGGCGTGATGCGCCAGTTCGTCGGCCAGGTGCGCGACGAGTCGACGGTGCGTGACCTGCTGCTCTCCGTGGCGCCGGCGCCGGTGCGCGAGGCTGCGGCCGAGATCGACCGCACCGAGCTGCTGATGATGGAGCGTGACAGCGAGGCCGACCAGATGGCCTACGCCCACGCACTGGTGGCGTGGGGCGACGTGGGCGGCTACGACTACGAGACGCTGTGGGACGTCTGCACCGTCGCAGCCCTTGGTATGCCGTTCGACAAGGCCCAGTGGCGCAAGGTCACCACCCTGTCAGGTGGAGAGCAGAAGCGGGTCGTCCTCGAGGCGCTGCTGCGCGGCCCCGAGGAGGTGCTGCTGCTCGACGAGCCGGACAACTACCTCGACGTGCCGGCCAAGCGGTGGCTGGAGGACCAGCTCATCGCCTCGCCGAAGACCGTGCTGTTCGTCAGCCACGACAGGGAGCTGCTCAACCGCGTGGCGACGAGGGTCGCCACCCTCGAACCAGGCGGGGCCGGTTCGACCCTGTGGGTCCACCCGGGCCGGTTCGCGACCTACCACCAGGCCCGCGAGGACCGGAACTCACGCCTCGAGGAGCTGCGTCGGCGCTGGGACGAGGAGCAACAGAAGATCAAGGACCTGGTGCAGATGCTCAAGGTCAAGGCCAAGTACAACGACGGGATGGCGCCGCGCTACCACGCCGCCCAGACGCGCCTGCGCAAGTTCGAGGAGGTCGGGCCCCCGCAGGAGACGCCCCTGCGCCAGAACGTCAACATGCGGCTCAAGGGTGGTCGCACCGCGAAGCGAGCCGTCATCGCCGAGCGGCTCGAGCTGACCGGCCTGATGAAGCCGTTCGACCTCGAGATCTGGTTCGGCGAGAGGGTCGCGGTCCTGGGCAGCAACGGCTCGGGCAAGTCGCACTTCCTGCGCCTCGTGGCCGCCGGCGGGAGCGATCCGGACGCCGAGCACCGCCCGGTCGGCGACATCCAGCCGGTGTCGGTGACGCACACGGGTCGCCTGCGGCTGGGCTCGAGGGTGCGGCCCGGCTGGTTCGCCCAGACCCACGAGCAGCCGGCCCTCGTCGGCCGGACCCTGCTCGAGATCCTGCACCGCGGCGACGAGCACCGCACCGGACGTCCCCGCGAGGAGGCGGCCCGGGTTCTCGACCGGTACGGTCTGGCCCGCGCCAGCGAGCAAACCTTCGAGTCGCTCTCGGGCGGCCAGCAGGCGAGGTTCCAGATCCTGCTCCTCGAGCTGTCCGGCGCGACCTGCCTGCTGCTCGACGAGCCGACCGACAACCTCGACCTGCACTCGGCCGAGGCCCTCGAGGAGGGGCTCGAGGCGTTCGAGGGGACCGTCATCGCCGTCACCCACGACCGATGGTTCGCCCGTGGCTTCGACCGGTTCCTGGTCTTCGGTGCCGACGGGCGGGTGTACGAATCGGACGAACCGGTCTGGGACGAGGGCCGGGTCGTCCGCGCCCGCTGAACCGGCCCCCACGGAGCGTCACCGTGGGGATGCGTGTAAAGGTTTTCGCAGCTAGCGTGCGAGGCACCGCAGCGCGCCGAAGGAGTCGCGCCGCGACCTCGGAGGAGCATCACATGCCAGGTCCACGCCGTCTGTATGCCGTGCTGCTGGGTGCAGCCCTCGCGATCGGTTCGGGGGTGGTGTCGGGGTCTCCCGCGGTGGCGGTGCCACCGACCGCAACGGTCACCCTCGTCGGAGACCTGCAGACCGAGCTCGGCTGCTTCGAGGACTGGTCGCCTCCGTGCGACGCCTCCAAGCTGGCCCGGGTCGGCACCACTGCCACCTATGCGAGCACCTTCACCGTGCCAGCGGGGACGTGGGCCTTCAAGGTCGCCATCAACGACTCGTGGGCGGTCAACTACGGGGTGGACGGCAAGCCCGACGGGGCGAACCTCTCGCTCAAGCTGCTCAGCCCGATGCGGGTGGCGTTCAGCTACGACGACACGAGCCACGTGGTCTCCTTCGCCCCCGCGGACCTGGCCGGGGGCACGACGGCCGCCGACGCGGCATACGCGAAGAGCTCCTTGCGCTCCTCCCTGACGCGTGAGCGCTTCTACTTCGTCATGGCCGACCGGTTCGCCAACGCCTCGACGGCCAACGACGCCGGAGGGTTGACGGGTGGACCCTTGACGACGGGTCTGGACCCGACCGCCAAGGGCTTCTACCACGGTGGCGACCTCAAGGGCGTCGAGAGCAAGCTCGACTACATCAAAGGCCTTGGCACCACAGCGATCTGGCTGACGCCGAGCTTCAAGAACAAGGCGGTGCAGGGCGGCCCGGGGCAGGAGAGCGCCGGGTACCACGGCTACTGGGTCACCGACTTCACGCAGATCGACCCGCACCTGGGAACCAACGCCGACATGACGTCGCTGATCGCCGCGGCCCATGCCAAGGGCATGAAGGTCTTCTTCGACATCATCACGAACCACACGGCCGACGTCATCGACTACGAGGGCGGCAAGTACACCTACCGGTCCAAGGGCAGGTTCCCCTACAAGGACGCCTCGGGCACGACCTTCGACGACCGTGCCTACATCGACAAGGCGTTCCCGGAGATGAACCCGGCCACGTCGTTCCCGTACGTGCCCTTCTTCCACCCGGGCGGCGACACCGCCAAGGTCCCGGCGTGGCTGAACAACCCGCTGATGTACCACAACCGAGGTGACTCGACCTTTGCCGGCGAGTCCTCGACCTACGGCGACTTCTCGGGACTGGACGACCTGTTCACCGAGCGCCCCGAGGTCGTCAAGGGCATGGGCGACATCTACAAGAAGTGGGTCGACTTCGGCATCGACGGGTTCCGCATCGACACCGTCAAGCACGTGAACCTCGAGTTCTGGCAGAAGTTCATCCCCGACATCCTCGGCCATGCCAAGCAGGCCGGGAAGCAGGACTTCTTCGCCTTCGGCGAGGTCTTCGACGGAAACCCCGCGGTCATGTCCGAGTACACGACGGCCGGCAAGCTCCAGGCCACCCTCGACTTCGGGTTCCAGCAGCAGGGCGTCGACTTCGCCAAGGGCCGGCCCGCCAAGACCTTGGCCGACTTCTTCGCCAAGGACGACTGGTACACCGACGCCGACAGCAACGCCTACCAGCTGCCGACGTTCCTCGGGAACCACGACATGGGCCGCGTCGCGATGTTCCTCAAGGACTCGGCGACCACCGAGGCCGAGCACCTCAAGCGGGTCCAGTTCGCGGACTCGCTCATGTTCACGACACGTGGCAACCCGGTCACCTACTACGGCGACGAGCAGGGCTTCGTGAGCACCGGTGGTGACCAGGCCGCGCGCGAGGACATGTTCGCGAGCAAGGTCGCCCTCTACAACAACGAGACGGTGCTCGGCGGCCCCGACGGCTCGATGGACCGGTACGGCACCACCAACCCGATCTACCAGCACATCGCGGCACTGTCCCAGGTCCGGGCCAAGCACCCTGCGCTCGCCGACGGTGCCCAGATCAACAGGTATGCCGCCGACGGTGCCGGAATCTTCGCGGTGTCCCGCATCGACGCGGGGCAGAAGGTCGAGTACGTGGTCGCGGCCAACAACGACACCAAGGCTTCCACGGCCACGTTCCCGACGTGGAGCAAGGGCAACGGGGTGGTGTTCACGCCGGTGTTCGGCACCGACACCGCGACGAAGCCGAAGGCTGACGGGTCGGTCACCGTCACCGTCCCGCCGCTCACGGTGAGCGTGTGGCGGGCCAACAAGGCCATCGCCACCTCCGGCGCGGTCCCGACCGTCCAGGCCGAGGTGGTCGGCGCCGACGGAGGCCACGGCATCTACGGCCGCGCCGAGATCACGGCGAAGGTCCAGGCCAGCACCTTCGCCCAGACGACCTTCCTCTACCGGCCGGTCGGGACGTCGACCTGGACGACCCTGGGCACCGACGACAACGCTCCGTTCCGCGTGTTCCACGACGTCTCGGGCTTCCCGGTCGACACCTACCTCGAGTACCGCGCCGTCACCAAGGACGCCGCTGGCCGGGTCGCCGCCGACTCCACCTGGGCTGTGGTCGCGAACCCGCCCCAGCCGGTGATCGACAACGGTGACCGGCCTGCCACGCAGCCGACCAGCGTCACTGTGGCCGGCACGCACAACTCCGAGATGGGTTGCTCGGAGGACTGGATGCCTGCGTGCACCCAGGCCATGCTGGCGTTCGACCCCAACGACGGCATCTGGAAGAAGGCCTTCACCCTCCCCGCAGGGTCCTACTCCTACAAGGCCGCTCTCGACGGCGGCTGGGCGGAGAACTACGGCGACAAGGGGATTCGCGACGGCGCGAACATCTCCTACGACACCGACGACGGCAAGGTGACCTTCTACTACGACCCCACGACCCACTGGGCGACGTCCGACGAGCAGGGGCTGATCGTCACGGCGCCGGGCACCTTCCAGTCCGAGCTCGGCTGCTCCGCCGACTGGCAGCCCGCCTGCATGCGACCGTGGTTGCAGGACAAGGACGGTGACGGTGTCTTCACGTGGTCCACGAAGCTGATCCCCGCCGGCGACTACGAGTTCAAGGTGGCCTACGGGCTGTCGTTCGCCGAGAGCTACGGGGACGGCGGTGGTGCGGCCAACATCGCACTGACCGTGCCTGCTGCCGGCGCGACGACGACCTTCAGCTTCGACTCGGTGTCGCACCTCACGACGGTGACGAGCGAGTGAGGGGCTAGCTGACCAACGCGATGCGACGGCCTTCGAGGTGCACGCGGAAGCCTCCCGCGACCACCTCGACGCTGGTCAGGCGCATGCCCTGGGGCAGTCCCTCGACCTGCTGACGGACGGTCACGAGGCGTCGCACGGCAGCCGAGGCCGCGGTGTTGAGGAGGTCCGGGCCACCCAGGTCCACCGTCTCCGGCTCGATCACGAGCAGGCCGTCCTCGGCGCGCACGGTGCCCGTCGCGGTCACCGGTACGTCGCGACCCAGCAACGTCACGGTCCGGCGCAGGCCCGCGTGGCCCGACCCCGCGGCATACAGCACCACGCCGTCGCCCACCTGCGCGCCGGCGGACGCGAAGGGGAGGACGGCGTCGATGGTCAGGCTGCCCGCGGTGAGGCCCCGCTCGGTGAGGCTCACCTCGCGCCCTGTCGCGCGCACGTCGGTGAGCGGGCCGTCAGCCGTGAGGACGGCGGCGCTGTCGAGGGCGACTGTCGACAGCCAGGTCTGTCCCTGTCCGAGCCGCGTCGGCGCGCCGGGGATCGCCACGGGCGGCGGGCTCGGTGGCGGGTCGTCGTGAGGGACGGACAGCACCAGGGCCGCAACCCCTGCCGCGAGGAGGAGGGCAGCGGCCAGCAGTCCGGTGAGGAGACCGAGCAGGAACCTGCGCATGCCCCATCCTCTCCCGTGCTGGCGACCCTGCCGGCTCACTGGGTGGTGGCGGCGTCCTCGACCTCGCGCTGTCCCACCTCGAGCTCCTCCACGTCGAGCCCCTCCACCTCGCGCTCCTCCACGTCGCGCCCCTCGACCGGCTGGGCGTGCCGCCGGCGCCAGGCCGGGAGGAAGCAGACGAAGCCCAGGGTGCTGATGGCCCCCGCGACGACCATCGCCGTGGCGATCGACGTGCGCGCAGCCAGGAGGCCGAGCAGGGGACCCGCGACAGCGCCGCCCGCCTGCATGACGAGGGAGCCCAGGGACAGGATCGTCGCTCGGTTCTTCGCGCTCGCCTCGCGGTGCATCAGGCCCATGTACGCGGGACTGGCAGCCCCGTGCAGCGAGTAGGTCACGAGGTAGGCCGCGATCAGGGCGGCAGGTCCGAGGACCAGGCCCATCGCCACGACGCCGAGGCCGTTGAGCACGCGACCGAGCACGGCGGCCTGCACCAGCCCGAAGCGGTCGGCGGCGCGGCCGCCGAGCCACGACCCGACCGAGAACAGCGCCCAGCCTCCCGCCGCCGCCGGGCCCATCCACGCTCCGGCCCTGGCCTCCGAGCCGAGGAGGTCGGACAGGCGCAGGGGCATCAGCGTCTCGTAGGCCATCATCCCGATGACCCAGAAGAGCTCGACCGTGACCAGCCCGGCCAACACGCGGTTGCGGGTCACCAGGCGGACGCCGTCGCGCACCACCACGGGCGTCTCACGGACCGAGTCGGCCAGCCGGGCCCGCATCCTGCTGTCGCTGCGCGGGGTCTCGCGCAGCAGCACGACGGTGGCGACCAGGTGCACGACGCACAAGGCCACGAAGACCTGGATCGGCAGGAGCAGCGCGCTCGAGTCGCGGAACGGGTGCCAGGCGACCAATGCACCCGACACGAGTGCACCGCCACCCATGCCGATCCCGACCAGCACGCCCTGGGCAGACATGGCGCGGTGGACGTCGGCCCCTGGTTCGCGCTCGTGAACCGTGTCGACGTACCAGGCCTCGAGGGGCCCGGAGTCCAGCGCCCGGTAGACCCCCATCAGGCCGGCCGACAGGGCGAACTGCCAGAAGGACTGGGCGAAGAGGAAGGCCACGCCGGCGCCGATGTTGACCACCCCGGCGACCAGCAGGAGCGGACGTCTGCCGAGCGCATCGGCGAAGCCGCTCGTCGGCAGCTCGAGCAGGAAGACCATGATCCCCTGCGCGGTCATGTAGAGCGTGATCTGCTGGATGGTGAGGCCGCGCTCGCGGGCGACGAGGGTGAAGATGCCGACCACGAAACCGACGGGGAGCCACCGGGTCGTGCTGAGGATCAGGAAGACCCGCTTGGCGGCTGTGGGGGAGAGGGCGGTCACGACATGTCCTTGCCGGTCGGGACCCGGTCGAGGTCCAGCGGGTAGATGGCGCTGTAGACGGCCAGCCGCCGTGCTTTCGGGTTGCCCTGCCCCACGCGGCGGTACTTGAGGAGGAGCTCGTCGAGCTCGACCTTCAGCTGCTCCACCTGCTCGGGGGTGGCGACGACGAAGTTGTCGCTCATCCCCGCCGCGTCCCGCCACTCGAGGGGCCAGGTCTCCTGGACGTCGAGCCAGCGCTCGAACTGCTGGGCGAAGTGGCGGGCGTAGTCGCGCACCAGCCAGTTGAGCGCCGTCTCGGAGTCCTCGTCGCCGGCGAAGTCGCTCGCCTCCCAGGTGTGGAAGTCGGTGGCCGCCTGCCAGAGCCGTCGCTTGCCCTCACCCTCGCCGGTGTCCGAGACGAGGCCCACCGACTCGAGCTTGCGCAGGTGGTAGGACGTCGCCCCCGAGTTGGTCGAGAGCCGGGTGGCGAGGTCGGTGGCGGTCGCCGGGCCGTCGACGCGCAGTGCGCTCAGCAGTCGTGACCGCAGGGGGTGGGCGAGGACCTTGAGCGCGGCGGCGTCGAGCCGAAGGCCGGTCAGGTCGCCGATCTTCGTGGTGGAGGTGGCCATGCGTGCACAATACCTTTGCACAGTTCGTTTGCACAAGTAGTGTGCAAGGAAAATGTGCATGGGTATCGCCGCAGGTCAGGGGCTGTTTTCTGGGCTGTCAGAGGCGATTTGGGTGCACAGCGCGTTGCCCGTAAACTTGAGCACTGTTGTGCCGTGCGCCCTCGAAAGGCGACACCCCGGACCGCCCAGCGGTCCGTGCGCCTCGGGCGCACACGGCATACCGAACCATCGCAGTTCCTCATGACCACCGCATTTCCCGACATGACCGATGTAAAGGTTCAGAACTTTGCGCACCTTCACCCCGAAGCCGGCCGAGGTCACTCGCACCTGGCACGTCATCGACGCCACGGACATCGTCCTGGGTCGCCTGGCGAGCCAGACCGCGATCCTCTTGCGCGGCAAGCACAAGACCACGTTCGCCCCGCACGTTGACGGTGGCGACTTCGTCATCATCATCAACGCCGAGAAGGTCGCCCTCACCGGCGCCAAGCTCGAGCAGAAGAAGGCCTACCGCCACTCCGGCTTCCCGGGCGGCCTCAAGAGCACCTCCTACACCGAGCTGCTCGCCAAGAGCCCGGCCAAGGCCGTGGAGAAGGCCGTCCGCGGCATGCTCCCGCACACCACGCTCGGTCGTGAGCAGCTGACCCACCTCAAGGTCTACGCCGGCTCCGAGCACCCGCACAGCGCCCAGAAGCCCGTCCCGTTCGAGATCACCCAGGTCTCCCAGTAAGGATTTCTTGTGACTGACATCAACACTGAGACCCCTGTCGAGGGTGACGAGGTCGAGCTGACCGAGTACACCTCCGAGTCCGAGGGCCCCGTCTCCGACGAGCCCACCCGTCGCGCGAGCGCCACGGCGCCCGGCGCCGCGACCGGTCGACGCAAGCAGGCCATCGCCCGCGTGCGCATCGTCCCCGGCACCGGCGAGTGGAAGATCAACGGCCGCACGCTCGAGGCGTACTTCCCCAACAAGGTCCACCAGCAGATCGTCAACGAGCCGCTCACGCTGCTCGAGCTCGACGGTGCCTACGACGTGCTCGTGCGCGTCCACGGTGGTGGCCCCTCCGGCCAGGCGGGCGCGGTCCGCCTCGGCGTGGCCCGCTCGCTCAACGGGATCGACGAGGAGCTGAACCGTCCGGCGCTCAAGAAGGCCGGCTTCCTCACCCGTGACGCCCGCGTCCCGGAGCGCAAGAAGGCTGGTCTCAAGAAGGCCCGCAAGGCTCCGCAGTACTCCAAGCGCTGATCCTGGCTCCTGCCAGCAGCACCGCCCCAGGCGGCACCCGACAGTTCGGGTGCCGCCTGCGGCGTTGTCAGGAGTAGGTTCGCTCCAGTTGCGTCCGTGTGCCCGGGCCAGGCCGACGAGGTATGCCGGGTGCGCACCCTGATCGTCGGAAAGGCTCCCCTCCATGCCCACAACGGCACGACTCTTCGGTACCGATGGTGTTCGCGGCCTCGCGAACGTCGACATCACGGCCGAGCTCGCGCTGCGGCTCAGCGTGGCGGCAGCGCACGTCCTCGGTGACGACGCCCGCCGCGCCGGTCGCCGCCCCAAGGCCGTGGTCGGCCGGGATCCCCGCGCCTCGGGTGAGTTCCTCTCCGCCGCCGTGATCGCGGGCCTGGCCTCGGCCGGGGTCGACGTCTACCACGCGAACGTGCTGCCGACGCCCGCCATCGCGTTCCTCACCGGGGACACCCATGCCGACTTCGGCGTGATGCTGTCGGCGTCGCACAACGCCATGCCCGACAACGGAATCAAGTTCTTCGCCGCAGGCGGTCACAAGCTCGACGACCAGATCGAGGACGAGATCGCCGCCCGGCTCGACCAGGAGTGGGACCGCCCCACCGGCGCCGACGTGGGGCGGGTCGTGACCATGCCCGACGGACACACCCGCTACATCTCCCACCTCCTCACGGTGTTGCCCAACCGGCTCGACGGCATCAAGGTCGTCATCGACGGTGCCCACGGAGCGGCGAGCTCGGTCTCGCCCGAGGTGTTCCGGCTGGCCGGCGCGGAGGTGTTCGAGATCGGCACCGAGCCGGACGGCCTCAACATCAACGACGGTTACGGCTCGACCCACCTCGACCACCTCAAGGCCGCCGTCCTCCGCCGCGGTGCACACCTCGGCATCGCTCACGACGGTGACGCCGACCGCTGCCTCGCGGTGGACGCGAACGGCGTCGAGGTCGATGGCGACCAGATCATGGCCATCCTCGCGGTGTCCCTGAAGTCGCGGGGAGCCCTCGCCAAGGACACGCTGGTCGCCACGGTGATGAGCAACCTGGGTCTGCTCCAGGCCATGGAGCGCGAGGGGATCGCCATGCGACAGACCGCGGTGGGCGACCGCTACGTCCTGGAGGACATGCGGGCGTCGTCGTACTCCCTCGGTGGCGAACAGAGCGGCCACGTCATCTTCCTCGACCACGGCACCACGGGCGACGGCGTCCTCACCGGCCTGATGCTGGCTGCCCGCGTGGCCGAGACCGGTCGGCCGCTCTCCGAGCTGGCCACCGTGATGCGCCGCCTGCCTCAGGTCCTGATCAACGTCAAGGACGTCGACAAGTCTCGCGTCGAGTCCGACGAGGAGCTCCAGCAGGCCGTCAAGGCCGAGGAGGTGGCGCTCGCCGGCACCGGTCGCGTGCTGCTGCGCAAGTCGGGCACCGAGCCTGTCGTCCGTGTCATGGTCGAAGCCGGCGAGCAGCAGCAGGCCCAGGCAGTGGCCGACCGTCTCGTCGAGGTCGTCAAGGCCCGCCTCTCGCTTCACCCCGGAACCGTTTCGGGGTGAAGCCGACCCTTCCCGGTAGACCCGATAAAGCTGGGATCAGGGCGTGACCCGGCGAAGCACCACCCAGGCGGCCGCGCCGAGCGCCACCGCCAGCAGGAGCGGGTAGCCACTGGTCAGGGCCAACGGGTCGGTGTCGGTGAAGAATCGCCCGACGGTGTTCCACGCGTGGCGCCAGGTGACGAGCAGGGCCGCGCCACATCCCAGCAGGAGGCTGGCCGTCGACAAGGAGAACATCCCGGTCTGCCCCCACCGCTTTAAGACGGTGCCCATGAGCATTCCCAGCGCCGACACGCAGATGAAGGGCACGGTGTAGGTGAGGAACAGTTCGACGGGGTTGCCGCGGTCCAGGAACCAGGGACCGAAGAACCGCATGTGGACGCCCCAGCCGTGTGTGGCCGCCTCGATGGCGTGGAGGGCGGTGAGCACGACACCCGCGAGCACGGACTGCCCCAGGACGTACAGACACGTTCCCTGGAAGAAGCTGCGACGGGTGGAGCTCAACCCCATCGCCAGGGGGAACACCTGCGTCCACAGCGACAGGTTCGCGAAGATCGCAACGCCGTAGAGCGAGGCGATACCACCGGTCTGCCGGTCGGCGACGGGCACGTCGGTGAGGCCGAAGATCGCGAGGTTGGCGAAGAACGAGATGGCCAGGATGATCCACGGCCAGAACATGGCGATCGGTCCAGGGAGCAGGTGGATCCGCAGGGTCTTCAGGGCTGCACTCATGAGTGGTGGGCCTCCTCGTGCTGGATCACGGTGTCGGGCTGGAGAGTGTCGGGGTGCGGTGGTGGGCCGGTGGTGGTGCGCACAACCAGCTGCTGGAGCGAAACAGGCTCGAGGCGGAGCCCATGCCGTTCGGCGATACCGGTGGGTGCACCTCGGACGGTCAACCGCGTGAAGCCGCCCAGGCTCTCTCGGTGCACGACCTCGTGACCGGTGGCGAAGTCGTCGACCGCCCCGCTCGGGCCGCTGACCACGACGAGGCTCCCTCGCAGGACGTCGGTGTCCTCGTCGACGACCACCCGCCCGTGGTCGAGCACCACGACGTGGTCGAGCAGGTCGCTCACCTCGTCGATGAGGTGGGTCGAGAGCACGATGGTGCGCGGGTGCTCGGCGTAGTCGGCCAGCAGCCGGTCGTAGAACAGCTGCCGAGCCACGGCATCGAGCCCGAGGTAGGGCTCGTCGAAGATCGTCAGGGGAGCGCGTGACGCGAGGCCGAGCACGACACCGACCGCCGACAGCTGGCCACGCGACAGCTTCTTGACCCGCTGGGTCGTCCGGAGCCGGAACTGGTCGACGAGCTCCTGCGCGAGGTCTTCATCCCACCTCGCGAACGAGATCCGGCCGGCCGAGAGGACGTGACGCACCGTGAAGCTGTCGGGGTAGTGCTGTCCCTCCCTGACGAAGCAGACCCGGTCGAGGACGTTGGCGTTCTCCCACGGGTCCTCGCCGAAGGCCCGCACGTCGCCGGAGGTCGCGAGGGCTTGTGCCGTCAGGATCTGCATCAGGGTCGTCTTGCCGGCGCCGTTGCGTCCGAGGAGGCCGTGGATGGCGTTCTCCTCCAAGCGAATTGAGACATCTTCCAGGGCGCTGACGTCTCCGAACCGCTTGCTGACGTGGTCGAGCTCGATGATGCTCACTGGTCTTCCTCCCACACGTCTATCAGCTTTCTCACGTAGTCAGGCTCGATGCCGAGCTTGTGCGCCTCGGTCATGAGCGGCGCGACGAACTGCCGCGCGAAGTCCTCCCGGCGCCGTTCGAGCAGGCGCGAGCGCGCCCCGGTGGCGACGAACATCCCGATTCCCCGTTTCTTGTAGATGATCCCGTCGGTCGCGAGCTGGGTCACGCCCTTGGCCGCCGTGGCCGGGTTGATCCGGTGGAACGCGGCGAGCTCGTTGGTCGAGGGGACCTGGCTCTCCTCGTCGATCGACCCGTCGACGATCGAGTTCTCGATCTGTTCGGCGATCTGGAGGAAGATCGGCCGGCCGTCGTCCATCAGTGGGCGCCCCTTCAGTTAGCCGGTTAGTTAGTCGAGTAACTAACCATGCAACCAATCACCGCCCGATGTCAAGCCCGGTGGTTCGGGTGTGGGTATGCCGTGTGGTCCCCACCCGGCATACCTGCTCGGAAACGCGTTGCTGGCTAAGCGGACTCGTCGAGAAGGCCGACGATGTGCCGGGCGATCTCGAAGGAGCTGGTCGCGGCCGGCGACGGGGCGTTGAGGACGTGCACCACCGACCCGGACCGCTCGATCAGGAAGTCGTCGACCAGCGAGCCGTCGCGCTTCATGGCCTGCGCGCGCACCCCTGCCGGGGCCGGCACCAGGTGTTCGTCGCGCACGTCGGGGACGAGGCGGCGCAGGCTGTCGGCGAACCGGTGGCGGGACAGGGACCGCGCGATCTCCGCAGAGCCGGCGCGGTAGTTGCGGGCTGCGAGCCGCCAGAAGCCCGGGTACGTCAGGGTGTCACGCAGCTCACGCAGCTTGACCGTGCGCCAGTCGTACCCCTCTCGGGCGAACGCGAGCACGGCGTTCGGCCCGGCGTGGATGTGCCCACCGATGCCACGGGTGAGGTGCACGCCGAGGAACGGGAAGTCCGGGTCGGGTACGGGGTAGATGAGGTTTCGCACGAGCGGTGTCGCCTCGGGCGTCAGCTCGAAGTACTCGCCGCGGAACGGCACGATGCGGGCCGAGGGCTGGTGGCCCAGGCGGCGCGCGACCTCGTCGCAGTGCAGACCGGCGCAGGCCACGACGAGGTCCGCCGCGATGTCGCCCGCCGTGGTGCGCACGATGGTCGTGGCCGCCGAGCGGACGGCACCGAGGACCTCGGCCCCCAGTATGAGGGTGGCGCCTGCCCGTTCGAGGCGCCGCACGAGGGCCTCGCACACGGCGCCGTAGTCGATGATCCCCGTCGCGGGAACGTGGAGGGCGGCGAGGGCGCTGACGTGCGGTTCGTGCTCCCTGGCCTGTTCCCCGGGGAGCCTGTCGACGACCAGACCGTTGGCGAGGCCGCGCTCCTGCAGGCGCGCCAGGCCCGGCAGCTCGTCCTCGCGCGTGGCCACGACGAGCTTGCCGCAGATCTCGTGGGGGATGGCCTCCTCCTCGGCGAAGGCAACCATCGATGCGGCGCCGGCTCGGCACATCAGAGCCTTCTTCGAGCCGGGCGCGTAGTAGAGCCCGGAGTGGATCACCCCACTGTTGCGCCCGGTCTGGTGGGCCGCCCAGCGGTGCTCCTTCTCGACCAGCGTGACGTGGGCGTCAGGGTGCTCTCGGCACAGCCGCTCCGCGACGGCGAGCCCGATGATCCCGCCGCCGATCACGAGATAGCGCAGCGGCGTCGGCATGCGCCCAGCGTAGAACCGGCCGGGACGGACCCGTGGCGGAACGACCATGATCGTCGCGCCGGAATGCCCATGGCCGGCCAGCGGTTGTCACGACCGGTTGGTGAGCCGAGGATGTCACCACCCGTCACCCCACCGAAGGCGAGCGCCATGCCCCACGAGTCACTCACCGAACCGCTCTACTCCATCGCGGCCACCGCCCAGGGCGGCAGGGCCGGCCACGTCACGAGCGAGGACGGAGTCGTCCACCTCAAGCTGGGCAAGCCCGGCAGCAAGGCGAACCCCAAGGCCAACCCCGAGACGCTCTTTGCCTCCGGCTTCGCCGCCTGTTTCGGCAACGCCCTCAACTCGGTGGCCACGGCGATGGGTCTGGACACCTCGGACTCGACGGTCACCGCCACCGTGACGCTCGGGAAGACCGACACGGGTGTGGGTCTCGCGGTCGCCCTCGTCGCGGACGTGCCGGGCCTCGACCGCGGCACCGCCCAGCAGCTCGTCGACGCCGCCCACGAGCGCTGCCCCTACTCCAAGGCCACCCGCGGCAACATCGACGTCACGGTCGCCCTCGCCTGAGTGCGGTCAGACCAGCCGCGACAGCAGGCCGGTGTCGACGTCGTACATGAAGCCGCCCACGGCGACCTGGTCGCCGATGAGGGGGTGCGACCGGACGGCGCGCACGTCGGCGAGCAGCGCTTCCCGCTGGTCGTCGATGACGTGGAACCCCTGCCACGAGGCGTCCTGACCGGCCGAGGCACCGACGCGCTCGCGCAGCTCGGCCTCGGTGTTGCTCGCCATCGCGCACCTGGTGTGGGGGACGATGAGGATGCGCTCGACCCCGAGCAGGTGCACGCCGAGGACCAGCGCCTCGAGGGCGTTGGCCGTGATGCGCCCACCGGGGTTGCGGAAGATCTTGGCGTCGCCCGGGGACAGGCCGAGCATCCGCAGCGGGTCGATGCGCGAGTCCATGCAGGTGACCACGGCGACGCCGCGGTGCGCGATGCCGTCGAAGCCGCCGAGCGTGAAGCGGGCGGCGAACGCCTCGTTCGCGGCGAGGAGGTCGTCGAACCCTTGGGGGGCAGGAGTTTCGTTCACAGGAGTCCCGGTCGCTTGGGGATGGACATGGCCATCGGCTTGATGGTGGACGCGAAGAAGTCGTTGCCCTTGTCGTCGACGACGATGAAGGCGGGGAAGTCCTCGACCTCGATCTTCCAGACGGCCTCCATGCCGAGCTCGGGGTACTCCAGCACCTCGACCGACTTGATGCAGTCCTGGGCGAGCCGGGCGGCCGGACCGCCGATCGAACCGAGGTAGAAGCCCCCGTGCGTGTCGCACGCATCGGTGACCTGCTTGGAGCGGTTGCCCTTGGCCAGCATCACCATCGAGCCACCGGCGGCCTGGAACTGGTCGACGTAGGAGTCCATCCGACCGGCTGTCGTCGGGCCGAACGAGCCGCTCGCATAGCCCTCCGGCGTCTTCGCCGGGCCGGCGTAGTAGACGGCGTGGTCCTTGAGGTACTGAGGCATGCCGTCGCCGGCGTCGAGCCGCTCCTTGATCTTGGCGTGCGCGATGTCGCGGGCTACGACCAACGGACCGGAGAGCGAAAGTCGTGTCTTGACAGGGTATTTCGTGAGCTCCTCGCGGATCTCGTCCATCGGCCGGTTGAGGTCGATGCGCACGACGTCGTCGCCCTCGTCCTCGAGGTGCTCCTCGGTCGTCTCGGGCAGGAACCGCGCGGGGTCGCGCTCCAGGACCTCGATGAAGACACCGTCGGGGGTGATCTTGCCCAGCGCCTGGCGGTCGGCCGAGCAGGAGACGGCGATGGCGATGGGGAGCGACGCGCCGTGGCGCGGGAGCCGGACGACCCGGACGTCGTGGCAGAAGTACTTGCCGCCGAACTGGGCGCCGATGCCGAAGTTGCGGGTCAGCTCGAGGACCTGCTCCTCGAGCTCGGTGTCGCGGAACCCGTGCGCCGCGATGGACCCCTCCCTGGGCAGCTCGTCGAGGTACTTGGCCGATGCGTACTTGGCTGTCTTGAGGGCGAACTCGGCACTCGTGCCGCCGATGACGATGGCCAGGTGGTACGGCGGGCACGCGGAGGTGCCGAGGCTGCGCAGCTTCTCGTCGAGGAAGGCGAGCATGCGCTCGGGGTTCAGGACCGCCTTGGTCTCCTGGTAGAGGAACGACTTGTTGGCGCTGCCACCGCCCTTGGCCATGAACAGGAACTTGTATGCCGTCTCGTGCCCCTCGGCGGTGTCGGCGTAGAGCTCGATCTGGGCGGGGAGGTTGGAGCCGGTGTTCTTCTCCTCCCACGTGGTGATGGGCGCCATCTGCGAGTAGCGGAGGTTGAGGCGGGTGTAGGCGTCGTAGACCCCGCCGGCGATGGCGCGCTCGTCGGTGCCGGCCGTGAGCACGTGCTGGCCGCGCTTGCCCATCACGATCGCCGTGCCGGTGTCCTGGCACATGGGCAGGACACCGCCGGCGGCGATGTTGGCGTTCTTGAGGAGGTCCAGCGCCACGAACTTGTCGTTGTTGCTCGCGTCCGGGTCGTCGATGATGCGACGCAGCTGGGCCAGGTGCGCGGGGCGCAGGTAGTGCGCGATGTCGTGCATGGCCGTCTCGGTGAGCGTCCGCAGCGCCTCGGGCTCGACCTGCAGGAACGTGCGTCCGCCTGGTCCCTCGACGGTGGAGACGCCTTCTGTGGTGACCAGGCGGTACTCGGTCTCGTCCGGGCCGATCGGCAACAGGTCCGCGTAGTCGAAGTCGTTCTCGGGCATGGTTGGGGGTGTTCTCCTTGGTCTACAGCTCGTCGAGGGCGGGGGCGTAGGCCCCGGCCTTCCCGACCGTGACCCCGCTGGTGGCTGTGCCACGGGCGACGGCCGGTCGGACGTCCTCCAGTGTCGCGCTGCGGAGGCGCTCGCGCGCACCCGGGTCGCCCAGCAGGCCGGAGGCGAGCAGGCCGGAGATGAGCCCGGCCATGAAGGAGTCGCCGGCCCCGACGGTGTCGACGACCCGTTCGGCTGCGGTTGCGGCGCTGCCCTCCTCTCCGGTCCCCGTCACGCGGAAGACGACGCCGTGCTCGCCGCGCGTGACGACGCAGAGCGAGGCGCCGAGCTCGCCCCAGTGGGCCATCACCTCGGAGGGTGACTGCCCGGCATACAGCAGCTCGAGGTCGTCCTCGCTGGCCTTGACCACGTCGGCGAGGGCGATGATGCCCTCGACCTGCTCGCGCACGTCGTCGAGGTCGCCCATGATCCCCGGGCGGATGTTGGGGTCGTAGGAGACGGTGCCCAGCTCACGCATGGTGCGCAGGCCCTCGAGCACGCTGGTGGCACCGGGCGCCAGGACGGCCCCGATCGAACCGGTGTGCAGGTGGCCAGTACCGTCCGCGGGCTGGATGGGCGGGAGGTTCCAGTGCAGGTCGAACACGTAGGTGGCGGCACCCGACGCGTCGAGCCGAGCCACGGCCGTGGACGTGGGGTCGTCCCCGCGGCTCGTGGAGAGCACGGTCACGCCGTGGCGGACCAGGTGCCCGGCGATGCGCTCCCCGCGCGGGTCGTGGCCCAGCGACGTGGCGAGGTCGACGGGGTGGTCGAGCCGGGCCAGGCCTACCGCGACGTTGGCAGGGCTGCCTCCGACGTGTTCCACCAACTCGCCGTCCGGGTCGATCACGATGTCGATGAGGGCCTCGCCCACCACGAGGACGCGGGGGCGGGTCACGACGAGGCCCCGCGCGCGTGGTCGAAGTCGATGGACGAGTAGGCGCGCAGCTTGGCGAGCTGGTGGTGGCTCTCGATGAGCCGGATGGTTCCGGACTTGGAGCGCATCACCAGGGAGTGGGTCGTCACCCCGCCCGCGCGGTAGCGAACCCCCTTGAGCAGCTCGCCGTCGGTGATGCCGGTGGCCACGAAGAAGCAGTTCTCGCCGGTGACCAGGTCGTCGGTCGACAGCACCCGGTCGAGGTCGTGCCCCGCGTCGACGGCGCGCTGGCGCTCGTCGTCGTCCTGCGGCCACAGCCGGCCCTGGATGACGCCGCCGAGGCACTTGATCGCACAGGCCGTGATGATCCCCTCGGGCGTCCCGCCGATGCCGAGGAGGAGGTCGATGCCGGTGTCGTCGCGGGCCGCCATGATCGCGCCGGCCACGTCGCCGTCGGAGATGAAGCGCAGCCGTGCCCCGGCGTCGCGCACGTCCGCGGCGAGCTGCTGGTGGCGGGGGCGGTCGAGCATGACCACCGTGACGTCTTCGACGGTCTCCTTCTTGGCCTTGGCGATCCGCTTGATGTTCTCGGCGACCGGGAGGCGGATGTCGACGACGTCGGCGGCCTCCGGACCGGTGACGAGCTTGTCCATGTAGAAGACGGCGCTGGGGTCGTACATCGAGCCGCGCTCCGACACGGCGAGCACCGAGACGGCGTTGGACTGGCCCTTGGCCGTGAGCGTCGTGCCGTCGATCGGGTCGACGGCGACGTCGCACTCGGGACCGACGCCGTCGCCGACCTCCTCGCCGTTGTAGAGCATGGGGGCGTCGTCCTTCTCGCCCTCGCCGATGACCACGACACCCTTCATCGACACCGTGCTGATGAGCGCGCGCATGGCCTCGACGGCGGCACCGTCGGCGCCGTTCTTGTCGCCGCGGCCGACCCAGCGGCCACCGGCCATGGCGGCTGCCTCGGTCACCCGCACCAGCTCGAGGGCGAGGTTGCGGTCAGGTGCCTCGACACCCACGCGCAGGGACGAGGGGAGGTGCTGCTCGGACATGCATCGATCCTTCACACGGCGACGGGTGAGCGCGTGCAGCCTATCGGTGGCAGGGGCGGTTGGCGCCGAGCGGTGCGCGTCATGGACGATGGGGGTGTGAGCGCGCCCGCACCCCGTAGTTCCTATGCCAACGGCTCCGCGGCCAACATGGTCCGGTCCCTGGTGGTCATCGGCGTGATCGTGGCGGCGCTCATCGCCATCGTGCCCCGGGTCAACAGCGTGTCGCAGCCTCCGGTCGACGTCGCTGGAGCCTCCGTCGAGGTCGCCAGGGAGAGCGGCTGGCCGATCGACCGGCCCGAGGCGCTGCCCGACGGCTGGAAGGCGACCAGCGTGCGCTACGTGCGTTCCACGGACGGCCTGATGACCTGGCACGCGGGCTACCAGTCGCCGACGGGCAACTACATCGCGATCGAGCAGACCAAGGACGCGAGCGACGAGTGGGTCTCCGCCCAGACCAACCGGGCCACCAGGACCGGTGAGGTGCAGGCCGCCGGCAAGACGTGGGGCACCTACGTGCGCAGCGGCAAGCTGCAGAACAGCCTGGTCCACCGGGCGCAGACCCCCACCGAGCTCACCACGATCGTCACGGGTACCGGCACGTTCGAAGAGCTCACGGCCTTCGCCGAGACGCTGCGGCCGGTCGCGACCGGCTGACGCCGCGCCCCCGACGGGTCAGCCGGACCGGCCGGGCTGCTCGGCGTCGTCCTGCGTGAGGGCGGCTTCCGCTCCGTCGAGCCAGGTGCTGCAGTGCGCTGCCAGTGCCTCACCGCGCTGCCACAGGCGCATGCTCTCCTCGAGCCCGAGCTGTCCACCCTCGAGCTGGGCGACCACGTCGATGAGCTCGTCGCGCGCCTGCTCGTAGGACAGCTCCGCCACGTCGTCGAAGGCGCTGTCCGTCTCGAGGGCACTGTCCGTCTCGACGGCACCGTCGCTCCCGACGGTGCTGTCGCTCTCGACGGCGGCCGCCGTCGCCTTGTCTGCTCCCTTGGCCATGGTGAAGGAGCCTAACCGGAGGAGTCCGGGAGCCCGACGACGCTCGCCGCGAAGTCACCACGGGCCACCCGAACCCGCAGCACTTCGTTGACCGTCACGTCGGCCTGGTCCATGACCACGCGTCCGTCGCGGTGCTGCACCACGGCATACCCGCGCTCGAGGGTGGACAACGGCGACAGGGTCCGCACCTGGGCTCGGAGGTGGGCGATCTGGTCGGTGGCGCGGTGCACGGACGCGAGCACGCGGCGGTGCGCGCGGTCGGTGAGTGCGTCCAGCTCCTGGCGGCGGGCGTCGATCATCGCGGCGGGACGTGCCATCACGGGGCGGGAGCGCAGCGCGATGAGGTGCCTGCGCTCGCTGGCGATTCGCGCGTGCAGTGCGCGTCGTCCGCGGTCGCGGGAGTGGCGTACGCCATGGCGTTCGGCCTGCGCATCGGGGACCACCCGCTTGCCCGCGTCGGTCGGTGTCGAGGCGCGCCAGTCCGCGACGTGGTCGAGCAGAGGGGTGTCGACGTCGTGGCCGATCGCCGAGACCACCGGCGTGCGGGCCGCGGCGACGGCGCGGACCAGTGCCTCGTTGCTGAACGGCAGGAGGTCCTCGACCGACCCGCCGCCGCGGGCGATGACGATGACGTCCACCTCGGGGTCGGCATCGAGCTCCTGCAGCGCTGCCATCACCTCCTGCACGGCTGTGCCACCCTGGACGGCGACCTCCCGGATCGCGAACCGGACCGTCGGCCAGCGCCGGCGCGCGTTCTCGACGACGTCCTTCTCGGCGGCACCAGCCCGGCCGCAGATGAGGCCGACGGTGCGTGGCAGGAACGGCAACGGTCGTTTGCGGTTGGCGTCGAACAGTCCCTCCGAGGCGAGGGTTCGCTTGAGGTGCTCGACGCGCGCGAGGAGCTCGCCCACCCCCACGGGCCGGATCTGGCGGGCGTCGAGCATGAGCGAGCCGCGCTGGGTCCAGAACACCGGCTTGGCCTGGAGCACGACACGGGCGCCCTGGGTCAGCGGGGTCGGCATCGCGTCGAGGGCGTTGACCTGGATCGCGACCGACAGCGACATGTCGACGTCGGGGTCGCGCAGGGTGAGGTAGGCGGTGCGCTGGCCCGGTCGGCGGGTGAGCTGGACGACCTGGCCCTCGACCCAGAGGACCGACATCTTCTCGACGTACACGGCGATGCGCATGCTCAGCAGGCGCACCGGCCACGGCGACTCGGCCGAGGTGTCTGCGGCCTTCTCGGGCAGCGCCGGTCGCTGTTCTGGGCCGCTCACGCGGCTCACTCTAGGACGTGGCCACCGACAGTCCTTCGGGTATGCCGCGTGGTGACCACGCGGCATACCCTCACCGGCGATTGGGGTGCCGTGCGGAGGCAACCTACGATGGACCCATGACTGACGCCACGGAACGACCCACCAAGCGCGTGCTGCTCGCGGCCCCGCGGGGGTACTGCGCCGGCGTCGACCGGGCCGTCGTGACCGTGGAGAAGGCCCTCGAGCTGTACGGCCCGCCCGTGTACGTGCGCAAGGAGATCGTGCACAACAAGCACGTGGTCACGACACTGGAGAAGCGCGGCGCGATCTTCGTGGAGGAGACCGACGAGGTGCCCGAGGGCGCCACGGTCATCTTCTCGGCGCACGGCGTCGCCCCCGTGGTCCACGAGGAGGCCAAGGCCCTCAACCTCAAGACCATCGACGCGACCTGCCCGTTGGTGACCAAGGTGCACCGCGAGGCGGTGCGGTTCGCCAGCGACGACTTCGACATCCTGCTCATCGGCCACGAGGGGCACGAGGAGGTGGTCGGCACCTCGGGTGAGGCGCCCGAGCACATCACGCTCGTCGACGGGCCCGATGACGTGGCCAACGTGACCGTCCGCGACCCCGACAAGGTCGTCTGGCTGTCGCAGACCACCCTGTCGGTCGACGAGACCATGGAGACGGTGCGCCGGCTGCGGGAGCGCTTCCCCTCGCTGCAGGACCCGCCCAGCGACGACATCTGCTACGCCACCCAGAACCGCCAGCTCGCCGTCAAGCAGATGGCTCCCGACTGCGACCTGATGATCGTCGTGGGCTCCCGCAACTCCTCGAACTCCGTGCGCCTCGTCGAGGTCGCCCTGGAGCACGGCTCCAAGGCGGGGCACCTCGTGGACTACGCCGACGAGATCGACGAGACGTGGCTCGAGGGCGTGGCCACCGTGGGTGTCACGTCCGGCGCCTCGGTCCCCGAGCTGCTCGTCCGTGACGTGCTGACCTACCTGGCGGAGCGCGGCTACGCCGACGTCGCGCCGGTGGTCGCAGCCGAGGAGAGCCTGCTGTTCTCGCTGCCCAACGAGATCCGGCGCGACCTCAAGGCCCGCGGCCTGAGCGACAAGATGCGCCACGACGCGGCGTTCGAAGAGGCCGGCTCGCTCCACTGATGCCGAGCTGACCAAGGGCTTGGTCGCGTCCGAGGTGGCGCACGAGGAACGACCGGGCAGCGAGAGGTCGGTCACGACGCGCGCTGTCCAGCACGATGGTGACCACGAGATGGACCCGGCGCGGGTACCGTCTGAGCCATGATCGGCCTGACGAGTGCGCGAACGCGGCTGACGCAGCGGCTCGTCGCCCGGGCCACGGGTGGCGGGCCCGTCGACCTGACGAGCCTGGAGGCCGTCCCACGCCGGCTCCTGCGACCGTTGCGACGGTCCGGGTTGGACCCCGTCCACCGCATCGGCTCCTCGGCGCCGGACCCCGTGCACCGGCTGGCGCACATGTTCGGCATGAACATCTGGCTCGTGTCGGGCCAGGAAGAGGTCAAGGCCGTGCTGGCCGACCAGAGGCGGTTCAGCAACGACATCCGTCCCTATGTCGGCGCGGCAGGGGCGAGCGTCGGTGGGCTCGGGTTCAGCGACCCACCCGAGCACACCCGGTTGCGGACCCTGCTCACCCCGGAGTTCACCATGCGCCGGATCAACCGGCTGACGCCTCGCATCGAGGCGATCGTCGACGAGCAGCTCGACCAGATGGAGGCCGGCGGCCCGGTCGTCGACCTCGTCGAGCGGTTCGCGTTCCCGATCCCGTTCCTCGTCATCTGTGAGCTGCTCGGGCTGCCGGCCGAGGACCGCGCGCGGTTCATGACCCTCAGCCACGCCAGGTTCGACGTGACGGCCGGCGGCGCGGGCGCCTTCGGTGCCATCTCGCAGAGCCAGCTGTTCCTCCTCGATGCCACCCGCAAGCAGCGGGCCGACCCGGGCGACGGTCTGCTGGGCCGGATCCTCGCCGCAGTGGGCGACGAGGTCGGCGACGAGGAGGTTGCCGGTCTGGCCGACGGTGTCTTCACGGGCGGCTACGAGACGACGGCCAGCATGCTGGCGCTCGGCTCACTGGTCCTGCTGCAGGACCGAAAGCACTTCGAGCTGGTCCGCGACGAAGACAGTGCGATCGACCGGGTGGTGGAGGAGATGCTGCGCTACCTCAGCGTCGTCCAGATCGCCTTCCCCCGGTTCGCCAAGGAGGACCTCGACCTCTTCGGCAAGCGGATCCACAAGGGTGACGTCGTGATCGCCGCCCTCAGCCGGGCGGACCGGGACCACCGGGTCGGGCCTGACCTCGGCACCTTCGACCCGAACCGGCCACCGTCGCCCCACGTGGCGTTCGGCTACGGCTTCCACCGCTGCGTCGGCGCCGAGCTGGCTCGCCTGGAGCTGCGGATCGCGTTCCCCAGGCTGCTTCGCCGGTTCCCGGAATTGGCTCTGGCGGTGAAGCCGGAGACCCTGGCGTTCCGCGACAAGTCGATCGTCTATGCGGTGGACTCCCTGCCGGTCCACCTCGGTGCGGCGTCGAGGTCGTCGAAGGCGAGCTGAGGACGCTCCGCGTCGGCGGTGGCGGCCTCGATGAGCTCCATCGCCGTGAGGACCCGGGGCCCGGCCTCGAGCGCCTGGGGGCTGGGCAGCGGCTGCTCGACGATCCCTGCCTCGTGCATCCTGCGTGCCGAGACGAGGACGCGCGACTCCAGCGCCCCGACCATCTGGTTGTAGGCCTCGACGGACCTCTGCAGCGCGGTGCCCATCTTCATGGTGTGGCTTCCCAGGGTGCCCAGCCGGTCGTAGAGGTCGCGGCCCAGGGTCATCACCTCCCGCGCGTGGGCCGTGAGGGCGTACTGCTGCCAGGTGAAGGCGACGGTGCGCAGCAGGGCGAGCAACGACCCCGGGCCGACCAGCACGACCCGTCGGGCCATGGCGTCCTCGTGCAGCGCCGGGTCGGCCGACAGGGCGGCGGCGAGCATCGCGTCGCTGGGCACGAAGCAGACGACCATCTCGGGCGAGTTCTCGAAGGCGGTCCAGTAGTCCTTGGCGGCCAGGGCCGTGACGTGCGACTTCAGGGACGCCGCGTGGGCTCGCAGGAAGGTCGCGCGCTCAGTCGCCGACAGGTCCTCCGCCTGGGCCGACAGGAACGCGCCCATCGGCGCCTTGGAGTCGATGACGAGGTACTTGTCCCCGGGCAGCCGCACCACCACGTCGGGGCGCACCTGACGCTGGTGCCGGCTCACGCGGCACACCTGCTCGTCGAAGTCGCACCTCGCGAGCAGCCCCGCGTGCTCGAGGACCCGGCGCAGCTGCACCTCTCCCCATGCACCGCGGACCGTCGAGGAGTTGAGCGAACCGGCCAGTGACTGCGTCTGGCGGCCGAGGGCGGTGGTGGACTCGCGCACGGCGGCGATCGTGGTCTCGAGGGCGGCGAACTGGCTGGTGCGGTCGCGCTCCAGGGTGCCGACCTGCTGCTCGACCCGGGCCAGGGCGTCGCGCAGGGGGAGCAGTGCCGCTGCTGTCTGCGCGTCGTCGGAGAGGGCCGCCTCGAGGTCGACCACGCGCTCGCGCAGCAGGTCGGACTCGGTGCGCGCCGACGCGAGGGCGGCGGCGCCGGAGGTGCGCGCGACCCACCACCCGGCCGCCGCGCCGACGACCAGGCCGAGGATGAGGATGCCCAAGAGTTCCATGCGCCGACCTTCCCACCTGGCGCCGACAGCCGTGTCTAGGCTGGCCGGGTGCCCACCCCACACCTGACGGACGGAGACGACCTCAGCCTGCGTGTCATCGAGGACGACGGTGGCCTTGGTGACCACGCCTTCGCGGTCGTGTGGGAGGGCGAGCAGGTGGGGCGCATCGAGGTGATCGAGGACGGGTCCGGTGACGCCGACCTGATCTGGGCGGTCGTCGCGGAGTACCGCGAGGTGGGCATCATCGAACGCGCCCTGCGCCTCACCGTCGCTTGGACCTTCGAAGCCCTCGATGTGCAGCGCATCGAGGCGCGGGTCGACTATGCCGACCGAGCAGGCGTGCGCGCTGCGCTTCGGGCCGGTCTGCGCAAGGAGGGGGTCGCGCGCGGTGCACTCTCCGGCCCGGGCGACCGCCGCGACACCATGGTCCTGGCCCGGCTGCGCACGGACGCCGCACCCGACAGTCGCGACGGCTTCATCGCGCTGCTCAACTCCTCACTCCCGACCAAGCGCGCCATCGCCCAGGGGGTGCTCCGGGACTCCGAGGGCCGGGTCCTGCTGTGCGAGCTGACCTACAAGGCCGAGTGGGACCTGCCGGGCGGTGTGGTCGACCCGTCCGAGTCGCCCGCCCACTGCGTGGTGCGCGAGGTCAAGGAGGAGCTCGCCATCGACGTGGAGGTCAAGGGACTGCTCGCGGTCAACTGGCTGCCGCCGTGGCGCGGCTGGACCGACGCGACGGTCTTCGTCTTCGACCTCGGGGTCGCACCTGACGACCTCATCGCCCGCACCACGTTGGAACGCCGGGAGATTCGTTCGCTGCACTTCGCGGGCGAAGAGGAGTGGGAGGAACGTGTCGCGCCCTACAACCAGCGCCTGCTCGCCTTCCTCGCCGTCCATGCGGGCCCCACGGCATACCTCGAGGACGGACTCCCGGCCCTGTGAGGTGAGGTCGACCACGTATGCCGCGCGGCAGCCGCCGCTGCGTATGCCGCGCGGCAGCCGCCGCTGCGGCGGCCCGGGGGAGTCCTGGGAGGGCCGTCTCCGTGGCATCGCCGCAGGTCAGAGGGCTCTTCGATGTGCATTGAGGGACTGTGCCCGATAGCCTCACAAGGTCATCGGGCCGGGGAAACCGTCGAACACGGAGTGCACCATGACTGACTCGAGCATGCCGCCGCTGACCGCGGACGACCTGGCCGCAGAGGGCGCCACCGCCCTGCCCGACAAGGAGGTCATCAGCCTCCTGGACCTGAACGCCGACCTCGACATCGGCCTCGACGCCGCGGCCCCCATCGACCTGGCGGTCGCCGCCAACGCCAACGTGGCGGCGCCGATCGACGCCGCGGTGGGCGCGAACGTCCTCTCCGTGGGCTCCGAGGCCCAGGCGCTCGCCGACCAGGGTGTCGTCATCGACCAGGGCATCACCGGCGAGGCCGTGGCCGACGCTGGTCAGGACTCGACCATCGACCAGGCGGCACCGGACGCCGCAGCGGCTGACGCGCCCGTCGACGCGACCACGCCGGCGAGCGGAGCCACGGACGCGGCGGCTCCTGTCACCAGCGACGGTGCGCTCGACGGCGACCTGCTCAACGTCGACGTCGACCTCGCCGCCGACCTCGACCTCGCTGCCCCGATCGCCGGGGCCGTGGCCGCCAACGCCAACGTGGCTGCGCCCATCGACGCCGCCGTCGCCGCCAACATCGGGTCGATCGACTCCGACGCCGCGGCGCTCGCCCAGCAGGACGCGATCATCGTGCAGCACATCGACGCCGACGCGAACGCGACGACCGACCAGTCGTCGGACATCTCCCAGTAGTCGGCGCGGAGTCTTCCTGACGTGACACCTTTCGAGGGCCGAGGGGCCCCCGCTGCACCGGCACCTGCCCCAGACCAGGCCCCCGCAGGTACCGCACCCCCACTCTCCGATGGGGGTGCGGTACCGGTGCGTGCCGACGGAGTGCAGCTCCTCGGCGCGGTGCCCGGGTCTGGCTACCGCGTCGCGCCCGCTCTCGTGCGCCGCGGCGACGGCCAGACGATCCAGCTCACTCCGCTGCTCTACGCCGTGCTGGAGCAGGTGGACGGCCGCCGGTCGCTGGCAGAGGTGGCTGCGGCAGTGGGAGAGGCGGTCGGTCGTCAGGTCTCCGCCGCGGACGTCGAGACGCTGTGTGACAGCAAGCTGCGCACCCTCGGGCTCCTCACGAAGGTCGACGGCTCGGACCCTGAGGTGCGCCGCTCGAACCCGTTGCTCGCGCTGCGGTTCAAGTACGTCGTCTCGGACCCGGAGGCGACCAGGCGAGTCACCGCCCCGTTCGCCCTGCTCTTCGCCCCCGTCGTCGTGGTGGTCCTCGTGGTCGCCTTCTTCGCGGTGTGCGGCTGGGTGCTGCTCCACAAGGGACTCGCGTCGGCCACTCATCAGGCCTTCGACCAGCCGGCCCTGCTGCTGGCGGTCTTCGCCCTGACCGTCGTCTCCGCTGGCTTCCACGAGTTCGGGCATGCCGCAGCAGCACGCTACGGCGGGGCCACACCAGGGGCGATGGGGACTGGCCTGTACCTCGTCTGGCCGGCGTTCTACACCGACGTGACCGACAGCTATCGCCTGGGTCGCGCTGGGCGGGTCCGTACCGATCTCGGCGGCCTCTACTTCAACGCGATCGTCGCGGTCGCGATGTTCGGTGTGTGGTGGGCCACCGGATGGGATGCCATCCTCCTGATCATCGCGACGCAGGTGCTCCAGATGGTGCGCCAGCTGGCGCCGCTCGTGCGCTTCGACGGCTACCACGTCCTGGCCGACCTCACAGGGGTGCCCGACCTCTACCACCGGATCAAGCCGACCCTCGTGGGCCTGCTTCCCCGGCACTGGAACGACCCGGAGGCCACGGTGCTCAAGCCGTGGGCCCGGGCGGTGGTCACCCTGTGGGTGGTCGTCGTCGTGCCGCTGCTGCTGTTCTCCCTCGTGATGATGGTCCTGAGCTTCCCTCGGGTGGCGGGGACCGCGTGGGCGTCCGTCGGTCGGCAGTGGGCGCGGCTGGAGACCCAGCTCGGAGACGGCGACCTGCTCGCCGTGCTGGTGCGGGCGCTGTCCATCGTCGCCATCGCCCTGCCCGTCCTCGGTGTTGTCTTCATCGTCACCCGTGTCGTGCGGCAGGTCGTCGCGGGCACGTGGCGGGCCACGGAGGAACGTCCGGTGCGGCGTGCCCTCGCCGGCGTGGTCGCGCTGGCAGTGGTGGCCGGGCTCGCCTGGTCCTGGTGGCCGCAGCCGGGCACCTACCGGCCCGTCCAGGCCTACGAGCGGGGAACGTTGGCCGACGCGGTCTCGAGCACGCTTCGGTCGGGAGTGCCCGCCACGCTGCAGGAAGGTCGAGAGGGTGCCGGGCAAGCGGTCTGGCCGCAGGGAGCCGCCCTGCCGACGGCCGAGGAACCCGAGCTGGCCGTGGTCATGGTGCCGCGGAGCGGTCAGCCCCAGGGCGGCCAGGAGCCGCCGACCTGGGTCTTCCCGTTCAACCGACCGTTGCCGCCCGGTGAGGGCGGCAACCAGGCCATGGCCGTGAACACCACGGACGGGTCCACGCTCTACGACGTGGCCTTCGCCCTCGTCTGGGCGGATCGCGACACGGTGGCCAACACCAACGAGGCCTATGCCCTGGCATCCTGCGCGGGGTGCCAGACGGTGGCCGTGGCCTTCCAGGTCGTCCTCATCGTCGGGAACGCCCACGTCGTCGTTCCGGAGAACGTCGCTGCGGCCGTCAACTACAGCTGTGTCCAGTGCGTCACCGCGGCGCTCGCGACGCAGCTCGTGGTAACCCTCTCCGGTCCGCTCACCGAGCAGAGCACCGCCGACCTCGGCGAGCTGTGGCAGGAGATCGCAGCCTTCGGAGAGTCCATCAGGGGCGTCCCGCTCAGCGAGCTTCAGGAGCGGCTCACTGAGTACGAGCGACAGATCCTGGCGATCGTCCAGCAGGACCCGGCCTGGGTTGCCCCGGCCGGGGGCAACCCGTCGAGTCCGACCGCGCCCTCGACGGGCACCTCGTCCGCCACCTCGCCGTCAGGAGGCCCGGCCGGCACGGTGTCCCCGACCGCCGGACCCACGGGGTCGACCGGCAGCCCGTCGTCGTCGAGCACGTCCACCGGCCCGGAGGGCTCGACCAGCCCGACGAACAGCACGAACCCGACGGCCCCCTCGTCCGAACCCTCGCCGACTGCGTCGGCGGCCCCTGCGGACGTGGCGGAGGCCACGGCCACGCCCTGACGGGCGGCTGCGCGGCATACCCTCCAGTGACGTCAGGTATGCCGCGCGGCGCACGGATGGGAGCAGCGAATGGTCAACGGGGCCAGCGAGTTCGACACGGGGACAGCGGTTTCGGCACGGGTGGGGGAGCCTGGTGCCTACGACGCCGCCCTCGGCGAGGGCTGGCGGATCGGTGGGGGAGTCAACGGCGGGGTGCTGCTCGCCATCGCCGGCCGCGCCCTGGCCGCTGAGCTCGGGACAGCGGACGGCGACCGCCCCGCGCACCCGGACCCCCTGGCGATCAGCGCCTACTACCTGACACCCGGTGTCCCGGGCCCGGCGACGGTGCGCACCTCGATCGTGCGCCGCGGACGTGCGGTGTCGACCGGCCAGGCGTCCCTGCTCCAGGAAGACGGCTCGGGGGGCGAGGTCGAGCGGGTCCGGTTCCTCGCGACCTATGGCGACCTGGAGTCCGTCGACGGCGACCTCACGACGTCAGCCCAGCCACCGGAGCTGCCTCCACCGGACCAGTGTGTCTCCGCCGCCCAGGCGCCGCCCGACTTCCTCAAGCACGCGTCGCTGCTCGAGCGCCTCGACATGCGGCTCGACCCGGCGACGACCGGGTGGGCGGTCGGCAAGCCGTCGGGCAACGGCGTGATCCGGGGCTGGCTGCGCATGGCCGACGGCCGCGAGCCGGACCCGCTCCTGCTGCTCCTGGCCGTCGATGCGCTCCCTCCGGTGGCGTTCGAGCTCGGGCTGCCGGGCTGGACCCCGACGCTCGAGCTGACCGCCCACGTGCGCGCGCGGCCCGCTCCGGGGTGGCTCAGGGTCAGCCTGACGAACCGGACGCTGGCTGGAGGCTTCCTCGAGGAGGACGCGGAGGTCTGGGACAGCGAGGGTCGGCTGGTGGCGCTCTCGCGCCAGCTTGCCCGGGCGACGCCCCCGAAGGCCGGCTGACCGGCATACCCCTGCCCTTGCGTGGTCGGTCGGCGTGCGGGGCGCCGGTAGACTCTCGGCCTCGTGGCCCTCACTATCGGAATCGTCGGACTGCCCAACGTCGGCAAGTCCACGATGTTCAACGCCCTGACCAAGAACAACGTGCTCGCCGCGAACTACCCGTTCGCGACCATCGAGCCGAACGTCGGGGTCGTCCCCCTGCCCGACGCACGACTGCAACGGCTGGCCGAGATCTTCAGCTCCGAGCGGATCCTGCCTGCGACGGTGTCGTTCGTCGACATCGCGGGGATCGTGCGCGGCGCCTCGGAGGGTGAGGGGCTGGGCAACAAGTTCCTCGCCAACATCCGCGAGGCCGACGCCATCTGCCAGGTGGTCCGCGCGTTCGAGGACGGCGACGTCGTCCACGTCGACGGCAAGGTCTCGCCCGCGTCCGACATCGAGACCATCCACACCGAGCTGATCCTCGCCGACCTGCAGACCCTCGAGAAGGCCGTGCCGCGCCTCGAGAAGGAGTCGCGGATCCAGAAGGAGAAGAAGGCGTCGTTCGACAACGCCGTGCTCGCCCAGAAGGTGCTCGAGGAGGGGAACACCCTGTATGCCGCGGGCGCGGCTGCCGGGGTCGACCTCGCCGAGGCGCGGGGGCTGGGGCTGCTGACCACGAAGCCCTTCATCTACGTCTTCAACCTCGACGAGGACCAGCTGGCAGACAAGGAGCTGCAGGATTCGCTGCGCTCGATCGTCGCACCGGCCGACTCCGTGTTCCTCAACGCCAAGCTCGAGGTCGACCTCATGGAGATGGAGCCCGACGAGGCCATGGAGATGCTGGAGTCCTTCGGCGCGGAGGAGTCCGGGCTCACCCAGCTGGCGCGGACCGGGTTCCACACCCTCGGCCTGCAGACCTACCTGACGGCCGGTCCGAAGGAGTCCCGCGCCTGGACGATCGGGCAGGGCTGGACGGCGCCTCAGGCCGCAGGGGTCATCCACACGGACTTCCAGCGCGGCTTCATCAAGGCCGAGATCGTCTCGTTCGAGGACCTGGACGCCACTGGCTCCATGGCCGCGGCCAAGGCTGCTGGCAAGGTGCGCATCGAGGGCAAGGACTACGTCATGTCCGACGGCGACGTAGTCGAGTTCCGCTTCAACGTGTAAAGCCGCAGGTCACAGGCTTAAATAACCCCCTCTGCCCGCACGTTGCCCGCACCAGCGTCGAGGACTTCCCCGGCGAGGGTCGCGGCTGCCGTCCGTGTCTTGTCCTCAGCGGACGGCCACAGGTGGGAGTACGTGTTGAGCGTCGTCGTGGCCTTGGAGTGCCCGAGCGCGCGCTGAACGGTCACCACGTCACACCCGGCCGCGATCAGCCCAGAGGCGTAGAAGTGCCGCAGGTCGTGGAGCCGGATGCCTGACAGGCCCGCGTCGGCAAGCGTCTTCCGCCACCAGTAACCGACAGTGTTCTGATGCGGGGGAGTGTCACCCGCGCCCTGGAACAGCCACGCGCCGCGGTGCCCGAGCTCGACGTGAGCGGCCAGCATCGTCACCAACGCGTCAGGGATCGGCACCACGCGCTCGCTGCCGTACTTCGGCGGGCGGATGTCCACCTTGCCCTCACCGGCCCGCTGGACCTGCCGCGCCACGTTGATCTGCTTCCGAAGGAAGTCCACGTCCCCGACCTGCAGGGCAGCAGCCTCACCGAGCCGCAGACCGGCAAAGGCGCACACAGCCACGAATGCGCCGAAACGCTCGTCCGCCGCCCTCAACAGGGCTGCCACGTCCGCTGGGGCCGGGATACTCATGGCTGCTTCAGCGCGCCGCTGACGGGGCAGCCTGACACCCTCTGTCGGGTCCGAGCCGATCACCTTGTCGCGCATCGCGGCGCGGAATACCGAGCGCACGTTGACGAACCGAGTCTTGATGGTCCCCGCGGCCAGATCCTTGACCGTCATGTCCTTCACCCAGGACTCCACGTGGGTCGGTCGGATCTTCCGCAACTCCATGTCGGTGAACGTGGCAGACCGTACCGCGAGGCTCATCGCCTTGTGCGTGCCATCGGTCCAGACCTGTCGAGCCGCGTAGTCGGTGAAGAACGCCGAGAACGACACCCGGCCGGCGCGAGGATCAACCCACCGCCCGCCGTCGATCGCGCCCAGCTGACCCCTCAGCCACCGCTGCGCGTCAGCCTGTCGCCTGAACGTCGATTGGACTTCCTTGCCAGTCTCAGGGTGTCGGTATCGAGCGCGCCAGGACTCGCCCCGCCGCGTCACTCCGTTAGCCATGCTGGTTCTCCTTGGCCATGTCGAACGCATCTATGGCGCGAGCGCGTTGCGTCTCGGCGGCAATGAGTGCGTGCCCACGGGAGACGGCGTCCTCCGGAGTGCCGATCTCCGTCAAGATGCTTGAGATCCTGTCTTGATGTTCGCCACCGACCTCCGCGAGGAGCGGCAGGCTTGTTCGGATTCGGGCAAGGGTCACAGTGTGTTGCTCGATCGCATCTCGCGATAGCAAAGCTTGCGCGCGTAGCTTGCCAAGGGCCGCGGCTACTGAGTCGCCTTCAAGAAGCTGAGACACCGAAACTCCGAAGACGTTAGCGAGATCCTGCGCCTCCGCCAGCCGGAGCGGGCGGTCTCCCTTCTCGACACTCCAGACGGTGGCCTGCGACCACTTCCAGCCACGTAGGCGCATCGACTCAGCAACCGCCTGCTGCGAGGTGTCCCCGCGCAACTTGGCGACGGCTTCGCCGATCTGGCGTTCGCGATCCGCCGACAAGTTCTTTGCCATGTGGCCCGTTCCCCTCCTCGTTTGCCTCGATCGTGGTCTAGGTTGGATTCTAGTCAGTAGGCGACTAGAAAGTCTAGTAGACACCCATTCCGCCCTGTAGCCCTAACCAATTAGGAGTCCTCGATGGACTTGCTTACAGCCGATGAAGCGGCCCAGTTCATGCACACGCCGTTGGCGACTCTCCGCCACTGGATCGCCACCAACCAGGCGCCCCCCAGCGCAAAGATCGGCCGGCGTCGGATGTTCCGGCGCGCGGACCTTGAGAAGTTCGTCAACGACAAGTTCGCGGGCGTGGCATGAGCTACGTGACTCTCGGAGAACGGGTCCAGTGCATGGCATGCGGGGCGCCCGACGTGTCGGTCAAGCACGGGTGGACTCTGCGCAGTCACACCTCGTGGCAGTGGTCAGATGCACCCGTCAATGCCGTGAGGTGTAGCGGGCCGTCAGAGGACGAGGTCTTCCAAGCCGCTCTGCACCGGCACCAGCTCACTCCACGCCTCTGGCACCTGCAGCAGCAAAACGGAATTCGATGAAGGGTCGCGGGTCGCGCGTCATAGTTCACGGCAGTCCCCAAGCTGGCTTCCTCCGCGTGCCTAATGGATTCATTCGTGACCCCAGCGTCAAACCAGGTCCCAAGATGGTCATCCAGTGGCTGGCCTCACAGTCAGAGAGCTGGGTCGTCTACAAGAGCAGGGGCGCGGACGAACTGGGCGTCACGGCCCACACTTTCGCCACCTATCTCAAGCAGGCCGCTCAGTCCGCCTATTTGAAGATCGAGGAAACCGGGGAGCCCGACGCTTGGGGTAACGCCGCCCGCGTTTACCACGTGGCGCTCACCGGACATATGGAACCGATGTCAATTCGTGACAGCGGTCGATGCCGAGAATCGACATCTAGAGAAGAACTCCCAGAAGACCAATCTCTATCTCGGTCAACTGCGTCGACCGAGCGACCCACGTTCCTACCTCAGAACTGGCGACCTAACCACACCCACGCAGTGATGGTCAACGACCAGAAGCTTGACATGAGTGAAGTCCTTGACTCGTTCATGGACACAGAAGCCAGCAAGGAAATGCGCAGCGATTGGGACCGTGTCTTCGGACACTTCATCAACGCCTACGCAGACGGATCCGTTTGGACCGTGTTCGCATGACGAGCTACCGCTACTCGCTCGATGGTGAGCGGATACCCAACGAGCCAGAGGTTCGAGCACCGCAGCGGCCCGGCTGGCTCATCCACCCCTCATGCCGCGAGTCCTAGAACGCCTGCAATCCCTGCTCACCCGTCATCACGACCCTCACAAGAACCGGACCACCATGAATCTCACCGCACGGCCGGCAGGCCCCCTGGACCTTAGCCCCCTGCGTCATCGGCCCGACTGCCAAGGACCCAAGATCCGCACCGACCTCCGAGCATCCGGTGACACGCGCATCCGTTGCAAGACGTGCGGTACGTACACCTACGTCAGGCCGGCAGAAGCCGTGCCGGCGCAGAAGACCAGTTCTGCGCGAAGCAGCAACTACGTCTGCGGCACGCACGCAGACCAGCCCGTCTCCTGGCGCGGCCGTGGCTGCACCGAGTGCCAGCGAGAGCGACTGACCCCACCCGCCACCCCATCAACCGATCTCTACCTAGGACACAACCTCTGATGCGCTTCACATCCACCACCACAGGCCGTGCGGACCAGCGACTCAACGACGGCGCACGCCCACCGCTCGAAGCCATCCCCACGGCCCTCGTCAAGCTGCTCATCGAACGCGACGCAATCGCCGTACGCAGGGCCGAAGCCCAGGCAGACGCCGCCCAGCTCGCAGGCGAACACCTCGACCACGAAGCCAAGAGCGACGACGAAGGCGCGGCCACTGCAGCGGCAAGGGCAGGCCAGCCGCTGCCCAAGGCATCCGCCGTCGAGCGACTGGCAAAGGCGCGAGAGCTCGCAGCCCGCACGGTCGCGGCCCAAGAGTCCGCCCACGCCGTTGTTACGGACGAGGCCGAGGCGCTGGCCTCCGAGTTGTACTGGACCACCGAGGACGAGCGCGCTGCGATCCTCGCGGAAGCCGTGGCCGACATTGAGGCCGCATCGCACGCCCTCGCCGACAAGGTCGATGCCGCGGTTCAGAAGGTCGCAGTGGCCGAGTGGATACGCGGCGCCGCCTATCAGCCCAAGGCAGAAACGTTCGATTGCGACGTGATCGACCTGGCTCACCTGGCGGTCAGCCCCGGCGACAGGGCACGCGTCATCAACGTTCGCGACGTCATCTTGAAGGCAGCGACCACCGTACTCACCCAGGAGCGATGACATGAGGACCACCATGAACGCCCGGCTCCGCCGCGAAGCCCGCGAGACTCATCCACCCGCAACCGCGTTCACCCCTGAGTTCGCCAAGCTGCTTGACGAGTTCGATGCCCTGGCAGGCAAACACGGCACCGCCCAGTCAGAACGCGCCGCCTACGCACGCGACCGGTCTGCCTTAGAGCCCGCCGCCATTCAAGCCGACGCCCGCGCTGCCGCCGCGTCAGCACGTGAAGGCAACCCCAGCAGTGGCACACCAAATATGGATGCGCTCCGGGCTGATGAGGGCCGGCTGCGAGCCGCAGAGGCAGGACTGGCAGCCGCGCTCCGCCTCGTTACTAGTGACATACAGAACGACAAGGAAGCCGAGCTAGTTCGGGGAAAGCACGAGGCCAGGGCAGAGGCGGCACGGGCCAAGCTCACGAAGGCAGCCGACGCACTCAGCGCGGCCCTAACCGAGGCCATCAACACCGCCGAAGTAGTCGCGTGGCTCAACGGTCACGGCTATGACACGACCGCCCATGTGGACGCACGCGCACTGTCACCCGAGGTCGCAGCCGCGCTCTATCAGCCCGCGCCCACCCCAGCCCACGACGTCATCCGCACCCTGGCCAACATCACCCAGGAGCACTGACATGACCGACAACCCGTTCCACAGCGAGAACCCCGCAACGCGCGCCAAAGCCCTACGTGACTCCTTCGCTGCCAAAGCGGCATCACGACCCGAGGTCGACAGCCAAGGCAAGCCAACCGCGCCTCTCACGGACCACACCTACGACGACTTCGGCAGGCTCGTGAGCAAGGGCGGTCCAGCCGCCTGAGCCACCTGGCGCCCTTGCCACGCACCCCGGGGGAGGGACCCCCCAACCCCCCAAGGGTGGTCCGCGATTCAGTTAGCGGAAAAGGACCAGCGTCCAAGACCGGACGGAAACACTTAGGCCCGCGAGGGCATCAGGAGACCACTTTGAGCACGAAACCACCGCCTGCGGCACGTCCACCGAAGGGGTTGCAGAGTGCAGGAAGGGCACTGTTTCGGGCACTTTCGGCACAGATCGAGGCAGATGGGCTCGTTTTCGATGCACGGGAGAGCGCTCTGCTGTTCCATGCGTGCCGTGAGTCGGACATGCTGAACTCGATCGAGGCCGAGCTGGCGACTGCTGGCCGGCTGACAGTGAAGGGCGCACAGGGCCAGTTGGTGGCTCACCCGCTGCTGGGCGAGGCCCGCCGCTCCAGGGCTCAGATTGCCTCGTTGCTCAAGGCCATTGGGCTCGATGATCCTGACGCGGGCGCTGGCACTGGTCGTGGGGGTCGCACCTCGTCATGGCAGGCCCGTGAGGCTGCAAACGCCCGTCACAGGGCCGGCTGATGGCCCGGCGAGCGTCGGGTGCGTCAGCGATGCACGTCCCTGGCGTTGCTGACGCCGTGGCGCGCTACTTGCGGGCGTTCGCGGCCAAGTGGGACTCGCGTTCCACCCTGGCCGACCTTGACGCGCTGGCGCGGTGGGAACTGGCGGTCTCTGGGGATCAGATCTGGCGCGCCACGTTCGACCCTGGCCGTCCCCATGAGGGGGACAAGTTCCTGGGAGACGCATCGATGTGGTTGGTCACCGGACCCAACACGCTCGAAGCCGCCTAGTAGTCAACCCCAAACGCCTCGTCAGGACCGCGGAGTGGCGCACTCTCTATCCCGCGGAGCCAGTGCAGGACTCCGTACGCCGTGCTGATGTGCGTCTTTACCGTTCGCCACTCCACGTCGCCTGTTCCGTGGGCCACCTTGTTTCGGTCCTCGAACAGCCGGACAACACCCTTCCAAGTGTGTGGCTGTTCCACTTTCACGGAGCGTTGGTTAATGGCGAACATGGCTTTGTCAAACAGAGATGCCGCAGCCATCGGATATTCTCGTGGACTATTAAGAAGAAGGGTCACCAAGGGCTCTTGGGACTCCGAGGCAGCCACCTGCAGGGTATGCCTGACACCCGTTTCAGCGGCTATTGCAGCGAGCAGTAGGGCCTCACGGTGCTGGCCCTGCCCCAGCAGATACTCTGCATCGGCCAAAAGGGATTCCGGAAGCGGGGGGTCCCGGTGCTTTTCCGCCTCAGCCAGCGCAGTCGCCACGAGATCCCGGTTGGCGGCCCGCATCGGTCCGGCGAATCGGCCGCTGCCGCTCCTCATCGGGCTCTGTTCAACTGTCAGCCTTTCGCCATGAGTGTCGAAGAAGTCCGTTCGCGCAACACGGACCCGCTGAGCGGACCAGCCCAGCCAACTTTGTCGTGATTGGACCCTCAGCGCGTTGAGAGCCTTGTCGAGTAATCGCAACGCCCTGCGCTGATCCCGGGCCATCCGAGCTTGCGCTGATGTTCGGCCAAGAAGATCCTGCCGTGAGTCGGCGATGGAGACGTCTCGGTCCGTCTCCATGGTCGTCCGCACAATCAGAACCTCTTGTGCGCTGGTCGTGCCGTTGGAGTCCTTGGCGACGACAAATGATCCCCAGAAGTTGCGGCCTGGGAGCGCAGCCACCCACTCGGAGTCAGTCGGACTACCGGGGAGAGTCAAAGCGAAACGGCTTTCGAGGCAGCGAGCTGAAAATGTCTCGCCCAAGATCTCGGCGTGCACGTAGAGACCGTTCACTTCTATGTAACAGACGGTTCGTACGGTCACGCGGTCAGTATGCCGCCTAGACAACGGCGGAATGTCTACCGAGGCGTTGCGGCCCGCAGGAGGTGCAGGGCGCCATTCTTCCGGGCAGGGTGGTATCCCGAGCAACGTTGGACCTCGCGGCGCAACCTCCCTTGTTTATTCGCAAACCGTACTCATCGTGGCGAACCCGCTCGTATTCTCTGCTCATGAGTAGCGCTACGCCGGGCTGGTACCCGGTCGAAGGGGACGACCGCCTTCGCTGGTGGGATGGTCAGGCGTGGACGGAGAGGTTCCAGGACAAGCCCGCTCCGTCCGCAGCCGGCACGGCGGTGCGCGAGGCAGCGTCGCAATTCACGGGCACACGACCGTTCCCGCAGGATGCCGTTTGGTCGGCCATTGGTAAGCCGGTCACCGGATTTGGCGCCGGTCGCTACTGGGTGACAGCGCATCACCTGTTCTTCGAGAAGGGCTCCCTGCGGACGGACTCGCAGCAGGTGCCGATCTCGGGGGTCGTTGACGTCGATGTGCGTCAGTCCATGACGCAGAAGGCTCGGAGTGTGTATACGGTCCTCGTCCATATCAACCGCGGCAACCGGACAGAGATTGTGTCGATGGACGACGTGCCCAACGGGCGCGACGCTCAACGCATCATCAACGAGACCGCTCATGCGGCACGCTTGGCGATCCAGCGCAATGAAAACACCATGCGGTACGAGGGTCAGCACCCGCAGTTCGCTAGCGCGCCAGCCCCGGCTCAGGCCACGCCGGCCGCAGCCTCGACGGCTCCGGACCCGATGGACCAACTGCGCAAGCTCGGCGAGCTTCGAGACGCGGGCATCCTCACGGACGAAGAGTTCGCGGCCAAGAAAGCCGAGATCCTGAGTCGGCTGTAGGTGTGACCTTGACCGACTTCCTGCAGGCTCGGATCACTGAGCAGGAGATCCGCTGCAGGACGCTGCTCGACACTGCGGAGTTGTCACCTGCCGTGAGACGGGCGTTGACGGGGCCCTACGGGACTGCAAGGCCAAGCGTCAGATCACGAGATTCAGGAGATCGCCCTCCTAGACGACGACGGCACGACCTGGGAACTCATGGCCCTGGCGTACGTGTACTCCGATCACCCGGACTGGCGCGAGGAGTGGCGGCCGTGAAGCAACCGTCACTCATCGCTGGGGTTGAGAGTTCCGCACTGCCGGCACGTGGTGCCAACCTCCACGGTGGAATTGCAATTCTCGTTGATGCAAATCCGAGTGTCGGCCATGGACTGCCCCTTCTTCGCTGGCTGGAGCGCTGAAACTAGCGAATTCCTTGGCTCCAGACGCCCCGCATTTGGGGATGGCGCGCTCGCTGCCCGCGTCGTATTCTCTGGGCTCCGTCGTCGTAGCGAGGAGGCACCATGCAGGCCAGTTGTAGCCAATGCGGTTGGGAGGCTCAGGTCAGCAGGGATCCGGGCGAGTGTCCCGTATGCCACAACAAGAACATCTCCGTTTCGGACTGACCCATGGGCTTCTTCGATCTGACATCCCCCCGGCCGAGCAAAAAGCCATGCCCGATCTGTAGTGCGCCGGGAGTGGACTTCAACCACCTCCTCAAGCATGTCGAGGACGGCGAAGATCCCGCACTTGGGGAGGTCTATCGCTGGCGCTGTCCTGAGTGCTCGGGCTATGGACCGAAACACTCGCAGGCTACCTACCGCTCTCGCGGAGGAGCGCAGGCCGGGCTGGCAACGCATTTCCAGACGTTTCACAACGTCAACCTTCTGGGTTGACAGGGTCTTGGAGCGCGGCCTCACGACGAGGGCAGGTCACCGGGACTGACTTCGCGCAGTGGAGGGCGACGGATCTCGCTCGCGCCCTGCGATGAGACGTTTGGACGATGGCGCAGGCCGCGTCTCAACACTGATCCTCTACGTGCAGGAAGTGGTACCTCGCGCCATCTGGGGGATGGCTGGGCTGTGGGTGCTGCTCCTCGCTCAAAGACAGCACCCCCGCTCGCATCAGAGCGGGGGTGCTGTCTTGACGTCGAGAGACTGTCGCAGTCCACGAGTGACCACAAGAGCGCCCGACCCGTTCGCAGGGTCGGGCGCATTTTCTTTGTGTCTCAGGTCAGGCCGTGTGGCGCGTCAGTTGCGCACCCGGGGGCCGGAGGTTCCGAGCGGCCGTGTCTCCCACCCCGGCGAACTGGCCCACATGCAAGCTGTGTCGTCTGTGCAGCAGACCGAGCCTGTCGCTTCCAAGATGATCTGGCGCACTCGTCCAGCCTTCATCTGGTCCCACAAAAGGTCGGTGCCACACCATCCGCTTTGCTGCATCATTGCGTCCATGATCGTGCTCCTTGCTAGGTAAGGGGTTCGGTCTAGGCCCTGGCCGGTGTTCACGCGCCGGCTGGGGCTGCTCTAAGTCTCGGGCGCATCCCGCCTGCAGTCTCGGGAATGGGCGTTACTGGCATGAACCTGCTCAAAGTGGTACGAAACTGGCATGTGCCGTGATCCGAAGGCGAGGGGTTAGCTCTCGCGGCCAACTAGCTCAGGCGCCACGGGATCAGCCTGTCGATCCCGTGGCGCCAAACGGGTGTCTTGGGTCGCGAACGGAAGACCTACCGATACCTTCGAGCAGTGGAATCAGATGAGCCCAGGCGAGGGAGTAGTGGCAGGGACGACCTTCCCGGTTTCGGCTACGCAGTAGCCGTGACGGTGATGGGCGCGGTCCTCGCCATCGCAATCCTGATATTCCGCGATGCCGCAAAGCCCTTCGGCGACGCCCTTGCGCCAGCAGCCCAAGTGCTGCTGGCCTCAGTCGTAGCCGCGTTCGGCCTCACCCAAATCCTGATCGCACGAGACGCAATGCAGTCAGCGCGCGCCACGGTCCAGTCGACAGACGAACAGACCGTCGTTATGCGCGAGCAGGTAGCTCAGGCGCGCGAGCAAGCCGACGCCAGCGCGCGACACGCCGAGGATGCGTTGCGCTTGGCGCGCCTAGAGGCGATGGACACTGACGCACCGATCGCAGCGCTCACATGCGATGACGTGCGCTTCGCTGAGGCTGGTCGTGTTCAGGACCTGTTCCACAATGCGCCCGAGCATGCAGGGGAGATCGCAATAGAGGAAGATGAGGCACGGGTACGTCGATTTCGGTACTCGGGTGTTGCGACTCTCACCAACTTCGGCGAACGTCCGGTGCACTGGGCGCGCAGCGGGACGCCTGACCCAGAGCTCCCTCACGGGGGCCTCAAAGGTCTCATCCTTCCTGGCGGAGACCACAAGTTCTACGTGGACGAGACGGAGACGCTCGCCGCCTGGATGGAACTCAGCGAGACGCGCGCCCAGACCAACGTCCCCGCGGCCGGTTTCAGAGTCATCGAGGTGACCATCTACGGCGCGCGCAACCTAGTTATCGACACACTGACCATCGCCACGGGTCCTCCTCCGATTCGACGCGACGGCAGCAGGTATGTCGTTCAAACGGACAGAGTGGCCTTCTGGCCGACTGGCATCGTAAGGCGGGAGTACAACCACGCCGCCATGAGCGACGGTGACCAGTAGGTCCGGACACGGAAGGTCGCGGATCTTTGCGGCTCATTTCGTACAGGGGTCCGCGCAATGTCGCCACAACGTGGGGCGTTGCCCGCAGATTGCCCGCAGTAGGGCAGACAGGGACCGTTGATTGCCGTGAGTCGCGAGCGGTATTGCCGCAGGTCAGAAGGGGTTTACCGTCAACGTCAGGCCATGTCCGTTTGTGCGGGACAGGTTCCGCTTCAACGTGTAGCGCATCTGTGCAGGTCCGTCGCTGAGCGGACCCCGTCGATCGGTCGCGAGCACAGTCAGTGTGGTGGCAACGCCCCTCACGCAAAATACGCCAAACGCGCGATGACAGGGCTCACCCGGGCGTGGAGAGTCGAAGCGTGGGCAAACGCAGTTCACGCCCGTGCAACCGCACCGCACCGGGCTCAGGTGGCGGGAACGCCCACGTGGGCGCGCGCGAGTGCATGCTCGGCTGCCCACCGGCTGGTGTCCACCGTGAACGGTGAGCGGCGGGTGCCGGAGGCCGAAGATCTCACACCTTCGGGATCTTCCGGCGTCATGGAGGGCGGCAACCCCAAGGTCACTGCCCATGTCACCGTCTGCCCCTCGGGGTTGAACCCTGACGGAACCGCGCTCTTCGACGACATGCACGACGTGCTCACCGAGAAGAGAGCCGAGCCGCACTTCCTCTACGACCCCGTCACGGACCGGCTGGGTCAGTACTTCCCGCTCGACCGGTCTGCGCGGGCGCTGTCGAACGAGCTCAACCCTGACTTGACCGTGAAGCGTCGCACCAACGGGTCCGGGCTCGTCAACATCCAGATCGAGTTCATCGCCTGGCCGGGCCCGATCACCGACGCCCACGGCGTCACGACGCAACACGCGGTCTTCACGGACGAGTGGAAGCCAGGACCCGGCTACCGGGCCATGATGCGCGCGATCCACTCCTGGGGAGTTCCGGACCAGTGGAACGGCCGACTCTCGAAGACGCAGTTCGACCCCGTGCCGCGGACGTGGGCCAACTACAGCAGGGCCGGGTGGTTCGGCCACTGCCAGGTGCCCGGCAACGACCACTGGGACCCCGGCGACATCGACCAAGCCGCCATTTTCGCGGCAGCAGACGCCATGTTTATCGCAGCACAGGAGGATGACATGAAACCCGAAGAGCTGATGGACTTCGACACGGTCCCGTCGCCGATGTTCCCGGACAACCCGACCGTCAGCGTGCGCTCCGCGCTCAAGTTCGCCATGCAGTGGTCCCTCGCGGGCCGCAACGCGGCGCAGGCCGCTGCCCGCGATGCGGCTTCGGGACTCGAGATCATCAAGGCCCTTGCTGCGGCACAGAGCAACCAGCTCACCGAGGCCGAGATCGAGGCCGCGGCCGAACGCGGTGCCCGCAAGGCGGTGGAGGAGGGCAATGGCCCTGTCTGATGCCCTCCGTGAGGAGTACAACGAGCTCTTCGCGTCCTGCACCGTCCGCGCTGCACGGCTGGCCACGATCGACGCGGTCGCCGACCGGGCGGTCGCGAACCAGAGCCGCTATGAAGCTGTGGCCAACAAGGTCGGAACCCCTTGGTACGTCGTGGCGGCCATCCACAGCCTCGAGTCGGGCCAGAGCTTCAACGGCCACCTGCACAACGGAGATCCGCTGACCGCCCGGACGGTCCAGTTTCCACCGGGCCGACCGAGTCATGGCAACCCTCCCTTCACCTGGGAGGAGAGCGCCGAGGATGCCTTGAGAGGCCACGGTTTCCATGAGGTGGGCACCTGGACTGTCCCCGTGTTGCTCTTCAAGCTCGAGGAGTACAACGGCTTCGGCTACCGCGACTTTCATCCAGAGGTCCTCTCGCCGTACCTCTGGAGCTTCACCAACCACTACACCCGCGGCAAGTTCGTGTCGGACGGCAACTTCAGTGCCACGGCGGTCTCCGAGCAGTGTGGTGGCTTGGCGCTGCTCAAGCGGATGCTCGACCGACAGCTGATCCCGCCTGCGGACGCGGCTGGCATCTTGGCAGTCGAGGTCGACACGACCCCAGAGGAGCTGATGGACTTCGACACCGTCCCGTCGCCGATGTTCCCGAACAACCCGACCGTCAGCGTGCGCTCCGCGCTCAAGTTCGCCATGCAGTGGTCCCTCGCGGGCCGCAACGCGGCGCAGGCCGCTGCCCGCGATGCGGCGTCCGGACTCGAGATCATCAAGGCCCTCGCTGCGGCACAGAGCAACCAGCTCACCGACGCCGAGATCCAGGCCGCGGCCGAACGCGGTGCCCGCAAGGCGCTGGATGCCGAGGACCCACCCGCCTGACTCACACCACGAGGACCTGGCGCTGGTTGGTCCAGGGTCAGCCGAAGGCGAAGAGCAGCAGGGTGAACAGCAAACCTGCAGGTCAGGCCCGCGTAAATCGTCGGTCTTCTCCGGTGTGGCAGCCGGATCCTCGTCACTTGGGGCACTAGACCAAGCGTGTGAGCACCCAGATCCACCGCAAGCAGCACCCGGGCGAGGTCCGCCTTCCCGCAGCCCTGGCGGTCCTCGTGGCCATCAGCCTCTACGCAGCCTTGCCTGCGGGACTGGTGCTCGGCCCGCGCCTTGCCGTGCCCGTGCTCGAGGCGGTCCTGTTCATCCCGCTCGTGGCCGCCAACCCGCGCCGGATGACCCGTGACAACCGCTGGCTGCGCAGGGTCTCGATCGCGTTGGTGCTGCTCATCGCCGCGACGAACGCCGGTTCCCTGGTCCTGCTCGTGCGAGCCCTGGTGGGCGGAACCGCCGAGGATGGACCCGGACTGCTGCTCGCCGCTGGTCAGGTGTGGCTGACCAACGTCCTGGTCTTCGCGCTCGCCTACTGGGAACTGGACCGCGGCGGTCCCGTCAAGCGCACGCAGACCGCACGGCCGGGCCTTCCGGTGGCGGACTTCCGCTTCCCGCAGGACGAGGACCACGACGCGATCTACGAGGTGGCCGCCCGCTCGGCGGCCAAGTCGGGGTGGGTGCCGGGGTTCGTCGACTACCTGTACGTCTCGGTCACGAACTCCTCGGCGTTCAGCCCGACGGACACCATGCCGCTGTCGCCTCGCGCCAAGATGTTGATGGCACTCGAGTCGGTCTCCGCCCTCATGCTCTCGGTCCTGGTCATCGCGCGCGGGGTAAGCCTGCTGAAGTAGGGGCTGCGCGGGCGTCGCCGTCGCGAGTCCGGCCAGGTTTGGATCGTCTGTTTGGGCAGGATTGTCCCGTTCGGTCCACAAGGATGTCGGCCGCGCCTAGCGTTGCGGCATTGCGACCTTGCCGAGCGAAAGTGCCTGTCCCGCCTCATGATCCGCCGTCCTGACCTCCACTGGCCCACCGCTGCCGGTGCACTCTTGACGGCGCTTGTCGTGTCGGCCTGCGGCCCGGCGGTTGCCGACTCGCTGAGCCCCGACACCTCAGCGGGGCCGGCGTCTGCGGCCGCAACGCCGACCGTCGCCGTCGCCGTCTCCTCGTCGTCAGCGACCTCGAGCACCGAGCCGCCGACGGCGCAGACGCCCGCCGCAGGCCTCCTCCCGACGGACCCCACCCCGAGGGCCACCCCGCAGGCCACGCCCACGCCGAGCAGGACCGTCCGACCCGGCACCGCGGTCACCACGCTGGCCACGCTGGTCATCAAGGGACGAGCGCCCAGGACCGGCTACGACCGTGCCCGCTTCGGCCAGGCCTGGGCCGATGTCGACCGCAACGGCTGCGACACCCGCAACGACATCCTTCGCCGCGACCTCGAGCGCTTCACCCTCAAGGCCGGCACCCACGGTTGTCTCGTCCTCAAGGGCACGCTGAACGACCCCTACACCGGCTCCACGATCAGCTTCGTCCGCGGGCAGGGCACCTCGAACGCCGTCCAGATCGACCACGTCGTCGCCCTGTCGGACGCCTGGCAGAAGGGCGCCCAGCAGTGGTCACTGACCCGGCGGACAGCCTTCGCCAACGACCCGCTCAACCTGCTCGCCGTCGACGGGCCCACGAACCTGCGCAAGGGTGACGGAGACGCCGCCACCTGGCTGCCGCCGCGCAAGGCCACCCGCTGCGCCTACGTGGCCCGCCAGATCGCGGTGAAGCACCGCTACGGACTGACGGTGACCACCGCGGAGCGGGACGCCATGGTGCGGGTGCTCACGGCCTGTCCCGGGCAGCCACTGCCCAAGGCTGGGGCCATTCCGCTCGGCGGTGGCCGCGAGCAGGATGCTCCGACACCCATCCGTACCACCACCCCCGAGCCCTCCACCTCCGGTGGCACCGACCCCAGGTTCGGCACCTGCCGCGAGGCCAACGCGGCAGGATACGGCCCCTACCGGAGCGGCATCGACCCCGAGTACGGCTGGTACCAGGACCGCGACCACGACGGGATCGTCTGCGAACGGTGACGTCACCACCGGACGCCACCCGGCGTGGGGACTCTGGCAGATTGGGTCCATGACCGTCTCGGTGCCCGTGGGGTGTCGCGTGTGGGTCCTGCTCGAGGGCGCCAGCGACGTGGCGGCCGTGCGGGTGGTGGCCGAGCGCTCGGGGGTCAGCCTCGCGGACGAGGGCATCCAGCTGGTCGACATGCACGGGGCCACCAACATCCGGCGGCACCTGCTGGCCGCGGCAGAGGCCGCCGACAGCCCGCGCGTGCTGGGCATGTGCGACGCCCCCGAGGCGCGCTTCTTCGTCCGCGCGCTTCGACGAGTCGGGTGTGCCGTCGCGACCGTGGACGAGCTCCCGTGGTGGGGCTTCCAGGTCTGCGACCGCGATCTCGAGGACGAGCTGATGAGAGACCTGGGCGAGCACGGTCTCCGCACCCTGCTGGACGACCTCGGCCTCACGCAGCGGTTCGCCATGCTCACCCAGCAGCCCGCCTGGGTGGCCGGGAGCTTCCACGAACAGGTGCACCGGTTCGCCGGTGCGGCATCCGGACGCAAGGAGCTCATGGCGGCCGCGATGGCGGCGACGCTGGACATGGCTGCGCTGCCCACCCCCCTCGCCGGCCTGATCGAGGCACTGACCGGCGCCGGACCGACGTTCGAGCAGCTCCGCGGTGCGCCCCCGGACGAGTTCGGCGACCGGCTTGCCGACCGGCTCGGCGACTGACGCCGGAGTCCGGTCTGCCCGCCAGGCGGGGCCGGGTGACGTCCACAGCAACCCCACAGCGGCGGCATACCGGGGCCGGAGCCCGACCACCGAGGGTGTAGCCATGACCACCGCAGCCGCCACCCTCCGTCCCGCGCCCCTCACGTCAGCCGCCCTGCGTCCGGTGTCCTTCCGTCAGCGCAGCCATCGCCTCGCAGCCACCGCCCTCGTCCTGGCCGGGCTGTCCATCCCCCTCACGGGGACGGGCAGGGCAGTCGGCGCCACGCACGCCCCCGCCCAGGTCAAGGTCGCCGCCGTCGCCGATGCCGTCGTCGGAGCCGTCGCCACCGGCAAGCACGATGTGTAGACGCCGAAGCGACGACGCCCTCGTGGGGCGCCGCCGCTTCGGCGAAAAAAGGTGCGGGATCAGCCGGCGTGGCTCACTCCGAACTCGGTGAGCAGCCAGGTCTGGACGACGGGGATGTCGATCCGCTGGAGGCCACCGAGGTAGCGGCAGTTGTTCGTGTAGCCGTAGCTCGTCACCGTCACCTGGTAGCCACCGTTGAACGACGGGCCTCCCGAGTCACCGAAGCAGGTGCCACCGCCACCACGCGGGTCGTTCTCGTTGCCGTTGACCTGCAGGACCTGCGGCGTGAGCTTCTGGCCCACCTCGTCGGTGACCCGACGCACGATCGGGTAGGACATCGGCGTCGGCTTCTGCGGACCGCCGGCGGCCTGACGCACCTCGGTGCCGTAGCCGACCGCCGTGAACAGCGTCTTGTTCAGCACGTTGGGCGTGTACTTGTCGAGGTAGTTCGTCGGGGCGATGGTGGCTGGCACGATTCCGGTCACCGGGGCGTCGAGCACGATGACCCCGACATCGTTCCAGTTCCTGAGGTCGGTGAAGTTCGAGTAGCCCGGGTGGGTGTGCGCGGTGCCGCTGAGGTAGCCCGCGGCCGCGAGCTCCGCGGAGGTGTAGCCCGCGGCAGTGTCGGCTGCGATGGGAAGCGGCGACGGCGGCGCCTCTGCCACGACGGACTTGAACGTGACGAGGGTCTTGCCGACCGTCCCGTCGGTGCAGTGCGCGGCGGTGACCAGCACCGTCGGTGAGACGAGGGTGGCGCTGCAGCGGAACCGTCCGGTCCCGTCGTAGAACGCGATCATGCCCACGTTCGGGTGGGCGTTGCCGTCGAGGTCGCCCCCGGTGATGGCTGATGCGGCGAGGGTCGTGCCCCCGACCATGGCGGTGGTGATGCCGAAGACGGCCAGTGCGCGGCGAAGCTTCATGCGGACTCCCTGCGGTCGTGTCGCCCCGGTGGGCGACGACCCGCATTCAACAGCGAGCGTCGCCACCTGTCCAGACTCATCGAGGGGATTCCCCGCAGGTATGCCGTGTGCTCACGTGTGCCGCGTGCTCACCCGTGCGAGCTGCTGACCGCCGCGGCGCGGTCCGTCACTGCGACGCGGACGCGGACGGACGCTCAGACCTGGGTGCCGACGAGGGCGCCGATGCCGTAGGTGACCAGCATCGCCAGGACCCCACCCGCAACGTTGCGCAGCACCGCGGGTCGCGGTGGCGCCTCGCCGAGCCTGGCGCTTCCCCACCCGGTGAGGGCCAAGGCGGTCACGACGGCCACCGCGGTCACCCAGACGCGAGCGCCGACCGGTGGCAGCAGGATCGCTACGAGGGGCAGCAGGGCGCCGAGGGTGAACGACGCCATCGACGCGAAGGCGGCGTGCCAGGGGTTGGTCAGCTCCTCCGGGTCGATGCCCAGCTCGGCTTCGGCGTGAGCACCCAGCGCGTCGTGGGCGGTGAGCTGGCGCGCCACCTCGGCGGCGAGACCGGGCGTGAGGCCCTTGTCCTGGTAGATCTGGGTGAGCTCCTCGAGCTCCTCCTCGGGCATGTCCCGCAACTCGCCGCGCTCCTTGTCCAGCAAGGCCTGCTCGGTGTCACGTTGGGTGCTGACCGAGACGTACTCGCCCGCGGCCATGCTCATCGCGCCGGCGGCCAGCCCTGCGATCCCGGCCGTCGCGATGGTCGAGCGCTCGACAGTGGCGGCAGCGACACCGATCACGATGCCTGCCGTGGAGACGATCCCGTCGTTGGCTCCGAGCACGGCGGCGCGCAGCCAGTTCAGGCGGGCCCCGATGCCTTGGCTGTGCTCCTCACCTTCGTGCGGCTCGAGCTCGGCGGCCACGGCCTCAGCCACCGCTGGTCGCCCCCAGCCGTGCCGATGCCTGGGCCACGCGGTGGGCGAGCTCGACGTCCAGCTGGGTGAGTCCGCCCTCGGAGTGGGTCGACAGCACGAACTTGACTGTGCGCCAACGGATGTCGATGTCTGGATGGTGGTCCATGCCCTCGGCTTCGATCGCGACCTCGTCAACCAGTCGGATCGCCGTGGGGAAGTCCGGCGCCTCGTAGCTCGCCGAGATCTCGTCACCGTCGCGGGTCCACCCTGGCAGGTCGCCCAGCTGGCGCCCGATCTCCTCGTCAGTCAGCAGTCGGCTCATGCCTCCTACTCTGGCAAGGAAGTCCGCACCTGTCACCGAAGCCGAGCCTCACCTCACCCGCCGGCTGCGGGGGCTGCCGGTGAGACGTTCTCGGGGAAGTGGCAGGCGACCTGGTGCCGCGGGGCGAGGTCGACCAGGGGTGGTTCCTGCGTGCTGCAGATCTCCTGGGCCTTCCAGCAGCGTGTGTGGAAGCGGCAGGCCGGCGGCGGGTTGATCGGGCTCGGGACGTCGCCCTGGAGGCGGATCCTCTCGCGCTTGGTCCGGCGGCTGGTGTCCGGGATCGGCACGGCCGACAGCAGTGCGGTCGTGTAGGGGTGCATGGGGCGCGTGTAGAGGTCGTCACGGTCGGCCAGCTCGACGATCTTGCCGAGGTACATGACGGCGACGCGGTCGGACATGTGCCGCACGACCGACAGGTCGTGGGCGATAACCACGTAGGTCAGGCCGAGCTCGTTCTGGAGGTCCTCCAGGAGGTTGATGACCTGGGCCTGGATCGAGACGTCGAGGGCCGACACCGGCTCGTCGGCCACGATCAGCTTGGGCCGCAGGGCGAGCGAGCGGGCGATGCCGATGCGCTGCCGCTGGCCGCCGGAGAACTCGTGCGGGTAGCGGTTGTAGTGCTCGGGGTTGAGCCCCACCAGCTCCAGCAGCTCCTGCACCGCCTTCTTGGTGCCCTGCTTGGGCTTGACCCTCTGGAGCTGGAAGGGGGCGCCCACGATGGTGCCGACCGTGTGCCGTGGGTTCAGCGAGCCGTAGGGGTCCTGGAAGATGATCTGGACGTCACGTCGCAGCGGCCGCATCTTCCCTGTCGACAGGTGCGTGATGTCCCGGCCGTCGAACACGATCTTGCCATCCGTGGGCTCGATCAGCCGGGTGAGCATCCGACCCGTCGTGGTCTTGCCGCAGCCGGACTCGCCGACCAGCGAGAGGGTCTCGCCCCTGGCGACGTCGAAGGTGAGACCGTCGACTGCCTGCACGGCCCCGACCTGACGCTGCAGGAGCCCGCGCCTGATGGGGAAGTGCTTGGTCAGGTTGGTGACCGACAGCAGCGCATCACCGCTCGTCGCGGGCCGCGACGGCGTGGCCTCGGTGGTGTCGGACGTTGTGTTCACGATGTGGCTCCCAGGTGGGTGGGGTCAGCGATGGGTTCGTCGGGCGGCGGTGACGGGATCACAGCTTCGGGAGGATCTCCGTCTCCCAGATCCGGCCACGCTCCCCGTCGTCGAGGTGGCACGCAACGTAGTGGCCAGGAAGGGTTTCGCGGAACGCCGGGCGCTCACTCGTGGCCAGGCCGTTGGTGCGGTCCCCGAAGGCACACCGTGGGTGGAAGGGGCAGCCCGAGGGAACGTTGATCAGGCTGGGCGGAGTGCCCTTGATCGGGAGCAGGCGCTCGGTGCGTTCGCGGTCCAGCCGTGGCATCGACCCGAGGAGGCCCCAGGTGTAGGGGTGCTGCGGTCGCTCGAAGATCTCCTCGGAGGAGGAGTACTCCACGGACCGGCCGGCGTACATCACCATGATGTCGTCGGCCAGCTCGGCCACGACCCCCAGGTCGTGGGTGATGATGATGACCGCCGAGTTGAACTCACTCTGGAGGTCGCGGACGAGGTCGAGGATCTGCGCCTGGACCGTGACGTCGAGTGCGGTCGTCGGCTCGTCGGCGATGAGCAGGTCTGGGTCGCACGAGAGGGCCATCGCGATCATGGCGCGCTGCCGCATCCCACCGGAGAACTGGTGGGGGTAGTCGTCCACCCGCGAGCTGGGCTGGGGGATACCGACGCGCTTGAGCAGGTCGATCGCGTGCTTGCGGGCGGTCGCCTTCGGGACGTCGTTGTGGACCCGGTAGGCCTCGATGATCTGGTGGCCCACCGTGTAGAACGGGTGCATCGCCGACAGCGGGTCCTGGAAGATCATCGCCATCTTCTTGCCCCGCAGCGCCCGGATCTGGTTGGGCGTGGCGCCGACGAGCTCCTCGCCGTCGAGCAGGATGGACCCGGACATGTTGACGGTTCCCGGCTTGTGCAGGCCCATGATGGACATGCTCGTCACGCTCTTGCCGGAACCTGACTCGCCCACGATGCCGAGCGTCTTCCCGCGGGCAAGGTCGAAGGACAGCCCGTCGACGGACTTGACCACTCCGTCGTCAGTGGGGAAGTGGACGCGCAGGTCGCGCACGGACAGGAACGCATCCTTGGCCGGCGCGCCCATACCGCCGATGCCCACCGTGTCCGGGCGGCTTGCCGTGCGGTCGGTGGTCTGGGTCATGAGGCTCGCACTCTCGGGTCGATGACGGCATACAGGAGGTCCACGACCAGGTTCGCCAGGATGATGAAGAAGGCGCCGATCAGGGTCACGCCGAGCACCTTGGGCAGGTCGTTGTTGGTCACGGCCTGCACTGCGTACTGCCCGATGCCCGGCAGGGAGAAGGTCGTCTCGGTGAGGATCGCGCCGCCGAGAAGCAGACCGAGGTCGAGGCCGAAGATGGTCAGGATCGGGGTGAGGGCCGCCCGGAGGCCGTGCTTGATGACGACGTCGCGCTCGCCGAGCCCCTTGGCCCGGGCGGTGCGGATGTAGTCCTCGTTCATGGTCTCGAGCATGCCCGCCCGGGTGAGCCGCGCGTAGGCGGCGGCATACAGGAAGGCCAGGGTGATCCACGGGAGGAGCAGGCGGTAGGCCCAGTCGAGGGGGTTGCTCGCGTCCATCGGGTTCGCGCCGCCGGGCGCAGTGATGCCGAGGGCATAGCTGAAGACGCTCAGGCTGAGCAGTCCGGTGAAGAAGATGGGGAGGGAGACGCCGGCGAGGGCGACGCCCATCATCGACCGGTCAAGGGCGGTGCCTCGGCGTAGCGCCGAGACGACACCCGTCGCCACCCCGCCGAGGAGCCACAGGAAGGCCGCGCCGGACGCGAGGGAGAGGGTGACCGGTAGCCGGTCGAGCAGATCGGGCAGCACAGGGTTCTGGCTGACGAAGGAGTACCCGAGACACGGTGCGGGGCAGTGGTCCACACCCGCGCCCGTGCTGTAGTCGGCCCCGGCGACGATGCCCTTGGCGAACCGTCCGTACTGCTCCCAGAGGGGGTCGGTGAAGCCGAGGCGCAGGGCAGCGGCGTGGATCTGCTCCTGGCCGGCACTCTTGCCGACGTAGCGGGAGGCGAGGTCATCGGCGGTGGCGCCGCCGATACGGGGGACGAGGAAGAAGATGCAGAACACAGCCAGCCTGGCCGGCTGACCGCCACCGTGTCGACGCCCCACCTACTTTCTTGGGTGGCGTTGGTGGGTGGGAGTGGAGCTGCTACTTCTTGGACGTACCCATCGCCGTGTAGTCGTACTGGTTGAACCCGTCGTTGACGAAGATGTTCGTCAGGTTGTCGGGGCGGAAGAGCAGACCCTTCGACCAGACGCCCGGGATGACTGCGGCGTTGTCCATGACGAGCTTGTCGGCGTCGCCCCAGATCTTCTCGCGCGCGGTCTTGTCGTTCTCGGCGAGAGCCTTGTCGATCAGTGCGTCGACAGCGGGGATCTTGATACCGAGGTTGGTGTTACCCGACGGACGGATGACCCGGCTGTCGATGATCTGGCTCAGGAAGCCGAAGCCGTCCGGCCAGTCAGCGCCCCAGCCGTAGATGATCAGGCCGAGCTTGTTCTTCTTGGCGTAGTCGGGCTTGCCGGCGTAGAGCTTGGTGTAGTCCGAGGTCGGGAACGGCTTGATGTTCAGCTTGATGCCGACCTTGGCCAGCGACTGCTGGAGCGACTCGGCCGTTGCCTTCTCCTTCGGGCGCTCGGCACGGTACGAGACGGTGGTCTCGAAGCCGTTCGGCTGACCGCACTTGGCGAGCGCGGCCTTGGCGCCTTCGACATCGCCTTCAGGCTTCGACTTGAAGTTGTAGAGGTCGAAGTCGACGTGACCCGGGACGACCGGCGGCATCAGGCTGGTCGCGATGTCGCCACCCGTGGCGCCACCGTAGGCGCGCTGGTAACCGGTCTTGTCGTAGGCCAGCTCGACCGCCTTGCGGCAGTCCACGTTGTCGAACGGTGCGACGTCACTGTTGATGACGGTGAACCAGGTGCGCGCGGCGGCGGCGTTGTCGGTCTTCGCCTTGAGGTCGGCGTTCGCGAGGATCTTGCCCTGCGACGCGGCCTGGACTCCGGTACCGGCGATGTCGACGTCGAGGTCACCCGCCTCGAGGCGGTTGTCGATGTCGGGCGCGTTCAGACCGAGCTCGACCGTGAGCTTGTCCGGAAGAGCCTTGCGGCCGGACTCCGGGTCGGTCTTGGGGTCGTAGTTCGGGTTGCGGTCGAGCTCGTACCGCTTGCCGAACTGGTAGGTCGTGAACTTGTACGGACCAGTGGAGATGACGTGCTCGCGGTACTTGGTACCGGTGTCCTTCGCCACGGGGACCGGCGAGGTGGCCGGGAGCTGGGCGAAGTAGTCGAACCCGGAGAAGGCCGTCTTCAGGTGGAAGACGATGGTCTTGTCGTCCGGGGTGTCGATGGCCTTGAGGTTGTCGAGGTTCTTGTCCTTGTAGACCGAGTACCCCGCCGGGACGTCCGCGAGGAAGTCGTTGAAGTAGGTCGGCCCGTTCGGGAACGTGTCCTTGTCGAGCTGGCGCGCCACGGCGTACTTGACGTCCTTGGACGTGATCGCGGACCCGTCCTCGTACTTCAGCCCGTCACGCAGGGTGTAGGTCCAGGTCTTGTTGCCGTCGCTCGCCTTGCCCAAGGACGTCGCGAGGTCCGGAACGAGCTCGGTGCCACCCGAACCGGGTGCCGACTTGAACACGACCAGGGTGCGCGCGTAGTTGCGCAGGAAGTTCCAGGAGAGTCCGTAGTACGTGTCCCCGGGGTCGACCGAGTCCCAGTCACCCGCCATACCGAAACGGAGCGTGCCGCCCTTGGTGTCGGAGGGCCGGAAGATCTTGCCAACCGCGGCGTTGGCAGCCGGCTTGGCGTCCGATCCGCCGCTCGAGCTGCCGGAGCTGCCCGAGCCACCCGAGTTGTCGGCACACGCGGACAACCCCAGGGCAAGGGCAGATGCCGAGGCGATCGCCAGAATGCGTTTGTTCTTCATGTGTGGTTGCGCTCCTTGTTCGGTGTAGGAGGGAACTGCGTGGGTGCGGTGGGTTCTACCGCGCCCGTGGGTCGAGGGCGTCACGAAGGCCGTCCCCGAACAGATTGAAGGCCAGCACCGTCACGAAGATGGCCAGGCCGGGAGGCAGCAGGAACCAGGCGTCCACCTGGTACCACTGGGCGGCGTCGGAGAGCATGCCGCCCCAGGTGGCGCGCGGCGGCTGGACGCCGACCCCCAGGTAGGACAGTGCTGCCTCGAAGAGGATGTTCGTCGGGATGAGCAGCGTCGAGTAGACGAGGATCGGCGCGACGAGGTTGGGGAGCAGCTCCTTGACGAGCACACGCGGCGACCGTGCGCCGAGGCTGCGTGCCGCATCGACGAACTCGCGCTCGCGCAACGACAGGGTCTGTCCGCGGATGATGCGGCCGACGTAGGGCCAGTTGAAGAAGCCGATGATGAAGACGATGACGGAGATCCGCAGCGCATCGCCCCTGAGGCCGAACGCGCGGTCCGGGATCACGCCGGCGAGGGCCAGCGCGAACAACAGGATGGGGAACGCGAGGAAGATGTCCATGACGCGGCTGATGATCGTGTCGACGATCCCCCCGGCAAACCCGGCGATGGCACCGAGCGCGGTGCCGATGACCACCGAGACCAGGGTCGCCAGGAAGGCGATCAGCAATGAGATCTGCGAGCCGTAGAGGACTCGGCTGAACAGGTCACGGCCGTTGACCGGCTCCAGGCCGAAGGGGTAGTCCGCGGAGGCGCCGCCGTACTTGCCGATCGGCACCTGCGTGTCGGGGTTGATGAGCTTCTGGTGGAACTCGTTCGGGGGGTGGCCCAGCAGGCCGACGATCAGGGGCGCGCACACCGCGATCACGATGAGGGCCAGGACGACGAGCCCACCGGCCAGCGCAAGCTTGTCGCGCTTGAGGCGACCCCACGCGATCTGGCCCAGCGAGCGCCCCTCGATCTTGCCGGCACCCTCCAGCACGCTCTCGGGCGTCGCTGTCGTGGCGCCCGGCTCGAGCTCTAGGGGAGCACTCATGGGTGGCGCACACCTCCATTGTTGACGACCGTGTCCCTGCCTGTTCGTCGGGCAGCGTAGCGTCGGACAACCCGACTGTGGGACGGAACGCGCTGAGCCCTTCGGCGCCCATCATCCGGCTCGCGTGGGTCCCTCACAACAACCTGATGCCGAATCGTGACGCGGCGACGGAGATCCTCCGGACCGCCACCGCCGCTCCACGAAATCCCGAGTCCGCGGCGAGCACGGACAAAACTGGCACAGTGGGACGCATGACGACCCGGCCGGAGGGGGCTCGCGTGGCGGCAGTGGTCGGCGCGGCCATCGTCGACGACCTCCTGCACCCCACGGTGTTGCTGGCTGCCCGACGGACGGAGCCACCGGCGCTCGCCGGCGGCTGGGAGTTCCCCGGCGGCAAGGTCGACCCGGGAGAAACCCAGGAGGAGGCGCTGCACCGCGAGGTTCGCGAAGAGCTCGGCGTCGAGGTGGAGCTCGGCGCCCAGGTGCCGGGCCCGCTCCAGGACGGCCGCTGGCCCCTCGGCGAGGCGTTCGCCATGACGGTGTGGCTGGCTCGTGTGACCGCCGGTGTCGCGGCTCCGATCGAGGACCATGACCAGCTGCGCTGGCTGCGCCGGGAAGAGCTCCACGACGTCTCGTGGCTGCCCGCAGACCTGCCGATCGTCGACGCGATCGCGCCCCACCTTTATCGGGTCTAGGGACAAAGGCTGCCTTCACCCCGAAACGGTTCCGGGGTGAAGTCCCCCTAAACCCCTAGACCCGATAAAGGTGAGGTATGCCGGGTGGCCGCGTGCGGCATACCTCACCACCCGTGGTGGCGGTGTGGGCGTGCTCACGCGCGCAGGCGCGCATGGTCAGCGCGTGCTCAAAAGCCTGAGACAATGGTGCTCATGCCTATGAAGACCCGCGATGACATCCGCAATGTCGCCATCGTTGCCCACGTTGACCACGGAAAGACCACTCTGGTCGACAAGATGCTCTGGCAGGCCGGCGCTTTCGGCGAGCACCAGCACGTCGACGAGCGGGCGATGGACTCCGGTGACCTGGAGCGCGAGAAGGGCATCACGATCCTCGCCAAGAACACCGCGATCCACTACGCCGGCAAGGCGGCCGCAGAGGCCGGTCTGCCCGACGGTGCCACCATCAACATCATCGACACCCCGGGTCACGCCGACTTCGGTGGCGAGGTCGAGCGCGGCCTCAGCATGGTCGACGGTGTCGTCCTCCTCGTGGACGCGTCCGAGGGGCCGCTGCCGCAGACCCGGTTCGTGCTGCGCAAGGCGCTCGCGGCCAAGATGCCCGTCGTCCTGTGCATCAACAAGGTCGACCGTCCCGACAGCCGCATCGCGGAGGTCGTGGACGAGGTCTACGAGCTGTTCATGGACCTCGACGCCGACGAGCACCAGATCGAGTTCCCCATCGTCTACGCCTCGGCCAAGAACGGCCGCGCGTCCATGAACCGCCCCGAGAACGGCGGCCTGCCGGACGCCGAGGACCTCGAGGCGCTGTTCGAGACGATCCTGTCGACGATCCCCGCCCCGGTCTACGACGACGAGGCGCCGCTGCAGGCCCACGTCACCAACCTCGACGCCTCCAACTTCCTCGGCCGCCTGGCTCTCCTGCGCGTCCACAACGGCACGATCCGCAAGGGTCAGTTCGTGGCCTGGTGCAAGGTCGACGGCACCGTCGAGCGGGTCAAGATCACCGAGCTGCTGATGACCGAGGCCCTCGAGCGCAAGCCTGCCGAGTCGGCCGGTCCCGGTGACATCATCGCCATCGCGGGCATCCCCGAGATCATGATCGGCGAGACCCTCGCCGATGCCGAGAACCCCATCCCGCTGCCCGTCATCACCGTCGACGAGCCCGCGATCTCCATGACCATCGGCACCAACACCAGCCCTATGGTCGGTCGGGTCCGTGGCTCCAAGGTCACCGCCCGCATGGTCAAGGACCGCCTCGACAAGGAGCTCGTCGGCAACGTCTCGTTGCGCGTGCTCCCCACCGAGCGCCCCGACGCCTGGGAGGTGCAGGGCCGTGGTGAGCTGGCCCTGGCGATCCTCGTCGAGCAGATGCGCCGCGAGGGCTACGAGCTGACCGTCGGCAAGCCGCAGGTGGTCACCCGCGAGGTCGACGGCAAGACCCACGAGCCGGTCGAGCGCCTCACCATCGACACGCCCGAGGAGTTCCTCGGCGCCATCACCCAGATCCTGGCCACCCGCAAGGGGCGCATGGAGCAGATGACCAACCACGGCACCGGCTGGGTCCGGATGGAGTTCCTCGTGCCGTCGCGCGGGCTCATCGGCTTCCGCACGCTCTTCCTCACCGAGACCCGCGGAACGGGCATCGCCCACCACGTGTTCGAGGACTACGAGCCGTGGTTCGGCACCATCACGACCCGCACCAGCGGCTCGCTCGTCTCCGACCGCACCGGCGTCGTGACGGCCTACGCCATGGTCAACCTGCAGGAGCGCGGCACCCTGTTCGTCGACCCGACCACCGAGGTCTACGAGGGCATGATCATCGGCGAGAACTCCCGCGCCGACGACATGGACGTCAACATCACCAAGGAGAAGAAGCTCACCAACGTGCGCGCCTCCTCCTCGGACAACTTCGAGAAGATCGTGCCCCCGCGCAAGCTGAGCCTCGAGCAGTCGCTCGAGTTCTGCCGCGAGGACGAGTGCGTCGAGGTCACACCCGAGGCGGTCCGCATCCGCAAGGTGGAGCTCGACCAGACCGTGCGCGCGCGCAGCGCGGCTCGGGCCCGCAACGCCTGAGCGCGTGCTGGGAGCGATGCAGGCACAGCGGATCCCGAGGACGGCCGCCCTCCGGGGCGGCATCCTCGGGCAACGCGTCCGCAGGGTTCAGGCCCTCGCCGTGGGGGTGGCCGTTGCCGCCCTCGGGGTGTCCGGCTGCACGGGAGTCGGGTCCGATGGCGGCGGCGGTGCCGCCGAGGCGGGCCGGTTATCCGTCCTGAGCCTGGGACCGGTCGCGACCTGGGACCCGCAGCGCATGTCGACGGCGCAGGACATCGCCTTCGCGGGCAGGGTCTTCGTGCGCACCCTCACGGCGTTCCCGTCGGGTGCCGACGCAGCCCACCAGCGCACTGTCGAGGGTGACCTCGCCACCACGGCGGGCACGGTCGACTCCACGCTGAAGACCTGGTCCTTCACCCTCCGCAGCGGTGTGTCCTGGCAGGACGGGTCGCCGGTCACGTGCGAGGACCTGCGCTATGGCGCCTCCCGGTCCTTCGCGGAGCCGTTTGCCTCCGAGGGCCTGAACTACCCGCTGGCCTACCTCGACATCCCCCGCAAGGCGGACGGGTCCTCCAGCTACTCCGGTCCCGATGCCAAGGACCCCAAGGGGCAGGCGGCCTTCGACAAGGCGGTGTCCTGCGACGGCTCGACCGTCACCTACCGGCTGAGCACGCCGATGGCCGACTTCAACCAGGTCGTCGCACTGCCCGTCTTCGCCCCCTTCAAGCAGTCGCAGGACAAGGGCAAGGACGGCACCTATGCCGTGTTCTCCAACGGCCCCTACCAGCTCAAGACGCCCTGGGACCCGAGCTCCGGCGGCACCTTCGTGCGAAACCCCAAGTGGGACAAGGGATCTGACCCCATTCGCCAAGGACGGCCGACGTCCATCGACTACGTCGAGGGCACGGAGTCGCAGACCGCGGTGCAACGGGTGGTCAACGACGACGAGGCAAACCGACAGTCGCTGACCCTCGACTCGGCGCCCCCGGCGATGCAGCAGCACATCCTCTCCGACGCAGCCCTCTCGGCCCGGTCGGTCAACCCTTCGGCACAGTTCGTGGACTACCTGGCCCCCAACCAGGTCAAGGGCGTGATGCGCAACGCCAAGGTGCGCCAGGCCTTTGCCCTCGCGACGAACCGCGAGGGGTACGTCACGGCTCTGGGCGGCGCGAGCGCAGCCAGCGCCCGGGGGCCGGGGCCSGGGCCGCGCTGCAGGAGTCGGGACTCACCCTGCCGGTGAAGGTCCGCGTCGCCTACCGGTCGACCCCCACGTCCGACAAGGCACTGGCCGCCCTCGTGAACGGGTGGGAGGAGGCGGGCTTTGCCATCCAGCTCCAGCCGATCGCCAAGGACTACTTCGCCGAGGTGTCGGCTCCCGGCCGCACTGACCAGACCGACGTGTTCTGGGCCAACTGGGCGCCAGCCTGGCCCTCCGCCTCGACGGTGATCCCGCCCCTGTTCGACAGCCGGATCAACGTGACCAAGAACGGCAACGGCCGCGACTTCGGCGGCTTCTCCGACCCGGCGGTCAACCAGGAGATCACTCGGATCGGGGCCCTGCACGACCTCAGCAGCCAGGCGACGGCGTGGGCAGCCCTGGACGCGTCGTTGGCCGAGCGCGGCGCCTTCATCGCCCTCGCGCAGCGCAAGGCGCTCTACGTCGCCGGCAGCTCGGTGACCGGCCTGGGCGCCAACGAGGCGCTGGGCGGGTTCGTCGACCTCGCCACGGTGGGTGTGAAATAGCGCCGTGACCGTCCCCGCCCAGCCGCTGCTCTTCGTCCACGCCCACCCCGACGACGAGACGCTGACGGCTGGCCTCACGATGGCCCACTACGTGCGGGCCGGTCACCCCGTGCACGTGCTCACGTGCACGCTGGGCGAGGAGGGTGAGGTCATCCCGCCCGGGCTCCTGCACCTGGACGCGGCGCACGAAGACGCGCTCGGGCCCCATCGCCTCGCCGAGCTGCGGGCCGCCATGGAGACGCTCGGGGTCACCCACGAGGTGCTGGGGGAGGACGCCGAGACGGGCGCACTGTCGCGTTACCGCGACTCCGGCATGGCCGGCACGCCCAGCGCCGCCAACCCCCTCGCGTTCGTCAACGCCGACCTCGGCGAGGCCGCCGACCTGGTCGCCGGCGTCGTGCGCCGGGTCGGGCCGGCCGTCGTCGTCACCTACGACGAGCAGGGCGGCTACGGCCACCCCGACCACATCCAGACCCATCGGGTCACCTGCGCGGCCCTCCGCGCCCTGCCCGAGGACGAACGACCGCCCTTGTATGCCGTGCTGACACCGGCCTCGTGGGCCCGTGAGGACCGCGAGTGGCTGGCCGAGCACCCGCCCGTCGGGACCGGCTGGTCGCTGCCCGACCCCGACGGGGAGTACCCGCCGTCGGTCGTGGCCGACGCCCTGGTGACCCACGAGGTGGTCGACCCCGCCTTGGTGCCCGTGCAGGCTGACGCCCTGCGGCACCACGTCACGCAGGTCACCGTGGCCGACACGGGAGACGTGTACGCCCTGTCGAACGACATCGCCGCCCGGATCCCCGGGCGAGAGGGTTTCGCGCTGCTCGACCCGGTCACCGGGCGGCTGGCGACAGCCGGGGCGCACGACGAGGCGGCAGGCGGCGCGGGGGCGACCACGCGGCATACCGGGCTTCTCGCTGGGCCGCTGGGTGGGCCGCGATGAGCCCGCTGGACGCTGCGGGGGACTCCGCGCTGCCGCTGGGCGTGGGCCCGGTCGACCCCGACCAGTTCCGGCTGGCCATGGGGCGGTTCGCCACGGGGGTCGCCGTCCTGACGACCTTCAGCGGGGGACACGACCACGCGATGACCGCCAACGCCCTCACCTCGGTGTCGATGGACCCGATGCTCCTGCTCGTGTGCGTCGAGGTGGATGCGCGGTTCCACGACGCGATCATCGACTCGGGGGTCTGGGGAGTCAGCGTGCTGGGGGCGGCGCAGCGGCCCGTGGCGGACTGGTTGTCCACGCAGGGGCGACCGCTGCACGGCCAGCTCGACCGGATCGCGCACGGTCGAGGTCCGGCCACCGGCGTCGCGCTGCTGAGTGACGCGCTCGCCACGATCGAGCTGCGCACCACGGCCGTGCACCCGGCGGGAGACCACAGCGTCGTCCTGGGCGAAGTAGTCTCGCTGTCGAGCAACGAGCACCCCGCAGATGCGCTGGTGTACTACCGCAGCCGCTACCAGGCGCTGAAGTGATGGGAGTCCACCCGTGAAGGACAGCGGTTCATCGGCGCTGCGTCTCGGGGTCGCCGTGGCGGTCCTGCTGGCCGCCTATCTGGGCATGGCCTGGTTCCTCGGCCGGCACATCCCGGCCAACTCGACGGTCGCGGGCGTGCCCGTGGGCGGCATGTCGCCCCACTCGGCCGAGAGCACGCTGCGGCGCGCCCTGGGGGCCAAGGAGTCGGCCAAGCTGACCCTCAAGGCCGGTGACAAGACGTTCGAGATCGACCCCAGGTCTGCCGGGCTGGCCATCGACTACGCCGGCACGGTCGACGGGCTCTCCGGCTTCAGCGCCCAGCCGGCGGACCTCTGGGACAAGCTCACGGGCGGCTCGGACGAGAAGCTGCGAACCACTGTGGACCGGCCTCGGCTCGAGGCGGCGGTGAAGGGGGCCGAAGCGACCCTGGACACCCCCGTCGTGCAGGCTGCCATCACGTTCCCGGGTGGGAAGGTCGCCGTCGTCAAGCCCGAGGCGGGCGCCACGCTCTCGGTCGCCGAGACCGCCGACGAGATCGTTGCGCGATGGCCGACCACGTCAGGGATCGCTCCCCGTCTGCACCAGGTTGCCCCCGCGGTGTCGGCCGAGGAGGTCGACCGGGCCGTGGCCGAGTTCGCCAACCCAGCCATGTCGGGCCCCGTGACGGTCAAGGTCGGCGCCAAGTCTTTCGCCGTCGCGCCCGCTGCCTACGCGCCCAGCATCTCGATGCAGGCCGACCCCACGGGCAAGCTCGCACCGGTGGTCGACAACGCGAAGCTCGTTGCGGCAGTGCGCAAGGCTGCCGCGGCCGCCGGTCTCGAGGCGAAGCCCAGAGACGCCAAGATCACCTTCAAGGGCACCAAGGTCGTCGTGGTCCCTGCCGCTGCTGGGGCGACCCTCGAGGAGAAGTCTGTGGTCGCGGCCTTCGTCCCGGCCATGACCGACCCGGCCCGGACCGCAACGGTCGTCACGACGGTCGTGCAGCCCAAGCTGACGACCGCGGAGGCCGAGAAGATCAAGCCACGTGAGGTGGTCTCGACCTTCACGACCAACTTCCCCTACAACCCGCCGCGCACCAACAACATCACGATCGCGGCGCGCACCCTGAACGGCACCTACGTCGGTCCCGGCGAGCAGTTCAGCCTCAACGCCACGCTGGGCCAGCGCACGGCGGCCAAGGGATACATGTCGGCCCCCGTCATCGAGGACGGCCGGCTGAAGAAGGACTACGGCGGCGGCGTCTCGCAGGTGTCCACGACGACGTTCAACGCTGCCTTCTTCTCCGGTGTGCGGATCGACCAGTACCTGCCGCACAGCTTCTACATCTCGCGCTACCCCGAGGGCCGCGAGGCGACGGTCTCCTGGCCGGACGTGGACCAGAAGTGGACCAACGACACCAACTACGGGATCCTCATCCAGGCCTCGGTGTCCTCGAGCTCCATCACCGTGACCTTCCACGGCACGAAGGTCTGGGACATCGAGTCCGTGAAGGGCCCGCGCCGCAACGTCGTGCAGCCCAAGACCATCGTCGACGACCGGCCGGGCTGCGTCACGCAGTCGGCGAGCACCGGCTTCGACGTGACGGTCACGCGGGTCTTCAAGAAGGGCGGCAAGACGGTGAAGACGTCGAGCTTCTCGACGCACTACATCCCCGAGGACAAGGTCACCTGCACGCACCCCAGCGCCAGCTGACGTCTCGGCTGAGGTCAGCTCACGAGGTGGGCATAGGGGTCGGGACGCTCGGACTCGCTGCGCAGCACGCAGAACTCGTTGCCCTCGGGGTCGGCCAGCGTGACCCAGCCCGTGCCCGGACCGTGGTGGTCGCGCAGGTCGTGGACCAGCGTGGCTCCGTCGGCGAGCAGCCGTTCGACTTCCTCGTTCATCGTCCGGTCGGTCGGCCAGAGGTCGAAGTGGATCCGGTTCTTGACGGTCTTGCCCTCGGGCACCTCGATGAACAGCACCCGTTGGCGCCCGTCGGGGGAGAAGATCATGCACTCCTCGTGACCGGGGAGGTTGGGGTCGCGCGGGTCCTCCGAGAACCCGAGTAGGCGGCCCCACCAGACGGACTGGTCGTGGGCGTTGCGGGAGTCGACGGTCGTGTGCGAGATGCGGGAGGTCATGCGACGACTCTGTCGGCCGGGGCCACCTGTGCGCCAGCGGGTTTCGGCTGCGGTCAGTGCTGCGTGAGGTAGACGTAGGACGAGTGCACGTCGAAGCCGAGCCGTCGGTAGAGCCGGATGGCGGTGTCGTTGTCGTGCTCCACTTGGAGGTGGATCAGGGCGACGTCCTCGTGGCGCAGGAAGGCGGCCAGGGCGGCGGTGAGGTGCGCGGCCAGGCCGCGTCCCCGGTATGCCGGGTCCGTCCAGACCGCACCCAGCCCCGCCCAACCGGCGCCGATCCCCAGTCGTGCCAACGCGATCGGCGTGGTGCCTGCCGCGCCGGGCGCACGGAGGCCCAGCTGCTGCGAGAGCCCGCCACCGGGTGCGATGCTGGCGAAGACGACCCGGGGGCTGTCGCGCAGCACCGCCTCGGTGGCTCCGGGCACCGTGGCCCGGGTGCGCCGGTAGGCCTCCAGCCACTCCGGCGTGAGCTCGTCGCTGAGGGTCAGGCTCGGACCCCCGGGGTCGGCGGCCGCGATGGTCTCGCGGGCTGCCGTCAGGTTGAGGGTGCGGCTCCCCGCGGCATAGCCCCGGGCGACGAGCAACGCGCCCAACGGGTCGCTTGCGGGGTCGAAGCCCTGCGGCCCCGCGAGGGCGAACTTCGCTGGGAGGCCGCGCGCGGCATACCAGGCCTCGACCTCGCTGACGGCGTCCTCGAGGGGCTTGCCGGGGCTGCCGACGGGCACCACGGAGTTGCCGCGCTGGGTGTAGCCGGCGGAGGCGCGGAGCACCCAGTCCCCCAGGGTGCCCCGTTCGACGGCACCCCAGGAGGGGGTCATCACGCGCTGGAGGTCCTCGATCGACAGAGCGAGGTGCGCTGCGCCGCGGCGCGAGGGTTTCGGAGGGACCTCCTTGGCCGCGGTGATCCGGTCCACCGCGATGGTGACCGGGCCGCGTGAGGTCTCGACCGACACGGTGTCGGCATCGCGTCCGACGAGGGTGCCGACGCTGTCGGTGAGGGTCGCTCCGGTGGCCGCGTCGGGGTTCTCCAGTCGCCACCTGACCACGACTCGGGACCCGAGGGGGAGGTTGCTGACGTCGGTCGACATGGGCCGCATAGTATGTGCGCCATGACGTACGTGATCGCCCAGCCTTGTGTGGACCTCAAGGACAAGGCCTGCATCGAGGAATGTCCGGTCGACTGCATCTACGAAGGGGAGCGGTCGCTCTACATCCACCCCGACGAGTGCGTCGACTGCGGTGCCTGCGAGCCGGTCTGCCCGGTCGAGGCGATCTACTACGAGGACGACACCCCCGAGCAGTGGGCCGACTACTACAAGGCCAACGTCGAGTTCTTCGACGACCTCGGCAGCCCCGGCGGTGCGGCCAAGCTCGGCCTGATCCCCAAGGACCACCCGCTGATCGCCGACCTGCCGCCGCAGTCCCACGACGAGTGATCGACGGGTGATCGGCGGCGAGGGCCTGCGCGCCCTGCCTGACTTTCCCTGGGACTCGCTCGCTCCGTACAAGGAGCGGGCGAGTCTCGCTGTTGGAGGACCGGCCGGTGGCTTGGTGGACCTGTCCGTCGGCACGCCCGTGGACCCGACACCCGCCGTCGTCCAGGAGGCGCTGCGTGCCGCCTCCGACGCGCCGGGCTACCCGCAGACCTACGGCACGCCCGCGCTGCGCGAGGCGGTGGCGGCGTGGTTCGCCCGACGTCGCGGCGTGCCTGGCGTCGACCCGGACGGGGTCCTGCCGACCATCGGCTCCAAGGAGCTGGTGGCCTGGTTGCCGACCCTGCTGGGCCTGGGTGCCGGTGACATCGTGGGCTTCCCGGGCGTGGCCTACCCGACCTACGACGTCGGTGCTCGGCTGGCCGGGGCGCGACCCCAGGTGGTCGACGGACTCGCCGCGCTGGGACCCCTGACTCCTGCCACGACGCCGAAGCTGTTGTGGCTCAACAGTCCCAGCAACCCGACCGGTCGCGTCCTGGGTGTGTCGCACTTGGCCAAGGTCGTCGCCTGGGCTCGCCAGCACGGTGTGGTCGTGGCCAGTGACGAGTGCTACGCCGAGCTCGACTGGCGGCCCGACTCCGAGCGCGACCCCGACGTCCCCACGACGCCGAGCATCCTCGACCCGCGGGTCTGCGGTGACAGCCACGAGGGACTGCTGGCTGTCTACTCGCTGAGCAAGCAGTCCAACCTCGCGGGCTACCGCGCTGCCTTCGTGGCCGGCGACGTGACGCTGGTTCGCCGACTGCTCGAGGTGCGCAAGCACGCCGGAATGATCGTGCCGTGGCCGGTGCAGCAGGCCCTCACGGTCGCCCTCGGCGACGACGCCCACGTTGCCGAGCAGAAGGCCCGGTATGCCGCGCGGCGCACCACCCTCCGTGCCGCCGTCGAGGCCTTCGGCCTGCGGGTGGACCACTCCGACGCCGGCCTCTACCTGTGGGCGACTCGGGGCGAGGACGCCTGGGTGACCATCGGCGCGCTGGCCGCCCGCGGCATACTCGCGGCTCCTGGCAGCTTCTATGGCGCCGCTGGCCGCGAGCACGTGCGCATCGCCCTCACCGCCACCGACGAACGCATCGCCGCGGCCGCCGAGCGTCTCGCCAGGTAGCCGGGCCGATTCCCGACAGCCCCGTGAGTTGGGGTAGCGTCGCAGTGCGCGAGAAGCGCCCGGCACGCACACCAGATCGGGGCGCCCGCACGACGTGGAGGATGGATTTCGGATGACAGACGCAACCGCTGGCGCCACCCTGACGGCCGGGGGCAAGACCCTCGAGCTCCCGCTGGTCAAGGCAGCCGAGGGCAACGACGGCTACGACGTCTCCAAGCTGATGAAGGTGACGGGCAACGTCACCCTGGACTCCGGGTTCGTCAACACCGCGTCGTGCAGCAGCGCGATCACCTACATCGACGGTGACGAGGGCATCCTGCGCTACCGCGGCTACCCGATCGAGCAGCTTGCCGAGAAGTCGAGCTTCCTCGAGGTGTCGTACCTCCTCATCTACGGCGAGCTGCCGAGCCAGACCCAGCTCGACGACTTCGACCAGAAGATCCGGCGCCACACGCTGCTGCACGAGGACCTCAAGGCGTTCTTCGGCGGCTTCCCGCGCGACGCCCACCCGATGCCGGTGCTGTCGTCCGCCGTGTCCGCGCTGTCGACGTTCTACCAGGACAGCCTCGACCCGTTCGACAAGGAGCAGGTCGAGATCTCGACGGTCCGCCTGCTGGCCAAGCTGCCGACCATCGCGGCCTACGCCTACAAGAAGTCGGTCGGCCAGCCGTTCCTCTACCCCGACAACTCGCTGTCGCTGCCGGAGAACTTCCTGCGCATGACGTTCGGCTTCCCGGCCGAGCCGTACGACATGGACGAGGACATGGTCAAGGCCCTCGACCTGCTCCTGATCCTGCACGCCGACCACGAGCAGAACTGCTCCACCTCGACCGTGCGACTCGTGGGTTCCTCGAACGCCAACCTGTTCGCCTCGGTCTCGGCCGGCATCAACGCGCTGTTCGGCCCGCTGCACGGTGGGGCCAACCAGGCGGTCCTGGAGATGCTCAACACGATCCACCAGGACGGTGGCGACGTCGACACCTTCGTCAAGAAGGTCAAGAACAAGGAGGACGGGGTCAAGCTGATGGGCTTCGGCCACCGGGTCTACAAGAACTACGACCCGCGCGCCGCCATCATCAAGAAGACCGCCGACAAGATCCTCACCAAGGACGGCGTCTCCGACCCCCTGCTCGACATCGCGCTCCAGCTCGAGCAGCGGGCCCTGGAGGACGACTACTTCGTGGAGCGCAAGCTCTACCCGAACGTCGACTTCTACACCGGCCTGATCTACAAGTCGATGGGCTTCCCCGAGCGCATGTTCACCGTGCTGTTCGCCCTCGGCCGCCTCCCGGGCTGGATCGCCCAGTGGCGCGAGATGATCGAGGACCCGCAGACCAAGATCGGCCGCCCGCGCCAGATCTACACCGGCGCGACCGAGCGCGACTACGTCGCCATGGGCGGCCGCTGACCCCTCGAGGGCTTGCTCAGTGAGCGCCAACCCACTCTCCGGCCGGTCCTGAGAGTGGGTTGGCGCTCACTCACGTGACGAGACTGCGCAGGAGCGCGACCAGGACCCGCAGCCGGCTGGCGTCGAACAGGTCGAGACTCGTGATGCGGATGACCCGCAGCCCGCTCTCCTCCAGCAGGCGCACCCTGGCGATGTCGTTCTGCCACTGCCGTCGATCAGTCCGGTGCTGGTCGCCCTCGTACTCGACGACCACGCCGGCCTCACGCCAGAGGAAGTCGACCCGCGCGAGGAAGTGACCGTCCGGACCGCTCACGGTCGCGTTCAGCTCGGGCTCGGGCAGACCCGCCTCGACGAACGCCAGCCGTGCCCGCGTCTCCATCGGCGACCCGCTCCCGGACCTCAGCAGCGCCGCCGCTGCTCTGAGCTTTCGTGCTCCGCGTCGGGTCCTGCCGCCGCGACCCATCGCGACGAGCTGTTCCAACAGGTCTGGGTCGCGGGTGGCGAACGCGTCCCCTGCGATGACGAGATCCTCGACCTACAGGGTCGGCAGGCTGGCGAGGTCGGCCCACGTCCACGCTGCGGTCGTCGTCGGGTGGCCGCGCAGCAAGTGTGCCTCCCGGTTCTCGAGGCCGCGGTGGCCGACCAGGCCGGGTCTCCTGACCTGGGCGGACTCGGTGGGGCGCACAACGTGCAGCGGCTCATGGCGTGTCCACGACGTCGGGAGGGGGAGCCGGAAGAGCCGAGCGGCCGTGAGGTGGGACCAGGCCCAGGGCGCGGGCAGGGCGAGGGCCAGGTCGGCGGCCAGGTCGTCGAGCGTGGTGGCGTCCCGGTGGCACCGGACCCCCTTGGTCGGGCGGTGGAGGTCCGGTGACCGGAGGCGGTGCTCCGGGCCGTCGGCTTCGACTGCCTGGGCCACCGTGAACGACCGGCCCGTCAGCGTAGGTGGCAGTGGACGGCGCGGGAGCGGCATCGTCCGAGCATGGTGGCGGCGGGCGCGCGTGGCCGACGTTCTCCACAGGGCCTGGGTGAGTGAGCGCCAACCCACTCTCTGGCCCGTCCAGAGAGTGGG
>NZ_JBFUHC010000004.1:0-213194 GCF_056402615.1 Pedococcus sp. P3_C7 | reverse complement strand
GTGAGCCGGACCGGCGGCCGTCGGGGCAGCGGCGGATGGACGCCCTGTTGGAGGTGCTGCGCCGCGGGGTCGCCTCGGCCGGTGGGGTGGCCACCACCCCGAAGGCGGAGCTGTTCGTGACCGTGTCGCTGGAGGACCTGGTGGCCCGGGCGAACGCCGCGGCCGTGTTCGGGTCGGGAGAGGCGGGCACCCTGATCGGTCCGGACACGGTCCGGCGGATCGCGTGTGACGCCGGGGTCGTGCCGGTGGTGCTGGGCACCGACGGGCAGATCCTGGACCTGGGCCGCCGGTTCCGGCTGTTCACCTCCGCCCAGCTGCGGGCGTTGTGGTTGCGTGACGGCGGGTGCACCTTCCCCGACTGCACCGTGCCCGCGTCCTGGTGCGACGGACACCACCTGCGGCACTGGGCAGACGGCGGTCCGACGGATCTCGAGAACGCAGCGTTGTTGTGCGGGCGGCACCACACGATCGTGCACCGCAACGGCTACCACGCCGAGCTCGTCGACGAACGGGTCCACTGGGACCTGACCCCCGGCGCCTACGACCACTGGCTCACCCACTGCACAGGCACGGGCCCGGCTCCGACCCCGGCTCCGACCCCTGCTCCGGCTCCGGGTCCGACCCCTGCTCCGGCTCCGGGTCGGACGCAGGCTCGGACTCGAGCTCCGGCGCCGGAGCTCGGCCGGCCATCAGGACCTACGACGTCTGGGACCAGCTCGAGACCACTGCCCACAGGTCAACTGCATCCCCACCTTGGCGACCATGACCCCGCCCCACAGCCCGCCACCCCCGGCGGGCCCGCTGGCATGCGCCCGCTCAGGTGCGCAGGTGGGCGACGTTGGTCCATCCGGGATCGGGGGTGACCCGGATCTGCACGTCCTGCGGCCAGGGGTCGCAGATGCTGGCCAGCAGGGGGACGGCGTCCGCAGCCCCGTCGAGGTAGACGTGAAGGACGCGAACCCCGCCCTGGGACTGGTGCGCGACCACCCTGCCGGCGTCGCCGAGGGCTTCGTTGATCGAGTCCTCCAGTCTCCGCAGTGCGGCCAGCGCACTCTCTCCCGGCAGGCCGCGCTCGGTCTGGTCGTCGTAGGGGACGACGACGGCAGCATGGGTGTCGAGCTCCGGGGCGGTCGCCGACGCGAGTGGGACCTGGGTCATGGCGAGGACCGGCCCGCCCTCGCCGTCCCCGCTCAGGATCGCCCGGCCCGGCTGGCCGTGTTTGTCGGTGTTCTCCGCCTTGAGGTCGCGCACGACCGCGCGCAGACCTGTCAACCCAAACCCGTCGAGGGGCGCGACCTGAGCCGGCGCGACCTCACCGACCCAGAGCTCCACATCGGTCTCGCCCAGGGCGTTGTCGAGGGCGAGGAACGTCACGGTGATCCGGCTGTGTTCGTCCAGGGTGGCGAAGGCTGGGTGGTGGACGCTGACGTCGATGCGGTGACCTTCCCGTCGCGCGCCGACCACCACCTCGGCGAAGGCGATGCGTTGCCCGCCGATCTCGAGCTCGACGGCCTCCGCGTCCGGGTTGGCCTGCCGCGAGTCCGCGAACTCCCACGTTGCATCGGCGACGGGAGCGGCCTTGAGCCAGCGACGGGCAGGGGCGCGAAGGGCGGCGTCCCCCTCCGGACTCACGACGAGGCAGTGCTTGGCGGCTGACCCGGGACTGAGCTCCCAGGCGAGGCCGGGATGGATGCCGGAGACCGCTCGGCTCATCTGCGCCACCAGGGCTTCGTTGCCGCCGCCACCGATGCTGTCCTCCGCCAGGGCCCTCCCCTCGGTGGCCCACCATGACCAGAAGGCTTCGATCGACTCCTGCGTGCGCTGCGCACCTCGGTCGTCACGGTTCTTGCTGCGACGGAAGATCCCCATGGGGACAGTCTGGCGCGTGGTGGCAGGCGAGAGGCCCGGATCTCGAGGTTCTGAAACGCGAACCGGGAAGGAATCCGGGCCTCTCGGCGAACCCTCAGCTGAGGCGTTCGTAGATGATGGCCATGCCCTGGCCGCCACCCACGCACATCGTCTCGAGACCGAACTGGCCGTCCCGGGCAGCCAGGCCGTTGAGCAGCGTCGTCGTGATCCGCGCGCCGGTCGAGCCGAACGGGTGACCGAGGGCGATCGCGCCCCCGTGGACGTTGAGCTTGTCGAAGTCCATGCCCAGGTCATCGGCGGATGGCAGCACCTGCGCCGCGAACGCCTCGTTGATCTCGTAGAGGTCGATGTCGCCGATCGTCATGCCGGCCCGGGCCAGCGCCTGGCGCGATGCCTCGACCGGACCGAGACCCATGATCTCCGGCGAGAGCCCGGAGACGCCGGTGGAGACCACCCGGGCCAGTGGCGTCAGGCCCAGCTCCTTGGCCTTGGTGTCACTCATGACGACCACCGCGGCGGCGCCGTCGTTGAGCGGGCAGCAGTTGCCGGCGGTGATGGTGCCCTGCTCGCGGAAGACCGGGTTGAGCCCCTGCAGCGCTTCCAGTGTCACGCCTGCGCGCGGGCCGTCGTCCTTGCTCACGACGCTGCCGTCGCCCAAGGTCACCGGCGCGATCTCGCGCTCGAAGAACCCGTCAGCGATGGCCTTCTCGGCGCGGTTCTGCGACGAGACGCCCCACTCGTCCTGGCGTTCGCGCGAGATGCCGCGCAGGGTGGCGACGTTCTCGGCGGTCTGGCCCATGGAGAGGTACACGTCGGGCAGGAGGTCCTGCTGGCGGGGGTCGGACCAGGTCTCGTTGCTCGCGGCGATCTGCTCGCTGCGGGCGGCGGACCCGGCGAACCTGGGGTTCTGGTCGTCACCGGACGAGCCACCGGCCCCGGCCCAGTTGGTGTACTGCGAGACGCACTCGACCCCACCGGAGACGAAGATGTCGCCCTCGCCGGCCTTGATCGCGTGGTAGGCCATCCGCGTCGTCTGCACCGACGAGGCGCAGAACCGGTTGATCGTGGAGCCCGGCAGCCCGTCGAAACCGGCCAGCACGGCGATCACGCGCGCCATGTTGGAGCCGTGCCGACCCGACGGCTCGGCGCAGCCCCAGTAGAGGTCCTCGACGAGGCGGGGGTCGAGCTCGGGGATCTTCGCCAGCGCGGCACTGATGACCTGCACGGACAGGTCGTCGGGTCGCATCTCCTTGAGCGAGCCCTTGAATGCGCGCCCGATCGGCGTGCGGGCGGTCGAGACGATGACGGCTTCGGTCACGGGGTTCTCCTCAGGCAGCAGTTCCCAGCGGCGCAGAGATAAGCGACCGCTTAGTCAGCCTCGATGGTATGCCGTGTGGCTGGGTCCGTGGGTGTGTCCTTGCTCTCGCCGGACTCGACGCGGGACGCGACGCCGGACTCGCGGCCGGACGCGACATCGGACTCGGAGCTGGCCTCGACGCCGGACGCGTGCGCAGCGTGGCGGGTGAGGTCGGTCGCGCCGTCACCCGGGACCTGTGGGGCACTGTCGTTGGAGCCTGCAGTCGGGCCGTGCGCCTGCTCATGGCGGTCGGGCACCGGGTTGTGGGGGCGACGCAGCAGCATCGCCCAGCGACCACGGGGGCCGCGGCTCTGGCCGGCGATCTGGGTGGCGCTCACCTCGGTCCCGGGGTCGCGCACGGCGTGCACCGCTGCGACCGCCACGGGACCCACCCCTTCGCCTCGGCGGGTGTCGGGGGTGCGTTCCTCGGACCGCTCGCCCGACCACACGCCCAGGGCGGCATACACGCTGGGCAGCAACGCGGAGGCGGCCCGGGCATAGCCGGCGGGGGAGGGGTGGAAGCGGTCGGCGCTGAACATCTCGTGCGGACGCTCGGCGAACTCGGGGCCGAGCAGGTCTCCCAGCGAGACGGTGCGACCCCCGGCCTCGACCACGGCCACGGTCTGGGCCGCGGCGAGGTCGCGCGACCAGCGGCGTCCGATCAGCCGGAGCGGCTGGGGGATGGGCTGGATGGTGCCCAGGTCGGGGCAGGTGCCGACCACGACCTCGGTGCCCAGCACTCGCAGCGCCCGCACGGTCGTCTCGAGGTGGCGTACCGCCACCGCCTTGTTGATCCGGTGCGTGACGTCGTTGGCGCCGATCATGATGACCGCGACGTGGGGACGCGCCACCTGGTCCAGTGCGTTGGCGAGCTGGAGCTCCAGCCCGGAGGACTCGGAGCCCACGACGGCCGTGTTGGTGAGTCGGACAGGCCTGCCGGTGAGGGCGGAGACGCCGTTGGCGATGATCGCGCCGACCGTCTGGTAGCGGTTGTCCGCGCCCATGCCCGCGGCCGAGGAGTCGCCGAGGACGATGAGCTCGACCGGCTCGCCCACGCCGGCGCCGTAGGTGCCGTTGTCGTCCGGAGAGCCGTCGAAGGGCTGGCCGACGATCCGTCGGGCGACCTTGGCCTCGGCCTTGAGCACGCCGTAGCCCAGCGCGCCCAGGGCGCCGATGCCCGCAGCGAGACCGCCACCGCCGTAGGCAGCGGTGGCCGCGATCTTGCGCGCGCGTCGAGCACGGCCCATCGACAGCTCCCTCTCCTCGCCGGTCTCCCTGACGTTAACGGCTGACCATGACATGGTGTGCCCCCTCCCCCTCTGATGGTCCGCCGGGGGGTGTTCCCAGGGCTCCACCAGTTGTGGGAGAGCACAGTTGGAGGACTTTCCAGTGACTGGCCCGCCGTCTGCCGCGGGTCCGGTGGGTGTCCAGCATCTGAGAGGATGGGCTGGTGAAGTACGCAGAGCACATCGCCGACCTCGTCGGGAACACGCCCCTCGTCAAGCTGAACTCGGTCACCGAAGGGGTCGCCGCGACGATCCTGGCCAAGATCGAGTACATGAACCCGGGTGGGTCCGTGAAGGACCGCATCGCGCTGAAGATGGTCGAGGCCGCGGAGGCCTCCGGCGAGCTCAAGCCCGGCGGCACGATCGTCGAACCGACGTCCGGCAACACCGGCGTGGGCCTGGCTCTCGTGGCCCAGCGCAAGGGCTACAAGTGCGTGTTCGTCTGCCCTGACAAGGTCAGCCAGGACAAGCGCGACGTGCTGAAGGCCTACGGCGCCGAGGTCGTGGTCTGCCCGACCGCCGTGGCTCCCGACCACCCGGACTCCTACTACGAGACGTCCGACCGCCTCGTACGCGAGATCGAGGGCGCGTGGAAGCCGAACCAGTACGCCAACCCCATGGGACCTGCCTCCCACTACGAGACGACCGGGCCCGAGATCTGGGACGACACCGACGGTCGGGTGACGCACTTCGTCGCCGGCGTCGGCACCGGCGGCACGATCACCGGCACGGGTCGCTACCTGCGCGAGGTGTCCGACACCCGCGAGGGCGGACGCGTCCAGATCATCGGCGCGGATCCCGAGGGTTCGGTCTACTCGGGCGGCACGGGCCGTCCCTACCTCGTCGAGGGCGTCGGTGAGGACTTCTGGCCGACGGCCTACGACCCCAAGGTCGTCGATGAGGTCATCGCCGTCAGCGACGCCGACTCGTTCGAGATGACGCGCCGCCTCGCCAAGGAGGAGGGCCTGCTCGTGGGCGGTTCCTGCGGCATGGCCGTCGTCGCCGCCCTGCGCGCGGCCAAGGACCTGCCCGCCGAGGCCATCGTCGTCGTGCTGCTGCCCGACAGCGGGCGCGGCTACATGTCCAAGATCTTCAACGACGACTGGATGAGCTCCTACGGCTTCATGCGGTCGGTCGACCAGACCACCGTCGGCGAGCTGCTGCACAAGAAGGCCGGGGACATGCCGGCCCTCGTGCACACGCACCCGACCGAGACCGTGCGCGACGCCATCGAGATCCTGCACGAGTACTCCGTGTCGCAGATGCCGGTCGTCAAGGCCGAGCCGCCCGTCATGGCTGGCGAGGTGGCGGGCTCGGTCAGCGAGCGGGCCCTGCTCGAGGCGCTGTTCAACGGCAGCGCTCACCTCACCGACTCGGTCGACAAGCACATGGAGGCTTCGCTGCCCCTGGTCGGCGCGGGCGAGCCCGTCTCGGTCGCCCGCCACGAGCTCGAGAAGGCCGACGCCATCATGGTCGTCGAGGACGGCAAGCCGGTCGGAGTGCTGACCCGCGCCGACCTGCTCATCGCCCTGGTCGACTAGCCCTCGCGCCCTGTCGCGGCAGGTCTATCGCAGCCGTCGTGCCATGTCCTGGCGCGGCGGCTGCGTCGCCTCGGGGTGCAGGACCGCGGCCAGCGCCTCGACACCGTCGACGAGGCGAGGACCGGGACGCGCGAAGCTCGCGTTCGCGTCGACAGCCCAGACAGGTATGCCGGGTGGCAGCTCGCCGTCGTCGATCGCCTTGCGTGCCAAGGCAACCGAGCCCTCGAGGTCGTAGCCGCAGGGGGCGCACACGATCACGTCCGGCGCGCTCTCCCGGACGGCCTCCCAGGTCACCCGGACCGACTTCTCGCCGGCCGTGCCGAGCGCGTTGAGGCCGCCAGCGAGGGTCACCATCTCGGGCACCCAGTGACCCGGGGCGAAGGCGGGGTCGGTCCACTCGAGGACCAGGGCCCGCGGTCTGGGCGCCCCGCGCACTGCCTGCTCCACGGCATACAGGCGTTGGCGCAGGCCGGCCACGAGCCGACCGGCGCTGCCCTCGCAACCGGTGGGGGCGGGGCGGGCCCCCGCGTCGAGGTGGTAGAGGTCCTCGCCGGCAGCCATCGCCTTGCTCACGAAGGCGTCGATGTCGCGGGGCGAGAGGCCTTCGGGGATGGCCGTCGTCGAGACGATCGTGCGCGTGCGCGCCTCGACCGGGGTGTCGCACTCGAAGGTGACGCCGACGACCTGGTCGCCTGCCCCGATGGCGAAGAGGATCTCCGTCGTCGAGGGGAGCAGGGACACGATTCGCATGGACCAGACCCTACGCAGGGAGGCGCCGCAGGGGTGTTCAAGGTGGGTCGCGCGCGTGTTTGCGCAGGTCAGGGCATTGTTCAACGTGCGAATCGGACGAACCGCGCGTAGGTTCTCCCGTCGGGTGCGTTGCGCAACCACCTGACGTGAAGAGCGAGGAGTGGCCCATGACGACAGCAGCAGTCCCGACCGAGTCCGAGGCGGTGCGGAGCCTGATCCCGATCAGGATGGACCGGCTGCCCTGGGCCCGGTTCCACTGGTTGGTGGTGGTCGGTCTGGGCGTCTCGTGGATCCTCGACGGGCTCGAGATCCAGCTCGTGTCCAACGCGGGTTTCCAGGACAGCCTCCACATGAGCTCCACTGAGGTCGGCTTCGCGGGCACGATCTACCTCATCGGCCAGGTCGTCGGGGCGCTCACCTTCGGCCGCCTCACCGACCGGCTCGGCCGCAAGAGGCTGTTCATCATCACCCTGGCCATCTACCTGATCGGATCGGGCATCGCAGGTCTGGCCTGGACGCCGTGGTTCCTCTACCTGTGGCGGTTCGTGGCAGGTCTGGGCATCGGCGGCGAGTACACCGCGATCAACTCCGCCATCGACGAGCTGATCCCGGCGAAGTACCGCGGCCGGGTCGACATCGCCGTCAACGGCACCTACTGGGCGGGCGCGCTGCTGGGCGCCTTCGCGAGCTTCTGGTTGCTGGACACCGACCACGTCGCCGAGAACGTCGGGTGGCGGGTGGCCTTCTTCATCGGACCGGTGATGGGCCTGATCATCATCTGGCTGCGCCGGCACATCCCCGAGAGCCCGCGCTGGATGGTGACCCACGGCCAGGGCGAGGAGGCCGAACGCATCGTCGACGAGATCGAGGCGTCGGTGGAGGCCCAGGGCAAGACCTTGGCCCCGGTCGACGAGGACAAGGCGATGAGCATCAAGGCCAGGGAGAGCATCCCCTTCCGTGACCTGCTCCACGTCTTCGTCAAGAAGTACCCGTCCCGTACCGTGCTCGGCCTGACGATGATGATCACGCAGAGCTTCCTCTACAACGCCATCTTCTTCACGTATGCGTTGGTGCTGCAGAACTTCTACCACCTGGACAAGTCGGCGGCCGCGATCTACTTCATCCCGTTCGCCGTCGGCAACCTCGCAGGACCGCTGCTGCTCGGCCACCTCTTCGACACCATCGGCCGGCGCAAGATGATCTTCGCGACGTACATGATCGCCGGACTGGTGCTGCTGGTGTCGGCGTTCCTGTTCAAGGCCGGCACGCTCAACGCGACGACGCACACGATCTTCTGGTGCGTGTCGTTCTTCTTCGCCTCGGCGGGAGCGTCCTCGGCCTACCTGACAGTGAGCGAGATCTTCCCGCTCGAGGTGCGCGGCCAGGCCATCTCGTACTTCTTCGCCATCGGCCAGATCTTTGGCGCCCTGGGGCCTGTCCTGTTCGGCGCCCTCGTGGGAGAGGGCAAGGAGCGCACCCCGCTGTTCTGGGGCTACGTCCTGGCGTCGGCGATCATGCTCGTCGGCGGCCTGGTCGCCATCCGGATCGGGGTCGACGCCGAGGGCAAGGGGCTGGAGGACATCGCCGACCCGTTGAGCAAGGTCAGCGACGACGATCCGCAGTCCGAGCCGGTCCGCGCGTAGGAGGTGGTGTTGATGGGAGTTCTCGACGAGATGCAGCCCTACACGATCGTGGTCGGGGTCAGCGCGACCTCCAAGTCGCCCACCGCGCTGCACTGGGCCACCGAGCTGGCGGCCCTGCGCGGCGGGCGCGTCGTGGCCGTGCGCGCGTGGCGGCCCACGCCCCCGCAGACGGCATCCAGGGTCACCCCGGCGCCGATCACCGAGGACGCCGGCGCCGCGCAGGAGCAGGCGCTGGCCGACCTGCAGGCCGATGTGGCCGAGGTGCTCGGAGGTGGGCACGGCGTCGAGGTCCGGCTGGTCCCCGGCGGCAAGCGCGTCGGCCTGCTCGCGGCGGCTGAGCACGCGGACCTGCTGGTCATCGACGCACCCCGACGGCTCGACCTCACGACCCTCCCGGGGTTTGCCATGCGCCTGGTCAACGGTGCGAGCTGCCCGGTGGTGGTCATGCCGCCGAGCGTCTCGGGAGCCCCCCGCACGCCGCTCGAGCGTGCCGCCGGGAGCGTGGCCCGCAACGTCACCGAGGCAGCCGGCCGCGCCGGGCGGCCCGGCCTGAGCCACCCCGCCCCACCCACCTAGACGAGGTATGCCGCGTGGTCACCCGCATGCTCGCCGGCGTGGTCGCCCACGTGCTCGCCCACGCGGCATACCTCGTCGGTGGCTGCGCGAGTTAGGTTGGCACCATGGAGAACTGGGAATCTCCGGTGGAACGGGCCATCCGTGAGGCGCAGGAACGCGGGGAGTTCGACAACCTGCCCGGCTCGGGCAAGCCGCTGCGCAGACTCGGTGACCCGGAACGTGAGGACCCGGACTGGTGGGTCAGGCGGCTGGCCGAGCGGGAGCACCTCGACCTGTCCGGCGCGCTGTCACCCCCGCTGGCGCTGCGCAAGGAGGCGGCCGGGTTCCCCGCGTCGCTGCTCGACCTGCGGACCGAGGCCAGCGTCCGTGCCGTGCTCGACGACTACAACCACCGCGTGAAGATCGACCGGCTCCGACCCGGTGTCGGGCCGCGCTACCCGATCTGGGCGCCGCTGGTCGACGTCGACGACCTGGTGGGGCAGTGGCGTGCTCTCCGCGAAGCCGCTCGCGAGTCCACTGCGGCCGACCCGGCCAGCGCGGAGCCGGCGGCGTCAGCGCGGGACCGGCGGGGCCCTTCGTGGGTCAGTCGGCTCTTGCGGCGCAGGTCAGGGGGGTCGTCCGTTCGGACCGAGCTCCGGGCAAAAGGTGCGAACTCGACAGGCCGGGAGCCGGGCCGCGCCTAGTCTTTCGCCCCATGCGCTCTCGTCTCGCCCTCCCCGTCGTGCCCGCCGTCGCCCTCGCTGTGGGGCTGTTCGTTTCGGCATCCGCCGACGCGGCGGTCCCCGCCATCCGGATCACCCAGATCCAGTACGACTCACCGGGATCGGACACCGGATCCAACGCCAGCCTCAACACCGAGTGGGTGCGGATCACCAACACCACGGCCACAAACCGTTCGCTGACCGGCTGGACGCTCAAGGACAAGCAGGGCTACACCTACCGGTTCCCGACGTTCACGCTGAAGGCCAAGGCATCGGTCTACGTCTACACCGGCAAGGGAGCCGCCACCAGCACCAAGCGCTACTACAACCGCACCTGGTACGTCTGGAACAACACTGGTGACTCGGCCTACCTGCGCGACAGCAAGGGCGTCCTCAAGGACTCCTGGACCTTCGCCGACATCGGTGCCGCGTACCGCGTGAGTCGCTGAGCTGGGGGGCGCCCTGGCGGTGGGTCAGGCGCGCCGAGATCATGATGCCCCCAAGGAGAACGCCACGGACGTCAGAGCTCGAGCAGCATCAGGTGCAGTCCGACCCGGCCGTGGGTCCTGGATTCGAAGGCTGCTGGGACCGTTGCGAGGATCCTGAAGCCGAGGTCCCGCCACAGCCGGACTGCCGCGGTGTTGGTCTCGACCACGGCGTTGAACTGGATCGCGGCGAAGCCCTCCCGCCGGTGCCAGGCCACCATGTCCTCGGCCAGGGCGCGCCCGACACCGTGGCCGCGCGCCGCCGATCCCACCATGAAGCTCGCCGTCCCGATGTGCGAGCCGCGCCCGGGTCGGTTGGGCCCCATCTTCGCGCTGCCCAGCAGGGTGCCGTCGTCGTCGACCGCGACCACCGATCGCCCTGGCGCGTCCTCGAACCACAGGTCGCGGATCTGCTCGTCGGAGAGGTCGGGCGGGTAGGCGTAGGTCTCACCGGCGTCGACGACCTCGCGGAAGATCGGCACGAAGGCGTCGAGGTCGGAGTCGGCGATGTCACGGATCTGCACGGCGTCACCGTATGCCGCGCGCCCACCGCAGCGGGCGTTGCACCTCCCCGGTGGGGACTGAAATCCAGAAAGCGGAATGCGCCTTCGCATTTCTGAAGGCGCATTCCGCTTCCCGAACCTTGACGCGCGTCCAGGAGCGCGACGCGCGGCTCTCGAGTCAGCCGCTGAGGTCGCTCGAGTCGTTGACGCGCAGGACGCTCTCCTGCGACGGGAGCTGGTCCTGCTTCACCAGCCCGACGGGGCAGGTCATGCCGTTGGGTCCGTGGTTGCAGTAGCCGCCGGGGTTCTTGTAGAGGTACTGCTGGTGGTAGTCCTCGGCATAGTAGAACGCGCCCGCGTCCTCGGCTGACCGCAGCTCCGTCGTGATGGTGCCGAACCCGTTGTCCGACAACACCTTCTGGAACGCCTCACGTGTCGCCTCCGCGGCCCGCTGCTGGTCCGGCGTGGTCCAGTAGATCGCGGACCGGTAGGCCGTGCCGATGTCGTTGCCCTGCCGGTTGCCCTGGGTCGGGTCGTGGTTCTCCCAGAACTCCTTGAGCAGCAGCTCCGGCGTGGTCTGCTCCGGGTCGTAGGCGATGAGCACCGCCTCGGCGTGGCCGGTGAGGCCGGTGCAGGTCTCCTCGTAGGTCGGGTTCGGCGTCAGCCCACCCATGTAGCCGGCCGCCGTCGTGACGACGCCGGGCTGCCTCCAGAAGATGCGCTCCGCACCCCAGAAGCACCCCATCGCGATGTAGAGCACCTCGGTGCCGTCCGGCCACGGACCCTCGAGCGGGGTGTGCAGGACGACGTGGTCGTCAGCGATGTGGAACGGACGCGTCTCGCGTCCTCGCAGGGCGGTCTCGGCGGTGGGCAGGGTCGTCTTGGCACGCGATCCGAATATCACGACCGGTCCAACGCGCCCCGGCTCTCGACTGTTCCGTGCTCGGGCGCCAAGGCGCTGCGAAACGGTTGGCGCAGAGGGCGCTGGCCCGGGCAGGGTGGTGGCATGGTCACCATCACCCTGATCGAGGACCCGGACGACACCCAGCGGCAGCTCTTCGACGACTGGGCCGAGGTCTTCGCCGCGGACGGCCGACACCAGTTCGGCCCGGACCACACGGCCCACTCGGCTGACGAGCTGCGCGAGATGGGTCGCAGCACCGACCGACGCCGGATCCCCTGGGCAGCCGTCAACGACGCCGGGACCGTGGTCGGCGCCGCAGGCCTCGCGATGCCGCAGCACGACAACCTGTCGCAGGCCATGGTCTTCGTCGTGGTCCATCCCGACCACCGTCGCCGCGGGGTCGGCAGCGCACTGCTCGACCACACCGAGGCCGCCGCCCGCGGGCATGGTCGCTCCGTCTTCCTCGCAGAGACGCAGTGGCCCGTGGGTGCGCGGGACGAGAGCGGCGAGGAATTTGCTGCGCCGCACGGGTATGCCGTCGCCCAGACCGTGATGCGCAGCTCCCTGTCCCTCCCGGCGGACCGCGGGCGCCTGGAAGCCGCGCTGGCCGGGGACGAGGCGGACGGCTACGTCGTGCAGACCTGCTGGGACGGCATACCTGACGCGTGGTTGGCGGGGCGCGCGGAGCTGAGCCGGCGGATGAGCACCGACATCCCGATGGGCGACCTCCAGCTCGAGGAGGAGCGCTGGGACGAGGAGCGCGTGCGCGGCGACTACGAGCGGATCGCGGCCATGGGCCGCCGGGTCGTGGACACGTATGCCGTGCACCAGGCCACCGGCGAGCTGGTCGGCTACACGCAGGTGCAGGTGCCGCGCGAGAACCCGGCGGTGGCATTCCAGCAGGACACGCTCGTGGTGCGCGAGCACCGGGGGCACCGCCTCGGCCTGCGCATGAAGGCCGCCGGCACGCTCTCGCTCATGCAGGAGTCTCCTGCCACGAGGAGCGTCCGCACCTGGAACGCCGACGACAACGCCCCCATGCTGAACGTCAACCAGGTGATCGGCTTCGTGAACGACGCGATGATGCGCGAGTGGCAGAAGGTGACACCGTGAACGACGACCCGGTGGACGTCGATCTCGGGACGGTGGTGTCCATCCACGTCGCGAAGGCCACCAAGCTGCCGATGAGGTCCGTCGACTCGGTCGTGGCGGAGGCCGGAGCGGGGCTGGTGGGGGACCGCTACCACGGGTCGAGGCATCGCCACGTCACGGTGCAGTCGGAGGCTGCGCTGACCGAGGCGAGCCGCGAGCTCGGAGCCCCCGTCGAACCCGGAGCCACTCGTCGCAACATCACGGTGTCCGGCGGCCCCGTGCCCGGTCGCCCGGGGACCCGGGTCCGGATGGGGGAGGCCCTCCTCGAGGTGGTCCGCCCCGCCGCGCCCTGCCGGTTGATGGACGACTTGATCGGGCCGGGAGCCATGAAGGCACTGCACGCACGAGGCGGCACGGTCTTCCGGATCATGGAGGGCGGAGTGGTCCGCGTGGGTGACCCGGTGGTGAGGGAGCAGTCCTGAGCGGAGGCTAGCCTTGCGGCCATGAGCGAGCAGAGCAGCAACCAGGGCTTCGCCACGCGTGCGATCCACGCGGGCCAGGAGCCCGACCTCGGCACCGGGGCGGTCATCACCCCGATCTTCCAGGTCTCCACCTACAAGCAGGACGGGATCGGTGGGTTCCGCGGTGGCTACGAGTACAGCCGCTCCGCGAACCCGACCCGCACCGCCCTCGAGGAGTGCTTCGCCGCCCTCGAGGGGGGCGCTCGCGGGTTCGCGTTCTCGTCGGGCCTCGCGGGCCAGGACACCGTCCTGCGCGCCCTGCTGAAGCCCGGCGACCACGTCGTCGTGCCCAGCGACGCCTATGGCGGCACCTACCGGTTGTTCAACACGGTGCTGGCGACCTGGGGCATCGAGCACACGATCGCCACGATCGCCGACGTCGAGTCGGTGCGCGCGGCGATCCGCCCGGGGCTGACCAAGATCGTCTGGGTCGAGACGCCGACCAACCCTTTGCTCGGCATCGCCGACATCGCCGCCCTCGCCGAGGTGGCGCACGAGGCGGGCGCCCTGCTCGTCGTCGACAACACGTTCGCGTCGCCCTACCTCCAGCAGCCGCTGTCGCTCGGGGCGGACATCGTCACGCACTCCACCACCAAGTACTGCGGCGGCCACTCCGACGTCGTCGGTGGCGCCGTCGTCGTGGGCAACGACATCACCGTTCCCGGCTTCGAGGACGCGGTGGATCGCGTTGCAACGCATCAGAACTCGATGGGTGCGGTCGCCGGCCCGATGGACGCCTGGCTGGTCCTGCGGGGTCTCAAGACGCTCGCGCTCCGCATGGAGCAGCACAGCGACAACGCCGAGCGCGTGGTCGACTTCCTGCTCAGCCACCCGGCGGTCAGCGCGGTCCACTACCCGGGGCTCGAGAGCCACCCCGGGCACGAGGTCGCCAAGCGCCAGATGAAGCGGTTCGGCGGCATGATCTCGTTCCAGGTCAAGGCCGGCGAGGACGTCGCCGTCAAGGTCTGTGGCGAGACCCAGCTGTGGACCCTCGGCGAGTCCCTCGGCGGGGTCGAGTCCCTCATCGAGCACCCGGCCCGGATGACGCACGCCTCCGTCGCGGGCACCGAGCTGGAGGTGCCGGCCGACCTGATCCGTCTCTCGGTGGGCATCGAGGACGTCGAGGACCTCATCGCCGACCTCCAGCAGGCGCTCGACCGGCTCGGCTGACCGGCCCAGCGGGCATCGGGCGAACGACCAACGGGCGAGCGGGGATCGGGCCAACGACGTGGCGCAGCTGCTGTGTGTCGACTTCGGGTCGACCTTCACCAAGGCCGTCCTCGTCGACGGGTCGGGGTCGGTCGTCGCCACGTCCTCCACACCGACGACGATCGGCACCGATGTCCTGGACGGCTACCGCACCCTGCGCGCGGAGCTCGCGGTCCACGGCCCCGTCGACGAGGTGCTCGCGTGCTCGAGTGCGGGGGGCGGGCTGCGGCTGGCCGTCGTGGGCTACGAGCGGGACGTCACTGCGCAGGCCGGCCACCGCGTCGGGCTGAGCGCCGGCGCGCGGGTGTCCCACGTGACGTCGGGACCGCTGTCCGGTGACGGGGTCCGGGAACTGAGGAACAGCCGCCCCGACCTCGTGCTGCTCGTGGGTGGCACGGACGGCGGCAACGGAGAAGTGCTGCTGCACAACGCATCTCGCCTGGCGAAGGCTCGCATCGGAGCACCTGTCGTCGTGGCGGGCAACGCCGATGTCCAGGCCGAGGTCGCCGCGATCCTGTCCTCGACGGGGCGCTCGTTTACCATGGCCGACAACGTGCTGCCGGCCATCGGCGTCATCGTCCCCGAGCCGGCCCGCGCCGCGATCAGGCAGGTCTTCCTCGACCACGTCATCGGCGGCAAGGGCCTGTCCAAGGGGCCGGACTTCGCGGCGATGGTGCAGGCCCCCACCCCTGACGCCGTCCTCGACGGGGTCGCCGTCCTGGCCGAACACCTCGACGGTGACGTCATGGTGGTCGACATCGGGGGAGCGACCACCGACGTCTACTCCGCGCTGCGACCGCAGGGTGAGGACGCCGGACTGGCCAAGGACGTGGTCGCCCCGCTGTGGCACGCACGGACCGTGGAGGCAGACCTCGGCATGCGGTGGAACGCCGAGGGGATCGTCGAGGCCGCCCACCGTGAGCAGGTGCCCCTCCCCCCAGGCATCGACGGGTATGCCGCGCGCCTGGTCCGCGACACCGGTCACCTTCCGGAGGGGGGCGACGAGTGGGCGATGGACCTCGCCCTGGCACGGGCCGCAGCAGTGGTCGCAGTGCGGCGTCACGCCCGACCGCCCGGGCCCGGTGCCGGGCCCCGGCCGCTGGCCGACGTCCAGGTCGTGATCGGCTCCGGAGGGGTGCTCCGGCACGCCACGTCCGTTGGGCGCGAAGAGGTGCTGCAGTCGGTCAGGAGCGACCACGCCGGCGGCTGGAAGGTTCCTCGGGAGGCTGCCCTGGTGACCGACACGGCATACCTGCTCTTTGCGGTGGGCCTGTTGCGCGAGAGGCACCCGGTCGCCGCGCGGGCCCTGGCGAAGGCCGTTGTCGGTGGTGGGGCGTAGCGTCGGTCCAGCGGGGTGTGCAGGGGAGCTGCTGCGGGGTGTGCGGGGTAGCGGCGGCGGGCGGGGCGGAAGCGGGGTTGCGGGCCAGGAGACGGACGCGATATAACGTGTCTCGACCAACGCGATATAACGCGAATTGGAGGACTGGAAAATGACTGGTTGTGCAAGCAGACCCCGGCCTAGGGTCGAGGCATGACAGCCCTGGCGATCGAGGCCGAGCACCTCGTCAAGCGATTCGGTGACCAGACGGCCGTCGACGACGTGAGCTTCTCGGTGCCCGAGGGGTCGGTGCTGGGGCTGCTCGGTCCCAACGGCGCCGGCAAGACGACGACGGTGCGGATGATGACGACGCTGGCCCGGCCCACGAGCGGCACGGCCAGGGTCGCGGGGCACGACGTGCTGCGCGAGCCCGACGCGGTGCGCCGGTCCATGGGCCTCACCGGCCAGGCGGCCACGGTCGACGAGCTGCTGACCGGCCGCGAGAACCTGCGGTTGATCGGGTCCCTCTACGGACTGTCGTCGTCCTACGTCAAGGGGGCGGGCGCCGACCTGCTGGAGCGGTTCTCGCTGACGGAGGCGGCCGACCGGACCGTCAAGACCTACTCCGGTGGCATGCGTCGTCGGCTCGACCTCGCCGTCAGCCTCATCGCCACGCCGCCCGTCCTCTTCCTCGACGAGCCCACCACCGGGCTCGACCCCCGCAGCCGTGTTGAGCTGTGGGAGGTGTTGCGTGGGCTCGTCCAGGACGGCACCACGCTGCTGCTCACCACGCAGTACCTCGAGGAGGCCGACCAGCTCGCCGACCGCATCGTCGTCATCGACCGGGGCCAGATCATCGCCGAGGGCACCCCTCTCGAGCTCAAGGACCGCAGCGGCAAGGCGAGCCTGGTGCTCACGGTGTCGCGCGCGGAGGACCTCCAGACTGCCGCCGAGATGTTGCGCCAGCGCGTCTCCGAGGTCCACGTCGACGAGGCCGCCCGCCAGCTCACGGCGCCGGCCGAGGGACTGCGCGACATGACGCGGATCGCCGCGATCTTCGAGGACAGCGCGATCGAGCTCGACGACCTCGGCCTGAAGCGACCGAGCCTCGACGACGTGTTCCTCCACCTCACCGGCCACCGGGCCGAGAACGTTGCCACCGACACCGACCAGGAGCAGGCGTCATGACCACCGACACCACCACGCGCAGGTCGGCGAGCGGCATCGCCCGCCCCGAGATCAAGCCGACCGGCCTGCTGCGGCAGTCCCTCGCGATCACGCGACGCAACCTCATCCACATCAAGCGGATGCCCGAGATGCTGATGGACGTCACCATCCAGCCGGTGATGTTCGTCCTGCTGTTCGCCTACGTGTTCGGCGGCTCCATCGCGGTGCAGGGCTCGCCCGCCGGCTACCGGGAGTGGCTGATGGGCGGGATCATGGGGCAGACCATCGCCTTCGCGTCCTTCATCGTCGCCGTCGGCCTGACCGCCGACATCGACAAGGGCATCGTCGACCGCATGCGGTCGCTCCCGATCAACCCCTCGGCCGTGCTCGTGGGTCGGAGCATCTCCAGCCTGATGCACTCCAGCATCGGCATCCTCGTCATGTCCGTCACCGGCCTGTTCGTCGGCTGGCGGATCCGGGGCAGCTTCGCCGAGGCCGTGCTGGCCTATGCGCTCCTGCTGCTGTGGGGCTTCGCCATGATCTGGATCGGCATCCTCGTCGGATCGGCCATGCGGTCGGTCGAGGCGGTCAACGGACTCATGTTCACGACCATGTTCCCGATCACCTTCCTGGCCAACACTTTTGCGCCGACCGACAACATGCCGCACGCCTTGCGGGTGATCGCCGAGTGGAACCCCATCTCGTCGCTCGTGCAGGCGGTGCGTCAGCTGTGGGGCAACGACATCCCGGTGCCGGCCGATGCCCAGCTGCCGATGCACCACCCGGTCGTGACCACGCTGATCTGGACCATCGGACTGACCCTGGTCATCGCCCCGCTGGCCATCCGCGCCTTCAACAAGCGCACGCAGGGCTAGGTCACCCGGGGCTGACCCACCGATGGCGTCGGGGTGCCGTGGAAGGGACTAGCCTTCCGGCCATGGCATCACCGACGCTGTCTGTCACCCTCGACGACGTGCGCGCTGCGCAAGACCTGCTCAGTGGCATCGTCCGTCCCACGCCCCTCGAGTACAGCCGAGCGCTCTCCGACAGAGTCGGCGCCGAGGTCTTCCTCAAGTGCGAGAACCTCCAGCGCGCCGGGTCCTTCAAGATCCGGGGCGCCTACACCCGGATGGCCAGGCTCTCCGACGAGGAGAAGGCGCGCGGCGTGGTCGCGGCCAGCGCCGGCAACCACGCCCAGGGCGTCGCGCTGGCTGGTCAGCTGCTCGGCATCGACGTCAAGGTCTACATGCCTCATGGCGCGCCCATGCCCAAGCTGCTCGCGACGAAGGCCTACGGAGCCTCCATCGAGCAGGTCGGCACCACGATCGACGAGTGCCTGGTCAAGGCCCGCACGTGGGAGGCGGACAACGGAGCGGTCCTCATCCACCCCTTCGACCACCGCGACATCGTGGCCGGTCAGGGCACCGCCGGGCTGGAGATCCTCGACCAGTGCCCGGACGTCAAGACCATCGTGGTCAGCACCGGCGGCGGGGGCCTGCTCGCCGGGATCTCCGTCGCCGTCAAGGCTGCCCGCCCCGACGTGCGGATCATCGGCGTGCAGGCCGAGCAGGCCGCGGCATACCCCTTGTCGTTGGCGGCGGGCAAGCCGGTCGCCTACGAGAACATGCAGACGATGGCCGACGGCATCGCCGTCGGGATGCCGGGTGACGTGCCCTATGCCCTCGTCCGCGAACTGGTCGACGCGATCGAGACGGTGAGCGAGGAGGAGCTGTCGCGGGCCCTGCTGTTCACCCTCGAGCGCGCCAAGCTGGTCGTCGAACCCGCGGGCGCGGCGGCGGTCGCCCACCTGCTCGACAAGGCAGGTCAGCAGCAGCTCGACGGACCAGTGGTGGCGGTCCTCTCAGGCGGCAACATCGACCCGCTGCTCCTGCTGCGGATCATCCGGCACGGCATGGCGGCAGCCGGACGCTACCTGCAGTTCCGCGTGCGGGTCTCGGACCGACCCGGCCACCTCGCGAAGCTGCTCGCCGACTGTGCGGCCGTCGACGCCAACGTCCTCGAGGTCGAGCACATCCGCACCGGGACCACGATCACGGTCGACGAGGTCGAGATCGGACTGCAGCTCGAGACCCGGGGCAAGGAGCACTGCGACGAGGTCCTGCGCACCCTGCGCGGCCACGGCTACGAGCTCAAGTTCAGCTGAGCGGCATGCCTGGGCCGCGAAGGGCGCAGACGCTCACGCGGTGTAGGGCGTCGCTGACTTGACGCGGACCTGGATGGTCTTGCCGTTGGGGGCCTTGTAGGACGCCTTGTCGCCGGCCTTCTTGCCGTTGATGGCAGCGCCGAGGGGCGACTTCTCGCTGTAGACCTCGAGGTCGGTGCCGTCGGCGATCTCGCGCGAGCCGAGCAGGAACGTGACGTCGTCGCCGAACATCTCGACGGTCACGACCATGCCCTGCTCGACGACACCGTCATCGGCCGGCTTGGTGCCCACGATGGAGTTCTCGAGCAGCTGGGTCAGCTGGCGGATGCGGGCCTCCATCTTGCCCTGCTCCTCCTTGGCCGCGTGGTAGCCGCCGTTCTCCTTCAGGTCGCCCTCGTCGCGGGCGGCCTCGATCTTCTTGGCGATCTCCGTACGGCCGGTGCCGGAGAGCTGGTCCAGCTCGGCCTTCAGACGGTCGAAGGCCTCCTGGGTCAGGTAGCTCGCGGTGGGGGTCGCGGTCTCGCTCACGGTGTACTCCTTGTTCGGGTCTCCGCCGGACGCGGACGCGTCTCGGAGATGGTGGTACGCACAGCGGCCCGGACCCCGACCACGTTCGCAGTGGCATCGCAGTGTCGGGTCCAGACCGCTCGGTGAAAGGACAAGACTACATCGCCGCGCTCGAAAGGGTCCATTTCGCCGAGTTCGTGGACAGTGGCTCCGGTATGCCGCGGCATCGCGTCGGCTGGTTGGCCCACCTCGGGGGCCGAGCCGGTATCTTCGCAGGTCAGACGGGGTGGGGTGGCCTTCGTCCAAGCAAGCCCGAAGTCGGCCCCAAGTGAGCCCCGGCACGCTGCTGCCTTGACGGGGAAGGCCCGTCCGAGAACCAAGGAGACCCAGCATGTCCGTCACCACTCCCACCACCACGACTCGCGGGCTGCGGATCGCCATGGCGATCCTCCTCGCGACCGACCTCACTGGCGGGCTCCTCGCGGTCCGCGCCGGCGTCAACACCTGGGGTGAGGCCTGGGGCCCGGAGGCCCTGCTGGCGGCGCCGGTGCCGATGATCCTCGCGCAGCTGCTGCTCGTCTGGCTCGCCACGCGATCGCCCGGGCGGGTGGCCATCGGGGCCTCCGGACTGCTGGCCGCCGCCTGCCTGGTCAGCGTGGTGTCCGGGTTCTTCGACGGCGGCCTGGGCAACGACGAGCTCACGCCAGGGCTCGCGGCGTTCCAGTACTTCCTGCTGGCGGTCACGACGTCGGTCGGCGGGCTCGCCCTCGGACGGCTGGTCTCCCTCGTGCGCCTAGGAGGCCGCGCAGCTGCGGACGCTGCCGCCGACGGCCCGTGACGCGGTGCGTACCACCACCTGCTGGTGCACCGACCGCTCCGCGGACGGTGGCACCCGGACTTCGAGCACTCCGACGACGCCGTGTGCCGTGTCCTGCGCCTGGACCGTGCATGTGACGGCTTGGGCGGGGGACCGGTGCACGTCGAAACCGACCTGCACGCTGCGGTCGTCGAGCACCTTGTAGTCGGTGTCGGTCCACGTGACGGCGCCCAGGCTGTTGGCCAGCCCGAGCCAGACCGCGAGGGCGACCCCGATGGTGCAGCCGATCGTGCCGATCACCCACCAGCGACCGGTGCCGGGTGCGGGACGGGGGAGCGGCATGGGTGACCTTCCGCGGGTGAGAGGATGGCAAACGGTCCGGACGTCTGGTGACTCCGGAGGACCATTGTCGGCGATGGACGAATGAGGTTGTGCAGGTGGCTGACCGGTTGCGACTGATGGCGGTGCACGCGCACCCCGACGACGAGTCGAGCAAGGGTGCGGCGACGATGGCGAGGTACGCCGCCACGGGGTATGACGTGCTCGTGGTCTCGTGCACGGGTGGCGAGCGGGGCGATGTGCTGAACCCCCGGCTCAAGGGCGACCCCCACATCGAGCGGGACCTCGCGCAGGTCCGCCGTGACGAGATGAAGCGCGCCCAGGAGATCCTCGGTGTCCAGCACACGTGGCTGGGCTTCGTCGACTCCGGTCTTCCCGAGGGTGACCCGTTGCCGCCGCTCCCCGATGGGTGCTTCGCCCTCGAGCCGGTCGAGGTGACGACCGAAGCCCTGGTCCGCGAGATCCGCCGGTTCCGCCCCCACGTCGTGACGACGTACGACGAGAACGGCGGCTACCCCCACCCGGACCACATCATGACCCACACGGTGTCGATGGCGGCCTTCGCGGCGGCAGGCGACGCCTCGGCATACCCCCATGCCGGTGAGCCGTGGCAGCCGCTGAAGCTCTACTACAACTCGCACAACCGGGCCAAGTACGCCGCCTTCCACGACGCGCTGCTGGAGCAGGGCGTCGAGAGTCCGTATGCCGATTGGCTCAAGGACTGGGACCCGGAGAAGGCCCGCACCATCACCACGCGCGTGCACTGCGCCGACTGGTTCGACCAGCGCGACCAGGCGCTGCTGGCGCACGCGACGCAGATCGACCCGGACGGCGCCTGGTTCCGCGTGCCGCGTGAGATGCAGGTGAGCGTCTGGCCGACCGAGGACTTCGAGGCGGCCCTGTCGTACCTGCCCGTCATTCCCGTCGAGGACGACCTCTTCGCGGGCATCCCGGACGCGGCCACGGGCGACGAGCTCGCGACCAGGGGCGACCTGGAGCTCGCCTACGACGGGCGCCGCGAGGTGACCTCGTGAACGGCGCGCCCTCGGCGATGGTCTCGCCCGGACTATGGGGCTTCGTCGCCTTCTTCGTGCTGGCGGTCGCGCTCTACCTCCTCATGCGCAACATGAACGCCCGGATGCGACGGATGTCCTACCGTGCCGAAGAGCTCCAGCGCGAGGCCGAGGCCGAGGCCGCCGTCAAGAAGTCCCGCAAGGACGGGTCGGGCGGGCAGCAGCCGGAACTGCCCCCCGACAGCGGTGACGCCGACGGCCCCGAGGGGCAGACTGGGGAGTCCAGAACGTAGCGCTCCGCCCTGGCGGGGCGCCGACCCAGGGAGGCCCCGTCATGAGCGGTCGCATCGTCCACTTCGAGCTCCCCTACGACGATGGGGAGCGGGCCCGCGCGTTCTACGGCGACCTGTTCGGATGGGACCTGCAGTCCTACCCCGGCATGGACTACACGATGGTGTCCACGGGCCCGAGCGGTGACCAGGGACCGACCGAACCCGGGTACATCAACGGGGGAATGGGCCAGCGGTCGACCACCCTCGCCTCGCCGACCGTGGTCATCGACGTGGAGGACATCGACGCCACGCTGGCCCGGGTCGAGGCAGCCGGCGGTGCCGTGTTGTCACCCAAGGAGCCCGTTGCCTCGATGGGCTTCTCGGCCTACTTCAAGGACACCGAGGGCAACATCGTGGGTCTCTGGGAGACCGCGCCGCAAGCCTGACGCGTCAGCTGGGTGAGCCGGCGCCGGCGCCGTAGACCGTCATGGACGCCGCGATGTAGTGCACCGTGAACGCGGCGACGGTCAGGGTGTGGAAGATCTCGTGGAACCCGAACCAGCGCGGTGAGGGGTTCGGCCGCTTGATGCCGTAGACGAGGGCCCCCAGCGTGTACAGCAGGCCGCCGACGGCGATCAGGGTGACGATGACCGGACCGCCGAACTTGAGGAGCGGGCCGAGGTAGAAGACCGCGACCCACCCGAGCGCGACGTAGACCGGGGTGTAGAGCCAGCGGGGGGCGCCGACCCAGAAGACGCGGAACAGCACTCCGGCGATGGCACCGGACCACACGATGATCAGCATGGTCCGGGCGTCGTCGCGGGGGAGCAGGAGCGTGAAGGGCGTGTAGGTGCCGGCGATGATCAGGAAGATGTTGGAGTGGTCCATCCGCTTCAGGATGCCGGCGACCTTCGGCGACCAGTTGCCGCGGTGGTAGACCGCAGAGGTGCCGAACAGGAGCCAGGCGGTGACGCTGAAGACCGCGGCGGCAATGCGCGCGGGAGTCGTGGGGGCCAGGGCGATCAGGACGATGCCTGCCGCGAGGGCGAGGGGGACCATGCCGGCGTGCAGCCAGCCGCGCAGGTGCGGCTTCACCGCAGCGACGACCGACTCGAGTGGGCCCTGCTGGGAGCGAGGGGCGGGTGCCGTAGTCATGCCACCACTGTAACCTACGGTTGCGTAGGTTACCTGAGCGTAGGTTGTGAGGTCGGCCTCAGGCGGTGCTCGAAGACCGACCGTCCGTCGCTCCTGCATCGCTGGCCGCAGGAGCCGCAGGAGCCGCACCCACCGCCACCGCCGGTCGCACCAGCAGCGCCTGCGCCGTCCGGCCCACGAAGCCGTGCTCGTCGAACACCTCGGCCTGCGCCAGGCCCGCAGCGGCGCCGCCCAGGATGGTCTGGGCGCGGAGGCCGATCCACTCCCCGCCGGGTTCGCGGATCAGGTGGCCGGTGAGCTCGGTGTTCATGAACTGCCAGTCGCGGATGTCCAGGGCCGCGCTGGCCCCCGAGGCGGAGTCGACGCACACGAGGAACCGCTGGAGCGGTGACAGCGGCTCGCCGGGCACGAGGGTCACGCGCGGACGCATCCAGACCGTGGCCGGTCCGGGGTGCTCCAGAGCGCCGTCGACCCACGACCACTCGATCGCGTCGAGGTACCCGGGGTGCCAGCCACGCGGCATACCGTGCTGGACGCCCTCGGCGTGTCCCGGCGGGGGCACGGGAAGCCCCGTCACCGGCCCCGACTCGACGCGCGGCACCAGCCACAGTGCCGCCCGCGCCACCGGACGCCCGGTGGCCACGTCGACGAGCTCGCACTCGACCAGCTCCACGGACCGCCCGGGGCGGGCCACGCGCGCGCTCACCCGCAGCCTCCCCACCGGTACCGGTCCGAGCAGGTCGCAGGTCACCCGGGCGACCACCCGCGACCCGTCGCCCACGCGCTCCGCCTCACGCGCCATCAGTGCCATGGGTGGCCCACCGTGCTGGGCGTCCGCCGACCACGGTCCCGCCGTGTGGGGCGTGGCGGTCACGGTGCTGCTTCCCGCCTCCGTCGCGTCGAGGTCGTAGAAGGATCCGGGAGCGAGCGACATGGTCGCCATCCTGCCTGACCGCGCGGGGCGCGCGGGGGTAGCGTGGTGCGTTGGGACCGAGAGGGTCGAGTGCAGTTCGGGAGAAGGCGAGGAGTGGCCGTGGCGTTGTCCGACCTCCTGTATGCCGCGTACGAGCGACGACTGAGTCGTCGCCTTTCGCGGGAGACCCTTCCCCGGCACGTCGGCGTGATGCTCGACGGCAACCGCCGCTGGGCCAAGGCCCGTGGCCACGGCACCAAGGAAGGGCACCAGGCCGGAGCGGACAACATCGCGGGATTCCTGGACTGGTGCGAGGAGGCGCGGGTCGAGGTGGTCACCCTGTGGCTGCTGTCCACCGACAACCTCAGCAGGCCTGCGGCCGAGGTGGTCCCACTGCTGTCGATCATCGAGAACACCGTGAGCGACCTGGCCCAGACCAAGCGCTGGGTGATCAACCCGGTCGGGTCGCTGGACCTCCTGCCGGCCGAGACCGCGCGCCGCCTCAAGGAGAGCGCCGACCTCACCGAGGGCGTCAAGGGCATGACGGTCAACGTCGCCGTGGGGTACGGCGGACGCCAGGAGATCACCGACGCCGTCCGGTCGATGCTCGTCGCGCACGCCGCGAACGGCACCACGATCGAGGAGCTGGCCGAGACGCTCCAGGTCGAGCACATCGCCGAGCACCTCTACACCAAGGGTCAGCCGGACCCCGACCTCGTCATCCGCACGTCGGGCGAGCAGCGGCTGTCCGGCTTCCTGCTCTGGCAGAGCGCGCACAGCGAGTTCTACTTCTGCGAGGCCTACTGGCCCGACTTCCGGCACGTCGACTTCCTGCGCGCCCTACGGGCCTACGCCGAACGCAACCGCAGGTTCGGCAGCTAGCAGCTGACCGCAGACCGGGCGCTCATGGGCAACTGGGCGACCACGTGGCATACCAACGCCCGAGGGCTCCCTCGGCCGGTCGGGTCAACTCTGGATGACATGTGAGGACATGCGGCGTGGTTGCGTCGTGGAAGCCCCACACGGTCGTACCGTCCGTAGTGACGCGGGGCACCCGTCCCACGTTCGGGGAGGCCGACCTATGGAGCGAATCCAGCTCCGAGCGGAGGGCCGGAACCGGCTCCACCGCAGTGGGAGAGCCTGGTCCCGGCACCTCGTTCGCGAGTAGGCGCATCGCGCCGAAGCGCGCGCTGTGCCAAGGAGAGACATTGGCCTCGAACCACGACAGCACCCGTCGTACCTCCTTCAGCTCATCGCCGCGCACCGCCAGCACGTCGGTCACCCCAGGGGCCTCTCGCGCCATGCCGGTGCCGAAGGTGAAGGGCAAGCCCCAGGCGCCCGCGTTCCGGACGTTCGTGCTCGACACCTCTGTCCTGCTGTCCGACCCGCGCGCCATGCTGCGGTTCAAGGAGCACGAGGTCGTGCTCCCGGTCGTGGTCGTCACCGAGCTCGAGGCCAAGCGGCACCACCCGGAGCTGGGGTACTTCGCGCGGCAGGCGTTGCGGCTGCTCGACGACCTGCGCATGAGCGAGGGGCGGCTCGATGCGCCTGTGGCCGTCGGGGACGTGGGGGGCACCCTGCGCGTCGAGCTCAACCACACGGACCCGAGCTCGCTGCCGGCCGGCTTCCGGCTGGGGGACAACGACACCCGGATCCTGTCGGTCGCCAAGAACCTGTCCGACGAGGGGTTCGCCGTCACCGTCGTCAGCAAGGACCTGCCGATGCGGGTCAAGGCGTCGGCCGTCGGGCTCGACGCGGAGGAGTACCGCGCCGAGCTCGCCGTCGACTCCGGCTGGACCGGCATGGCCGAGCTCGACGTCACCACCGTCGAGATGGACTCCCTCTACGAGCACGGCCGCATCGAGAACGCGGCGGCCGCCGAGATGCCCTGCCACACCGGCCTGGTCCTGCTCTCGCCGCGGGGAAGCGGTCTGGGGCGGGTCGGCGCCGACAAGCAGATCCGGCTGGTGCGCGGCGACCGCGACGCGTTCGGGCTGCACGGCCGCAGCGCCGAGCAGCGGATCGCCCTCGACATCCTGCTCGACCCCGACGTGGGCATCGTCTCCCTGGGCGGGCGGGCCGGCACCGGCAAGTCCGCGCTGGCGCTGTGCGCCGGCATCGAGGCGGTCATGGAGCGGCGCCAGCACCGCAAGGTCGTCGTCTTCCGCCCCCTGTATGCCGTGGGGGGCCAGGAGCTGGGGTACCTGCCTGGTTCGGAGTCCGAGAAGATGGGGCCGTGGGCCCAGGCGGTCTTCGACACCCTGGGAGCGCTGGTCTCGCACGAGGTCGTCGAGGAGATCATGGACCGGGGCATGCTCGAGGTCCTGCCGCTGACCCACATCCGGGGTCGCTCGCTGCACGACGCGTTCGTCATCGTCGACGAGGCGCAGAGCCTGGAGCGCAACGTGCTGCTCACCGTGCTCTCGCGCATCGGCCAGAACTCACGGGTGGTGCTGACGCACGACGTCGCGCAGCGGGACAACCTGCGGGTCGGTCGGCACGACGGGGTGGCCGCTGTCATCGAGGCGCTCAAGGGGCACCCGCTGTTCGCCCACGTCACCCTCACCCGCAGCGAGCGCAGCCCGATTGCGGCGCTGGTGACTGACCTGCTCGAGGGACTCGAGGTCTGAGGGACGCCTGGCGCGGAGTCGCTGCCGATGTGTCCGGAGGCACACCGCCCTGCTCAGAGGGCGGTGTGCCTCCCCCAAATGGGTGAATCTGGTGTCACACCTGTCACAGGAGCACCAGTGGTATGAAGGCGATTGGAGTTCGACTTCCAAGGTCGGGTAAAGTCTCGGTTTCATAACGTGCCGGGACGCTGTCTGTTGGGCTGTAGCAAGCCTGTTGGGCGACTTGGCAACGACACCCCCCGGCATCGACAAAGGCCACCACGCATGCGGTGGCCTTTCCTTTGGAGGAACCCGTATGAGTCAGCCCTACCAGGGACGGCACCGCAACGGTGCGGCCCACGGCAGGAAAGCCTCTCGATCCTCCGGCCTCACCAAGGCGATCCGCCGCCCCGCGGTGACCTCGAGCGTGCTGCTCGCGGTCATCGCCACGACCGCTGCCGGCTACCAGGCGGCGGACCAGCGACAGACCGGCGCTGCCGCGTTCACGGTGAGCACCGAGGCCATCGCCCAGGCCAACGAGCTCGCCGATGCCCAGATCGAGGACACCGCTCGGCTGGCCGCTGACCGCAACGAGACGAACGCGAGCATGGCCGCGGCCCAGGAGAAGGACCGCATCGCCGCGATTGCCGCGGCCCAGGCCGCCGCCACCGCGCGCCGCGAGGCCGCCGAGAAGGTGGCCCGCGACAAGGCCCGCAAGGCGCTCGAGGCCAAGAAGCAGGCCATCCTCGAGAACGCCCAGAGCGACCCCCGCGCCGCTGCTCGCGCGCTCCTCCCCGAGTTCGGGTTCGACCAGGGCCAGTGGAGCTGCCTCGACAGCCTCTGGATGGGCGAGAGCGGCTGGAACTACAAGGCCACCAACTCCTCGTCCGGCGCCTACGGCATCCCGCAGTCGCTACCCGCCTCCAAGATGGGCACCGTCGCCTCGGACTACCTGACCAACCCGGCGACCCAGATCCGCTGGGGCCTGCAGTACATCAAGAGCTCGTACGGCACGCCGTGTGGCGCGTTGAACGCGTGGCAGAGCCGCTCCCCGCACTGGTACTGAGCCACACCGCTCAGCGTGGCGGTCGGGTCATGGCGAGCACGTCGAGCGCTTCGTCGAGCTGCTGCTCAGTGAGCTCGCCGCTGGCCACGTGGCCGCGCTCGATCACGACGTCGCGGATGGAGCGTCGCTCCTTGATCGACTGCTTGGCCACAGCGGCAGCGGCCTCATAGCCGATGTAGCGGTTCAGCGGGGTGACGATCGACGGAGAGCCCTCGGCCAGGTCCCTGGCGCGCTCGACGTCCGCCTCGATACCCGCGACGCAGCGGTCGGCCAACAGCCTGGACGTCGCTGCCAGCAGTGCCGCGGACTCGAGGATGTTGCGTGCCATCACGGGCAGCATGACGTTGAGCTCGAAGGCGCCCGAGGCGCCGGCCACCGTGATGGTCGTGTCGTTGCCGATGACCTGGGCGCAGGCCATCAGGGTGGCCTCCGGCAGCACCGGGTTGACCTTGCCGGGCATGATGCTCGACCCGGGCTGCAGGTCGGGCAGGTGGATCTCGCCGAGACCCGACCGTGGACCGGAGGACATCCAGCGCAGGTCGTTGCAGATCTTGGTCAGGCTCACGGCGACGACCTTGAGCGCCCCGCTGAGCTCGACGACGGCATCCTGCGCGGACTGGGCCTCGAAGTGGTCGGCGGCCTCCCGGAAGTCCACCCCGGTCTGGCTGCTCACCCGCTCGATGACGGCCGGCGCGAACCCCGGTGCCGCGTTCAGGCCGGTCCCGGCCGCCGTGCCGCCGAGGGGCAGCTCCGCCGTCGCCTGCGCCGCGACCAGGACGCGGTCGGCGCCCAGCTCGACCTGCCTGGCATAGCCACCGAACTCCTGTCCGAGCGTGACCGGCACCGCGTCCATGAGGTGCGTGCGGCCGGCCTTGACGACCTCGGCGAACTGGGTCTCCTTGGCCCGCAACGCCTTGGCGAGGTGCCTCAGGCTGGGTGCGAGGTCGCGGTGCACGGCCAGGGTGGCTGCGATGCGCAGCGCACTCGGGAACGTGTCGTTGCTCGACTGCCCCGCGTTGACGTGGTCGTTGGGGTGGACGGCGTCGCCGGAGGCCAGGTGAGCGATCCGGGCGACGACCTCGTTGACGTTCATGTTGGTCGAGGTGCCCGACCCCGTCTGGAAGACGTCGATGGGGAACTGGTCGTCGTGCCCGCCCTGCGCCACCTCGGAGGCAGCGGCCGCGATGGCTCCAGCCATGGCGGGCTCGACCACCCCGAGCTCGGCGTTGACCTCGGCGGCGGCGGCCTTGAGCAGGGCGAGCGCGTGGATCACCCCGGCGGGAACAGGCTGCCCGGAGATGGGGAAGTTCTCGACCGCACGCGCGGTCTGGGCGCCCCACAGGGCGTCGACGGGCACCTCCACGTCCCCCATCGAGTCGTGCTCGGTGCGTGTGGCAGGGGCGGTGGGTTGCACGCGGTCGGAAGCGGACGGCATACCCCCATCATGCGCCCGAGCCCAGCCCTCGGGTGAGGTATGCCGCGTGGTCGGCTACGCGGCGTGTGGCGGCTAGAGCTTGCGGAGGCGGATCCGACGCACGCTGTGGTCCTTGCCCTTGGCGAGCACCAGGGTCGCTCTGCTGCGGGTGGGCAGCACGTTCTCGCGCAGGTTGACCTCGTTGATCTCCCGCCAGATCCGCGCGGCGGTGTCGCGGGCCTGCTCGTCGGACAGCACGGCGTAGCGGTGGAAGTACGAGTGGGGATCGGCGAAGGCCGTCTCGCGGAGGCGCAGGAACCGCTCGACGTACCACTGCCGGATGTCGTCGAGGTGGGCGTCCACGTAGACCGAGAAGTCGAAGAAGTCGCTCACCGCCAGACCGGTGCGTCCGTCCTCCTGGAGCCGCGGCGCCTGCAGGACGTTGAGGCCTTCCACGATGAGCACGTCGGGCTGGCGGACGACGACGCGCTCGCCGGGCACGATGTCGTAGGTCAGGTGTGAGTAGACCGGTGCGCTGACCTCGGCCTTGCCGGACTTGACCTCAGCCACGAACCGCAGCAGCGCTCGACGGTTGTAGGACTCGGGGAAACCCTTGCGTTGCAGCAGGTTCCGACGCTCGAGCTCGGCATTGGGGTAGAGGAAGCCGTCGGTCGTGATGAGCTCGACCTCAGGCGTCCCCGGCCAGCGGGACAGCAGTTCCTTGAGCAGGCGAGCGGTCGTGGACTTGCCCACGGCGACCGACCCCGCGACGCCGATCACGAAGGGCGTCTTGGCAGGGCTCTCGCCGAGGAAGTCGCCCGTGATCCGGTGCAGCCCGGCCGTGGCGCCGACGTAGAAGTTCAGGAGGCGCGAGAGGGGGAGGTAGACCTCCTCGACCTCGGCGAGGTCGACCCGCTCGCCCAGCCCCTGGACCCGGCTCACGTCGTCGGCGTCGAGGTTGAGCGGCTGGTTCTCCCGCAGCCGGGCCCAGGCGGCACGGTCCAGCTCGACGTAGGGCGAGGGAAGGGCGCCGTTGCCGTTCGCGGGGTGGCTCACAGGCGCCATTCTTGCTCACGGGCTCGCAGACCCTTGGATGCAGTCCGCGAGGCGGTCGACGGTTAGGCTGCCTCCCATGTGCGGAATCGTCGGATACGTCGGCCCGAACGCGGACGGCAAAGCGCTGGACGTCGTGATGGAGGGGCTGGCCCGCCTCGAGTACCGGGGCTACGACTCGGCGGGCGTCGCCCTGGTCACGACCGACGGGGTCTCGAGCGAGAAGCGCGCCGGCAAGCTGGTCAACCTCCAGGAGGCGCTGGACGCGGACCACCTCCCGGGCGCGACGACGGGCATCGGTCACACCCGCTGGGCGACGCACGGCGGGCCGACCGACCGGAACGCCCACCCGCACCGCGCCGGTGAGGACGGCAAGCTCGCCCTCATCCACAACGGCATCATCGAGAACTTCCACCAGCTCAAGAACGCCCTCCTCGCCGACGGCGCGACCTTCGAGAGCGAGACCGACACCGAGGTCGCAGCCCACCTGGTGGCCCGCGAGTACGCCACCACGGGGGACCTCACCGAGGCCATGCGGAACGTCGTGAACCGCCTGGAGGGCGCCTTCACCCTGCTGGCGGTGCACGCCGACAGCCCCGGCGTCGTCGTCGGAGCCCGACGGAACAGCCCCCTCGTCGTGGGGCTGGGCGAGGGCGAGAACTTCCTTGGCTCGGATGTGGCGGCCTTCATCGGGCACACCCGCAACGCCCTCGAGCTCGGCCAGGACCAGATCGTCACGATCACGCCCGACTCCTACTCGGTGATCGACTTCGACGGCACGCCCGCCGAGGGCAAGCACTACGAGGTCACCTGGGACGCCGCCGCCGCCGAGAAGGGTGGCTACGCGACGTTCATGGAGAAGGAGATCTACGACCAGCCGCACGCCGTCGGCGACACCCTGCTGGGCCGCACCGACATCGACGGGCGACTGGTGCTCGACGACATGTCGATCACCGAGGACCAGCTGCGGGGCGTCGACCGCATCACGATCGTGGCCTGCGGCACCGCGGCCTACGCCGGGATGGTCGCCAAGTACGCCATCGAGCACTGGACCCGGATCCCCGTCGAGGTCTCCCTCGCCCACGAGTTCCGCTACAGCGACCCCATCGCCACGGAACGCACGCTGGTCGTGTCGATCAGCCAGTCCGGCGAGACGATGGACACCCTGATGGCCGTCAAGCACGCCCGCGAGCTGGGCGCGCTCACCCTGTCCATCTGCAACACGCACGGCTCGACCATCCCGCGCGAGTCCGACGCCGTGCTCTACACGCACGCCGGTCCCGAGATCGCGGTCGCCTCGACCAAGGCCTTCCTCGCGCAGATCACCGCCTGCTACATCCTCGGGCTCTACCTCGCACAGCTGCGGGGCGGCACCTTCGCCGACGACGCGCAGTCGGTCATGAAGGAGCTCCACGAGATCCCGGCCAAGCTCGAGGACCTGCTCGGTCGGATGGACCGGGTCAAGGAGATCGCCCGGTTCATGGCCGACACGCGGTCGGTGCTCTTCCTCGGCCGGAACGTCGGCTTCCCCGTTGCCCTCGAGGGAGCGCTCAAGCTAAAGGAGCTCGCCTACATCCACGCCGAGGGGTTCGCGGCGGGTGAGCTCAAGCACGGCCCGATCGCCCTCATCGAGGCTGGGCAGCCGGTCTTCATCGTGGTCCCCGGCCCGGGCACCCCGCACGAGCTGCACAAGAAGGTCGTCTCCAACATCCAGGAGATCCGCGCCCGTGGCGCCCGCACCATCGTGGTCGCCGAGGACGGTGACGAGGACGTGGTGCCCTTCGCCGACGAGGTGATCCGGGTGCCCGCGACGTCGCCGCTGCTGGCGCCGCTGCTGACCGTCGTGCCCCTGCAGGTCTTCGCGCTGCACCTGTCCTCGGCCAAGGGCCTGGACGTCGACCAGCCCCGCAACCTCGCCAAGAGCGTCACCGTCGAGTGATCGGCCACTAGGTGATCGTCGGGGTCGGGATCGACGTCGTCGACGTGGAGCGCTTCGGGCAGACGCTCGAACGCACGCCCGGCCTGCTCGACCGCCTGTTCACCGACGAGGAGCGCTCCCTGCCGCTCAACTCGCTCGCCGCGCGGTTCGCCGCCAAGGAGGCGCTGGCCAAGGCGCTCGGCGCACCCGTCGGCCTCCAGTGGCATGACGCCACGGTGCGACGCGGCGACGACGGCCGCCCACACCTGCAGATCACCGGGACCGTCGAGGCTCGCGCCGAGGCCCTCGGCGTGCACGCGATGCACATCTCGCTGTCGCACGACGCGGGGATCGCCTCGGCCGTCGTCATCGCGGAGGGCTGAGCAGTGCTGAGGGCCTGGTCGGCGCAGCGCGTCCGCGCCGCCGAGGAAGCCCTGATGGGCGAGCTCGCCGAGGGCGAGCTCATGGCACGCGCAGCCGCAGGGCTCGCCGAGGTGTGCCGTGCCCGACTCGAAGCCTCCGGGGGCACCCGCGTCGTGGTCCTCGCCGGGCCGGGCAACAACGGCGCAGATGCGTTGTATGCCGCGGCCCACCTCGCGGAGGACGGCTACGACTGCGTTGCGCTGCAAGGGAACTGGCCTCTGGGCATCGGCGACGCGACCTCGTGGCAGGCGGCCGGCGTGAGGGTCGTGGCCGTGGAGGGCGACTGGGCGGGCCCGCTCGCCGCCGCCGACCTCCTCGTCGACGGGCTGCTGGGGATCGGAGGCAGACCGGGGCTGCCGGAGGCTGCCGTCGCGTGGGTCGACGCCATCCCCGAGTCGGCCTACGTCGTCAGCGTCGACCTGCCGTCGGGTCAGGACCCGGCGGGTGAGAGTGCTTCGGACACAGGGGTTTTCGCCGACGAGACGGTGACCTTCGGCGTGGCCAAGCCGGTGCACCTGCTCCCTGCGACCGAGGCTGCCGTCGGGCGGCTGACGGTCATCGACATCGGGCTCGTGCTGGACGGTCCACCCGACGTCGAACGCCTCGACTTCTCCGACGTGGCGCGCCTCTGGCCGGTCCCCACGGCCACCGACGACAAGTACTCCCGCGGTGTCCTCGGAGTGGTCGCCGGCGGTGAGGACTACACGGGGGCGGCCATCCTGTGCTGCACGGCTGCGGTCGGTGCCGGCCTGGGCATGCTGCGCTACGTCGGCACGCCGACCCCGACCGGCCTGGTCCGGGCGGCCATCCCCGAGGCCGTCCACGGCGAGGGGCGCGTTCAGGCCTGGGTGGTTGGCCCCGGGATCGACACCGCCTCGCGGGCGCGGGGCAGCAAGGCCCAGCTCGATGTCGCCCGCGCCGCCCTGGATTCCGACCTGCCGGTCCTCGTCGACGCTGGCGGTCTGGACCTGGTCGACGGGACGCGCGGAGGACCCATCCTGCTGACCCCTCACGCGGGCGAGCTGTCCCGGCTGCTCACCCGACTCGAGGGCTCCGAGACCACCCGTGAGGCGGTCCAGGCGGACCCGGTCGGCCATGCTCGCCGCGCGGCCGACCTCACCGGCGCCACCGTCCTGCTCAAGGGCGCCACCACCCTCGTCGTGCCACCCACGGGCTCAGGTCTCCCGGTCCGCTCCCAGAACGACGCACCCCCCTGGCTCGCCACGGCTGGAGCCGGTGACGTGCTCGCCGGAGTCTGTGGGGCCCTCCTCGCTGCGGGGCTCTCGCCGCTGGACGCCGGCAGCCTGGGGGCTCTGGTGCACGGCGTCGCCGCGGACGGGGCCAACCCCGGAGGTCCGGTGCGCGCACTCGCCGTCGCCCACGGCATACCCGCGACGGTCGCGCACCTGCTCACGCGCTGACTCCCGCCCTCGTGAAAGACTGGGCGGCGATGAGCAACACCACGATCAGCACCCCCCCAGCCCCGGCCCCGCCGGGGCTGCCCGCGTGCGCCCAGGTGGACCTGTCCGCGATCAGCGCCAACGTCGCGGCCCTCAAGCGCCTGGCCGGCGGCGCCGAGGTGATGGCGGTCGTCAAGGCCGACGCCTACGGCCACGGCCTGGTGCCCAGTGCCCGCGCCGCCCTGCGCGGGGGAGCCGCGTGGCTCGGCGTGGCCCAGCTGCCCGAGGCCGTCGAGCTGCGCCGCGCCGGGATCGAGGCGCCGCTGCTGTCGTGGCTGCACGTGCCCGGCCAGGACTTCGTCGAAGCCGTCGAGCTCGGCATCGACCTCGGCGTCTCCACGACGTGGGCCCTCGACCAGGTGCTGGCCGCCGCCACCACCACGGGACGAACGGCGCGGGTCCACCTCAAGGTCGACACCGGGCTAGGCCGCAACGGCGCCTGGGACTCCGACCTGGACGAGCTGCTGACCACCCTGGCCTCGGCCCAGGCCGAGCGGGCAGTCGAGCTCGTGGGGCTGTTCAGCCACTTCGCCTACGCCGACGCCCCGCAGCACCCGACGGTCAAGGCCCAGCAGGAGCGGTTCGAGGGGATCGTCGACCAAGCTGAGCGCGCCGGCCTGACGCCCGAGGTGAGGCACCTGGCCAACTCGGCGGCCACCCTCACCAACCCGTCTGCCCACTATGACCTCGTGCGTCCGGGAGTCTCCGTCTACGGCCTCTCTCCGGTCCCCGAGCTGGGGGCGCCCGAGGACTTCGGCCTGCGTGAGGCCATGCGGCTCGTCGCCCGGCTGTCCAGCGTGAAGGACTCCCCTGCGGGGCAGGGGGTGTCCTACGGTCACGTCTACACCACGACCCAGGAGACCAGGCTCGGGCTGGTGCCGATGGGCTACAGCGACGGCGKGCCGCGGCACGCCACCAGCGTCGGACCGGTGCAGGTCGGCGGACGCCGGTATGCCGTGGCGGGACGGGTCTGCATGGACCAGTTCGTCCTCGACCTGGGTCCCGACAGCACTGCGCAGGCTGGGGACGAGGCCGTCCTCTTCGGCGTCGGAGTGGCCGGGGAGCCCACCGCGCAGGACTGGGCAGCTGCGATCGACACCATCAACTACGAGATCGTGACGCGAGTCGGCGCCAGGGTGCCTCGGGTCTACCTCGGGGGCGACCTGTGAGCCCCACGAACCGCAGCCTGGCCGGCTTGGGCATCGGTCTGGCCGCCGCCGGCGTCGCCACGGCCGCCGGCATCGCGGCGGGCCGGGTCAGCAAGGAACGCCACGCGCGCCTGTCGGTCCTTGCCCCCGTCGGTGCCTACGCCCACACACCTGACAAGGAGCTCGTCGTCGTCGCGGACGACGGCGTGCCCCTGCACGTCGAGATCGACGAACCGGCGGCCGACACCGCGTCTCCCGAGAAGCCGACGGTGGTCTTCTCCCACGGCTTCTGCCTCAGCCTCGAGAGCTGGGTCCTCCAGCGCAAGGCGCTGGTCAGGGACGGCCACCGCGTGGTCGCGTGGGACCAGCGGGGGCACGGGCGCTCGGGGCGGGGCAGCGAGGCCTCCTGTGACATCGACCAGCTCGGCCGCGACCTGCACCGCGTCATCGAGGAGGCCGCACCCGAGGGGCAGCTCGTCCTCATCGGTCACTCGATGGGTGGCATGACGACGATGGCCCTCGCCGACCAGGACCCGGACCTGATCCGCGACCGTGTGGTCGCGACGGCGTTCGTCGCGACCAGCGCGGGTGGCGCCCAGCTGGTGTCGCTCGGCTTCGGCCAGTACTTCGGCAAGCTCGTGGGCCGCTTCGGCCCGGGGGTCCTTGACCGCCTCTCGTCCCGGCCCGGCCTGGTCCGCACGGCCCTGCGCGCAGGCCGTGACATCGAGGAGTTCCTGGTCGAGCGGTGGAGCTTCGCCTCGCCGGTGCCGCCCATCGCGGTCCGGCTGACCGCAGACATGATCTTCGGCACCCCGCTCGACGTGATGGCGGACTTCCTGCCGACCTTCGACCAGCACGACAAGCGCGATGCCCTCGTGCACTTCCACGGCGTGGAGGTGTTGGTGCTCAACGGAGTTCACGACGTCCTCACCCCTCCTGACCACAGCGAGGAGATCGTCCGTCTCATCCCCGGCGCTGAGCACGTGGTGATCGAGGAGGCCGGGCACATCATCATGCTCGAGCACCCCGAGGTGCTCAACGAGCAGTTCGAGTCGCTCATCGACCGAGGCATGCGGGCGGCCGCCGAGGGTGTGAGGGTCGCACGCAAGCCGCGGGTCCGGCGCACGGTCACCGACCTCGCCAAGCGTCGCAAGGTCGCCAGGGCGCGACGCGGAGAAGGCCGTGCCTGAGCTGACCAGCCCAGACCTGCCCACCGCGGAGGACACCCGGTCGTGGGGGGTGCGCCTCGGTCGCCTGCTGACCGCCGGCGACCTCGTGGTGCTCACCGGTGGGCTCGGTGCCGGCAAGACCACGCTCACGCAGGGCATCGCCGAGGGCATCGACGTGCGTGGCCCGATCACCTCACCCACCTTCGTGATCGCGCGGGTGCACCCGTCCCTGGTGGGCGGGCCGGCACTGGTGCACGTCGACGCCTACCGACTCGGTGGCTTCGCCGAGCTCGACGACCTCGACCTCGACGCGTCGCTGGAGGAGTCGGTGACCGTGGTCGAGTGGGGCCACGGCCTCGCGGAGGACCTCGCCGACGACCGCTTGGAGGTCACGCTGTCCGGGGAGGACACCCGCCGGGCGCGAGTCCAGACCCACGGCGCCCGATGGGTCGATGCCGACCTCACGCCCCTGGGGGCGGCTGGATGAGCCGCGTCGTGCTGTCGATCGACACGTCCACGTCAGTGAGCGTGGCGGTGTCTGTTGGTTCGCGGTGGGCCTTCGGCGGGTCCGACGACCCGCGCGGTCACACCGAGAGCGTCGCGCCCCTCATGCGCGACCTCATGGCCAGTGCCGGGGTTGCCCCATCAGACGTGACGGAGGTCGTCGTGGGCAACGGTCCCGGGCCCTTCACCGGGCTGCGGGTCGGCATCGTGAGCGGGCTGGTCTTCGGGCACGCCCGAGGGATCCCGGTGCACGGAGTGTGCAGCCTCGACGCCCTGGCGCAGCAGGCGGTTCAGGAGGTCGGCGGCGGCGAGTTCCTCGTGGCCACTGACGCGCGACGCAAGGAGGTCTACTGGGCTCGCTACCGGGTCGACCTGGACCAGCCTGAGGAGGACCGGGCCGTGCGCCTCACCGACCCGGCCGTCGCGCGTCCCGCGGACGTGCCCGAGGAGGACCGGATGCTGCCCACGGCCGGTCGTGGCCCCGTGCTCTATCCCGAGCTCTTCCCCCGACCGGTCGAGGTCCTCGACGTCTCGGCAGGGCTGCTGGGCGGCATTGCGCTGCAACGGCTTGCCGCCGGCCTCGAGCTGCCGGTGGAGCCGCTCTACCTGCGCCGCCCCGACGCGCTCACCACCGCCGAGCGGGCCAAGCGGTGACGACGACCATGCGAGACCTGCACTGGACCGACCTCGACGACGTCGTCGCCCTCGAGGGGGAGCTGTTCCCCGAGGATGCGTGGACGCCCGCCTCGCTCTGGGCCGAGCTCGCTGCCCGACCCCGACGTTCCTACGTCGTCGAGGAGGACGCCGACGGAATGATCGTCGGCTATGCCGGCGTCGACCTCGGCGGCGAGGTCGCGGACGTCATGACCATGGCCGTCGCGCCCCGCGCGCAGGGTCGCGGCCTCGGCCGCCAGCTCCTCGAGGAGCTGGTGTCGCGCGCGAGGGCCGACCACGCGGCATACCTCATGCTCGAGGTGCGAGCCGACAACGAACCGGCTCGAAAGCTCTATGAGTCAAGGGGATTCGAGCTGCTGACCATCCGCCACCGTTACTACCAGCCGGGCGACGTGGACGCCCACGTGATGCGGCTGACCCTCCGGGAGATGGCGCCGTGAGCGCCGACCAGCCGCTCGTCCTCGGGCTCGAGACGTCCTGCGACGAGACGGGCGTGGGCATCGTGCGGGGCGAGACCCTGCTGGTCGACGCGATCGCCAGCAGTGTCGACGAGCACGCGAGGTTCGGCGGCGTGGTGCCCGAGGTGGCCAGCCGTGCCCACCTCGAGGCGATGGTGCCGACCATCGAGCGAGCCACTCGCGAGGCGGGCATCAAGCTCGCCGACCTGGACGCGATCGCGGTGACTTCAGGTCCCGGACTCGCCGGCGCGTTGATGGTGGGTGTGGCCGCCGCCAAGTCGCTCGCGGTCGCACTCGGCGTCCCGCTGTACGGCGTCAACCACCTCGCGTCGCACGTCGCCGTCGACATCGTGGAGCACGGCCCGCTGCCCGAACCCACCCTGGCCCTGCTCGTCTCCGGTGGGCACTCGTCCTTGCTGCTCGTGCCCGATGTCACGCACGACATCCAGTCTTTGGGGTCGACGATCGACGACGCGGCGGGGGAGGCGTTCGACAAGGTGGCGCGGGTCCTCGGGCTGCCCTTCCCGGGCGGGCCACCCATCGACCGCATGGCGCGTGAGGGTGACCGGTTCGCGATCGACTTCCCCCGCGGGCTGACGACCGGGCGCGACATGGAGCGCTACCGGTTCGACTTCTCCTTCTCAGGGCTCAAGACCGCCGTGGCCCGCTGGGTGCAGGCGCGCGAGGCGGCGGGGGAGCCCGTGCCGGTGGCCGACGTCGCCGCGTCGTTCCAGGAGGCGGTCACCGACGTGCTGACCCGCAAGGCCGTGCTGGCCTGCAAGGAGCACGGCGTCACGAACCTGCAGATCGGTGGTGGGGTGGCGGCCAACAGCCGGCTGCGCGCCATGGCCCAGGAGCGCTGCGACGCTGCGGGCATCACGCTGCGGGTGCCGCGCCCCGGACTCTGCACCGACAACGGTGCGATGGTCGCATCGCTCGGGGCGCAGATGGTGCTCAAGGGACGAGCGCCCTCAGACCTCGGGCTCCCCGCGGACTCCTCGATGCCCGTGACGCTGGTCCAGTCCTAGCCGGTGACCCGGCAGGTCCTCCCCTGGGGCCCGTAAGCAGTCGGTCAGGAGCACTTCACGAGGCCGAGGTCGGCCTTGAGGTCGAGCACCCTCGCCGCCGCCGCGTCGACCTGGGCCGCGAAGGCCGGGCTGGCGGCCCGCCTGGCGGCGATCGCCTTGAGCATGACCGGCGCCTGCGACGCCCTGGCGGTGAGGACGATGTCGCCACCAGCAGCGATGAAACGGGTCGCCCGCTGGCCGACCGGAATCGACGCCACGGCCTTGGCGGCGCCCACGTCGTCGGTGATCACGACGCCGTCGAAGCCCATCGTGTCGCGAAGCAGCCCGGTGACCACGGCCTTGGAGAACATCGCCTGGTTGTCCGGGTCGAGCTTGGGATAGCGGGCCGAGGAGATCATGACGATCGGTGCGCCGGCACCGACTCCCGCGGCGAACGGCGCCATGTAGGGGTCGCCGGCGTCGGTCGTGCGGTCGGTGATGCCGCTGCTGCTCACGTCGGTGTTGCCGGTGACGCGACCCAGCCCCGGGAAGTGCTTGAGGGTGGGGGCGATGCCGGCGGCGAGGGTGCCGCGGACGAAGGCCGCGGCATACCTCGCGTTGGTCGAGGGCGAACCGGGGGCGAAGTCGCGGCGGTAGCGTCCGATCGGCTGGTTGGCCGCGCCCAGCGACGTGGGCACGGTGTCCGCCACCGGTGCCAGGTTGACGTTGACGCCGGCAGCCGCGAGCTCGCGGGACCACTGCTCGACGTTCGCCTCCTCGCGGGCGACGCCGGTCGTGGCCTGGGTGCGGGCCGAGGGCATCCGGGTGAACCCCGGGCCCCGCAGCTGCTGGACCTGGCCGCCCTCCTGGTCGGCGGCCACCAGCAACCCGTCCGCGGCCGCGGTCCTCAGTCGCTTCGAGATGGTCGCCATCGAGGCGGACCCGCCGGACCACCCGCCGAGGTAGATCACCCCACCCAGCCGCTGGGACTTGATCTGGGCAGCGAGGGCACGTGAGCTGCCGGTCGGCTGGAGCCCGACCATCAGCAGCTGCCCGGCCCGTTGCGGCGCGGTCATCGCGGCAGCGAGCTGCTCGCCACAGGTGGGGGCTGGGGTGGTCGTCGTGCTGGACGTGCTCGAGGGCCCAGAGCTGGAGCTGCTCGGGCTGGTGGCCGACCCCGACGAAGACCCTGAGGTACCCGAAGACCCGCTGCCCGACGACCCGCTGCCCGACGACCCTCCGCCCGCGTCGCACCCTGCGGTCGCCGTGAGCGCCGCGACCGCCAGGCCGACCAGGAGGAGGCGGGCGTGGCGCGCCGGGTGAGCAGTCACGCACGGAACCTACCCCGGCCCCGCGGCCGCGACGAAACCCGGACCGGGCTGCCGCCGCCCCGCCTCTGGCAGGATCGCCACATGGCCATTCCCGTCGTCCTGGACGTCGACACCGGGGTCGACGACGCCTGTGCGCTGTTGCTGGCGGCGCTGCACCCAGCGCTCGACCTGCGTGCCGTGACGTGCGTGGGGGGCAACGCGGCGGTGGACGCCGTCGTGGCCAACACCCTCACCGTGCTGGACGCGGCGGACCGCGCCGACGTCCCGGTCGCCAGGGGTGCCGAACGCCCGTTGCTGGAGGAACCGGTCGACGCCAGGCACGTCCATGGCCGGGACGGGATGGGTGATCTCGACTGGGCGAGGTCCGAGCGCCGGCCCGACTCCCGCCACGCCGTGGAGCTGTTGCGCGACGTGCTCCTGGAGGCTGCCGCCCACGCCGACGACGCCCGCCGGGTCACCCTGATCCCGCTTGCACCGCTCACCAACCTGGCCCTGCTCCTGCGCACCTATCCCAGTGTTGCCAAGGGGATTCGCGAGATCGTCTTCATGGGCGGGGCAGCGCAGGTCGGCAATGCGACAGCCTCGGCCGAGTTCAACGTCTTCCACGACCCGGAGGCCGCGGCAGTCGTGCTCGACGCCTGTGCCGACCTCGACATCCCGCTCACGATGTACGGCCTGGACGTCTTCTACGAGCCAAGGGTCAGCCTCGAGACGGCCCGCACCCTGGCGGCACCGGGTGGTCACGACGCGGCCGAGCTGGCCGGGCGCCTCATCGAGTTCCAGTGTGAGCGGTTCGAGTCACCGGACGCGACGATCGGCGACGCCGGTGCCGTCTGCGCCGTCCTGGAGCCGGGAGGAGTGCGCCGTGAGCGGCTCCCGGTGCGCGTCGAGCTCGCGGGCACCTGGTCCCGCGGACGCACGATCGTCGACAGGCGGGAGTGGTCAGGTGGCCTCGCCCACGACCCCCACGGCCAGGCCCGGTCCACCATCGACGTCTGCCTCGAGGTCGACGGCCAGCGCTACGCCACCCTGTGGCTCGACACCGTCAGCGGCGGGAGGCGCTGATGGGGCGGGTGGTCGTCCTCGGCTCGCTCAACGTCGACCTCGTCGCCGCGGTCGAGCGCCACCCGGGGCCGGGGGAGACCGTCCTCGCCGACGGCCCGCTGCACCGGTTCGCGGGCGGGAAGGGCGGCAACCAGGCCGTCGCGGCTGCCGCGGCCGGTGCGACAGTGGGGCTGGTCGGCGCCGTCGGGTCGGACGACGCAGGCCAGGCCTACCTGCAGCGGCTTCGCTCCCGCGGGATCGACGTCTCGGCCGTGCGCGTCGTCGACGGCACCCCCACCGGCCAGGCGTGGATCACCGTCGACGACGACGGCGAGAACTCCATCGTGGTCATCCCCGGCGCCAACGCCCACGTCTCGGTCGACGACCTGCCAGACCACTTGTCCGACCTCGAGACCGGCGACGTCCTGCTGGTCCAGCTCGAGGTGCCGCTGCGGACCGTCGCAGCTGCCGTGCGCGCCGCCCACGGGCGCGGCGCCCGCGTGGTCCTCAACGCAGCCCCGTATGCCGCCCTGCCGCGCGACGTCGTGGCCCTCGCCGACCCGCTCGTGGTCAACGAGCACGAGGCGCTCCAGCTGGCCGACAGCGATGCCGCCCCGACCTCGGTGCTGGTGACCTTCGGTGCAGCCGGGTGCAGCTGGGACGGGGAGCGGTCGGACGGCATACCCGTGGACGAGGCGGAGGTGGTCGACACGACCGGCGCGGGCGACGCGTTCTGTGGGGCGCTGGCGGCGGCACTGGCGAGCGGAGCGAAACGAGAGGCGGCCGTGAGGGCAGCGAGCCAGGCCGGCGCGGATGCGGTCCGTCACCGCGGTGCCCAGCTCGACCCCGAGCTCTAGCCAGACCAGCCAGTCCGTCTGCGACTTCGGGCCATCAGTGGCTCACGAGACACGGGCAAGCCCGCCCGCGTGCCACACCGGTGGCCAGGAGTCGAGACGGCGGTCTAGTAGACCGAGACGTGCACGTGGTCGTAGTGGTTGGCCGTGGGGCTGCCACGGTCCGCCATGGCCTCCCAGGTGCCGCCCGGATTCCAGATGCGCTGACGCCAGATGAGGTACTTGATGTTGAGGGCCCCGGCATTGGCCTGCAGGAAGCTGGCGATCTCGTTGCCCTCGGCCGTGCTGCACATGATGTCGACGGCGTGACCGCTGCCGTGGTCTCCCGGGTCGCCCGCGCGGAACCCGCCGAACGGCCCGGAGCCGGGGAACTGCTTCTTGACGGCGTTGATGACGGCGATCGCGTTCGGCGTCATGCCACCGACGTTGGACAGGCCCGCGCGTGAGGTGTTGCGCGAGACCGCCGTGGTCGTGCGATCGGCCGTCGGGCTCGCTGAGGCCCGCGGCTTGCTCCGCGCGGCCGACTCGGCCTGCGCGGTGAACCCGATGACGCCGTAGCGGGTGACCCGCGCCGGTGCGGACACGGCCTCGGCCCGCGCCTCGACCGGAGGCCGAACCTGTGCGGACGTGAGCTCGAGGGTCGGGATCGACGCCGGGGCCGCGAAGGCGGTGGCCACGCCGAGAGCCGAGGCGGCGACACCGAGACCCTTGAGCGCAGACCGGTGGCTGGGGCGTCGCCAGAGGCCGGACAGCACCGCGGCGCGGCGGGTCCTGGTTGCTCGATGGCGGCCGGAGCCGGTGGTGTGAGGGGAAGGCATCGCGGTCGAGGATACGAGATGGTAACGGCGCAGGGCGAACTCCGGGCCATTTCGGGCACGGCTTGACCAGGGGTGCGTGCAGTTGCCTCCGGTTGCCGCGCCGGTCAGGCGGGTCGGACGATGATCGCGACCTGGTTGCTGCGCACGCGGGTGAGGATCACGATCGCCTCGTTGTGCCCCTTCGCGGGCAGTCGCAGCTGTCGTCGCAGCAGGTCCGCGTCGACGCTGACGCCGCGCTTCTTGATGGTCAGCCGGTCGATGCCGTGGTCGCGGAGCCAGCCGCGCAACGCCTTGACGTTGAACGGCATCGCCTCCACCACGGCATACCGCTTGGCGAAGGGGACGTCGACGGACCGGCTCGACCCGACGTAGCCGACGCCGGCGTCCAGCTCGGCCCCGTCGGTCGCGGCCGTGAGTGCACCCACCAGACCGGCGCGCAGCACTGCCTTGTCAGGTTCGTAGAGCCAGCCACCCACGTCGGCGAGGTTCTGTAGCGGTGGAGCGGTGCCGTCCCCCTCTGCCTCGGTCACGACCACGGCTGGCCCGGCCTCGCGCAGCAGGGCGGCGGTGCGCCCACCAGTCCGCACCAGCGGTCCCCACCACACGGCACACTCGACGACGTCGCCCTCCCAGGACGTCCACTGCGCCTCCGCGCCCGGAGGCAGGGCCGCGTGCGGGAAGCCGGGGCTCAGCTTGGCCCCGGTGGCCGGCAGTGCGCGGGCCACCTCCTGGACGGTGGTCCAGCTCGGCGAGATCTCGGCGAGGTTGAAGATCCTGCGGGTACGGCCGCTCACGTCGGCGACGCCGGGCGTGCGTCGCGCCGGGTCGAGCCACGCCCCCACGCCGCGCGCCCCCTCACCAGCCGGCGCGGTGAACTCCTCCGCCACCCCTTGGTATGCCGTGGAGTCCGGCCAGTGCCGCAGGTTCACCGCGGCGATCCCCGCGGTGACCTCGTCGGCGTCGATGGCCCTGACCCGCAGGTCGAGGCCCGCCATCGCCATGGCGTCCGAACCGATGCCGCACCCGAGGTCGTGCACCGTGTGGATGCCGGCGGCCCGGAAGCGCTGGGCGTGCTGAGCGGCCACCGCCAGCCGGGTCGCCTGCTCGAGCCCATCGGAGGTGAGCACCATCCCGCGGGCGAACTCGCCGAACTTGTCCTGGGCCTTGGCTCGCAGCCGGGCCTGGTTCAGGGCAGCTGCGACGAGGTCCGGCTCGAACCCCGCCGTGCGCAGTCGCTGCTGCAGTCCCAAGGCGGCCGACTCGTCGTACGGCGGGAGGGACTGCAGCAGACCCCAGCCCTCGCCGGTGGTCAGCCGTCGCAGCAGGGCCAGATCCATGCCCGGCATTCTGTCGTACGCCCGGGCGGTGGGTGGACTACGGGCGTCGCCATTCGTAGGGGGTCGTGGTCGAGACCTTGAGGAAGCCGGAGCGCTCGAGGATCGGCCGGGAGAACTCGGTCGAGTCGCTGTTGATGTAGCGCTTGCCGTGGCCGATGGCCGAGCGTGCGCGGGCGGAGGTCAGGGCTCGGTAGATCCCCCGTCCGCGGAACTCGGGCCGGGTGGCGCCGCCCCAGATGCCGGCGAACTCGGTGCCGGCGACGGGCTCGAGCCGTCCGGCGCTGACGATCTGGCCGTCGTGCTCGGCCACCCACATCTCCATGTCGTCGCGGGTCCGCAGCCGGTGCAGGACCTGGTCCGCGTGGTCCTTGGCCTCCTTGGCGTCGTCGCCGAACACCTCCGCCTGCATGGAGCACATCGCCCGGATGTCGCCCTCGTCGGTTACCCGTCGGATGGCGACGCCGTCGGGCAGCGCGACGTCGACGGCGAGCAGGCGGGCCTCGCCGATCATGATCGACTCGGGTTCGTCGGGGGTGAAACCGCGTGCGACCAGGGCCTCGTGCAGGCCGGGGGCGTGGTCGTGGCCCCGGGACTTCCACTCGACGGCCGTGATCTCGGGCATCGCCTCGTAGTGCGCGAGCGCCCCATCCACGAGCTGTGCGACCGACTCCCTCGTGGCCGGACCGGCGTCGGTGTCGAGGGTGCGGTAGGTGATGAAGCCGTGCCCACCCATGAACGTCGCGAGCACGAGGGGGCCGAGCCGGGCGGTGGCCAGTGACGAGGGCACCTCACGCTCCTCGCGCAGCTGCTCGTCGTACGCTCGCAGCAGCTCGGCGGACGTCTCGTCGGCGTTGTCGGCAGAGGTTTCCTGGGTGTCGGTCACGTGGCCGACACTGCCGCCCGCGGGGCCGACCGGGCAACTGGTTTGTCGGTCGCGCAGTCCTCCGTCGTCCGCTCGTGGCGAACGCGCCGACAAACTCTGGCACTCGAGTTGACCGAGTGCTAACCGCGAGCCTAGATTTGCGTTGGCACTCCGGTTCGCCGAGTGCTAACGCAGCCAGTCGGTCGATCCCCGCGACGGCGACCGCCAGGCAGTGACTTCTGGGCCAGAGCAACTTCTGTGCCAGAGCAAGCAGAGCACCACAGCACGACCAGCACCATCCACCTGTCCATCTTCGACATTCCCGAAGGGGAGGTCATCATCGTGTCGGTTTCCATCAAGCCGCTCGAAGACCGCATCGTCGTCAAGTCCGTCGAGGCCGAGCAGACCACCGCGTCTGGCCTCGTCATCCCGGACACCGCCAAGGAGAAGCCCCAGGAGGGCGAGGTCCTCGCGATCGGTCCCGGCCGGATCGACGACAACGGCAACCGCGTCCCGCTCGACGTCACCGTCGGCGACCGGGTCATCTACAGCAAGTACGGCGGCACCGAGATCAAGCACGGCGGCGAGGAGTACCTCATCCTCTCCGCCCGCGACGTCCTCGCCATCGTCGGCTGAGCATCCGCACCGCGTGAGTGACGTGCCCTGTATGCCGGCCTGCCGGCATACAGGGCACGTTGCCTTCAATCCCTCCTGAACCCGATTGCTAGAGAAGGACTTTCATGGCTAAGACGCTGGAGTTCAACGACTCCGCCCGCAAGTCGCTTGAGCGCGGAGTTGACGCGCTCGCGAACGCGGTCAAGGTGACGCTCGGCCCGAAGGGCCGCAACGTCGTCATCGACAAGAAGTGGGGCGCCCCCACGATCACCAACGACGGCGTGACCATCGCCCGCGAGATCGAGCTCGAGGACCCCTACGAGAACCTCGGCGCCCAGCTCGCGAAGGAGGTCGCCACCAAGACCAACGACATCGCTGGTGACGGCACCACGACGGCCACCGTGCTCGCCCAGGCCATGGTCAAGGAGGGCCTGCGCAACGTTGCCGCAGGTGCCGCCCCGGCCAGCCTGAAGCGCGGCATCGACGCAGCGGTCCAGGCAGTGAGCGCCAAGCTGCTCGAGACGGCTCGCGAGATCGAGGGCAAGGAAGAGATCGCCCAGGTCGCCGCGCTGTCCGCCCAGGACGAGACGATCGGGTCGACCATCGCCGAGGCGTTCGACAAGGTCGGCAAGGACGGTGTCATCACCGTCGAGGAGTCGTCGACGGCGACCACCGAGCTCGAGTTCACCGAAGGCATGCAGTTCGACAAGGGCTACATCTCGCCCTACTTCGTCTCCGACGCCGAGCGCATGGAGGCCGTGGTCGAGGACGCCTACATCCTCATCAACCAGGGCAAGATCTCGGCCATCGCCGACGTCCTGCCGGTGCTGGAGAAGGTCATCAAGACCGGCAAGCCGCTGCTGATCATCGCCGAGGACATCGACGGCGAAGCGCTGTCGACCCTCGTCGTCAACAAGATCCGCGGCACGTTCAACGTGGTCGCGGTCAAGGCCCCCGGCTTCGGCGACCGTCGCAAGGCGATGCTGCAGGACATGGCGACCCTCACCGGTGGCCAGGTCATCTCCGAGGAGGTCGGCCTCAAGCTCGACCAGGCTGACCTGGACGTGCTGGGCCAGGCCCGTCGCGTCGTCGTCACCAAGGACAACACCACGATCATCGACGGCGCCGGCAAGCCCGACGACGTCACCGGCCGGGTCAACCAGCTCAAGGCCGAGATCGAGCGCACCGACTCCGACTGGGACCGCGAGAAGCTCCAGGAGCGCCTCGCCAAGCTCGCCGGTGGGGTCTGCGTCATCAAGGTGGGTGCCCACACTGAGGTGGAGCTCAAGGAGAAGAAGCACCGCATCGAGGACGCCATCTCGGCGACCCGCGCGGCCATCGAGGAGGGCATCGTCGCCGGTGGCGGCTCCGCCCTCGTCCACGCCTCCACCGTCATCGACGACCTCGACCTCGAGGGCGACGAGGCGACCGGTGCGCTCATCGTCAAGAAGGCCTCGGCCGAGCCGCTGCGCTGGATCGCCGAGAACGCCGGCATGGAGGGCTACGTCGCCGTCTCCAAGGTGCGCGAGCTCAGCCCGGGCAACGGCCTCAACGCCGCGACCGGTGAGTACGGCGACCTGATCAAGGCCGGCGTCATCGACCCGGTCAAGGTCACCCGCTCCGCCCTGGTCAATGCCGCCTCGATCGCGTCGATGGTGCTCACCACCGACACGCTCGTCGTGGAGAAGAAGGAAGACGAGGACGGCCAGGCCGCCGGCGGCCACGGTCACGGCCACGGTCACTGACCGGGCGCAGCAGGTCGTTCAGGACTGACGACGCGCGGCGCTGAGCTGCGCGGCATACCTCACGAAGGCCCGTCCCCACTGCGGGGGCGGGCCTTCGTCGTGCGCTGACCCGCGTTGACCATGCGGATGCAGCCGAAGTGCTTGCGCTCACTATTCATGTAGTGAATAGTGAGCGTCATGTCGACAGGTCACGTCATCCTCGGGCTGCTGCGCAGGGGGCAGCGGCACGGGTATGACCTGAAGCGAGAGCACGACCAGCGCTTCCCGCAGGCCAAACCCATCGCCTTCGGAGTGGTCTACTCGACGCTGGACCGGCTGCACCGCCGCGGGCTCGTCGAGCCACGCGGGGTGCAGCGGGTCGACGGGCCCGATCGGATGGTCTTCGAGATCACCGAAGCGGGATCCGAGGAGCTGCGGTCGTGGCTCGCATCGACCGATGAGCCGTCCGAGCACGTCGCCAACCCGTTCGAGCTCAAGGTGACGATCGCGCTGCTGCTCGGCGACGAGGCAGGGGCGTCGGCGTTCCTGCGGGCCCAGCGGTCCGCACACCTGGCCCGGATGCGGGCCTTCACGGCTGCCAAGTCGTCCCGGGACTCGTCGCTGCACGAGGTCCTGGCCGCCGACTACGCCCTCGCGCACCTGGATGCAGACCTGAAGTGGATGGACGCGGCACTCCAGCGCGTCGGCACTCTGAGAGAGGAAATCGGGGTATGAACAAGGGGACCGTGCTCAAGGCGCGAGGTCTGACGCTGGCCTACGGGCTGACGCCGGCGCTGCGGGGGATCGACCTGGACGTGCGGCACGGGGAGATCCTGGCGGTGACCGGGCCTTCGGGATCGGGGAAGTCGTCGCTCCTCCTGTGCCTGGCCGGTGTGCTGGCTCCCGATGCCGGCACGGTGGAGTTCGGCGAGCGGGTCATCAGTGCCGAGAGCGAGGCTGCCCGCTCCCGCCTGCGACGTGAGCAGTTCGGCGTGCTGTTCCAGTTCGGGCAGCTGGTCGAGGAGCTGCCTGCGGTCGAGAACGTGGCACTCCCGCTCCTGCTCGGCGGGATGAAGCGGGCCGAGGCGTTCGACCGGGCGCAGTCCTGGTTGCACCGGTTCGGCGTCGGGGACCAGGCCGACCACCGGCCCGGGCAGATGTCGGGCGGGCAAGCCCAACGGGTGGCCGTGGCCAGGGCCATGGTCACCGAGCCGGCGGTCCTCTTCGCCGACGAACCGACCGGGGCCCTCGACTCGATGGCTGCCGAGCAGGTCATGACTGCCATTGCCGAGACCGCGCGGGAGACGGGCACCACCGTCGTGCTGGTCTCGCACGAGGCTCGTGTCGCGGCTTACGGCGACCGTGACATCGAGGTGCGCGACGGCCGGCTCTCCGGCGGCCTCGGCGTCAACGGTGCGGTGCTTGGTTCCGCGGCGTCGGCTTCGGCCTCGAGCCCGCGGGCCGGCTCATGACCCTCCTCCAGGCCTTGAGGTTCGCGCTGACGGGTGGGCGCGTCGACCGGCTGCGCCTCGCGATCACGGCGCTCGGCGCCGCCTTCACCGCCTTCATCCTGCTCACTGCGGCAGTTGTGGTGTCGGTCCCGGAAGGGCGGGCTTACCGCGTCGAGGTGCTCAACGACTCCGGACTCCACGCAGGGGTCGTCGCCGCGCTCGTCCTCCTCAGCCTGCCTGCGTTCGTGCTCACCGGCCTCGGGGTGCGCGTCGGGTCACCCCGGCGGGACCGGCGCCTCGCGGCGTTCCGCCTGGCGGGTATGACGCCCAGCGAGGCCCGTCGCGTGGTCTCGTGGGAGACGGGGATCGCTGCGGCAGGGGGCTCGGCCCTCGCTGCTTCGGCCTTCCTGGTGGCCAGGTGGGTGCTCCGTGCCCCGAAGCCGTTCACCGCATCGGTCCGGGGCCCGGATGGTTCTCCTCGGCAGGTGCTCGTGGCCCCCGGTCCGGCCCTGCCGGTGGACGTCTGGCCGCACTGGTGGGCCGCCGCGATCTCGCTGCTCCTCGTGCCGGTCGGGGCCGTGCTGCTCAGCCGCCTGGCGCTACGTCGGGTCGCGCTGACGCCGTTCGGTGTCGTCCGCCAGGTCCGACGTCGCCCACCCGCAGCTCTCCCCGTCGTGGCGCTGGTCCTTGCCTCTGCGGCCTTCGCAGCCTGGCCGAGCATCCTCGGGCGGCTGGAGCTGCTGGAGCACCGGTCGCTGTCCACGTGGCCGCCGATGGTCCTGGTCGTCGTCATCCTGGTCGCTCTGCTGTTCGGCAGCGCGTCCGTGTCACACCTGCTCGGCCGGGTGCTGGCCGCGCGCCCGACTTCCGTCGCCGCACTGATCGCGGCGCGGCGGATGGTGGCCGACCCGTGGTCTGCGAGCCGGGCGACGGCCAGTGTGATCCTGGCGGTGCTCTTCGGCGCGGGTGCCGCCGCCTTCACGATGGAGGCAAACCTGCAGCGACCGGACACAGCCTTCTTCGCCAGCACGTTCGACGTCATCTCCGTCGTTGTCGGGGTCGCGCTGCTGCTCGGGGCCGCCGGCCTGCTGGTGATCCAGCTGGAGTCGATGATGCTGCGTCGCAGGGCGCTCGCGGCACTGGCCGTTGCCGGTGTGCCACGGTCGATGCTCGTCCGCGCCCACCTCATCGAGACGCTGCTGCCCGTGGTGCCCATGGTCGTGCTGGCTGCGGCGGTCGGGACCGTGGCGATGCGCGGTTTCACCGGCGGCGGGCGCCTCGAGGTCGCGAACGACGACTCGGGCAACTGGGACCTCGGCACCCACTTCGTGCCGATCCCCGTGGCGTGGGCCGACCTGGCCATGTTCGTCGGTGGCGCGGTGGGAGCCGTGCTGGTCGCCACGCTGGTGGGCGCCGCCACGATTGGCTCGTCGATGCACGCCAGGGAGCTGCGCGCCACCACCTGAGGGCTCGCCGCGACCTGGGCTCCGCGGCATACGATGCGGGAAGAGGGGTGGCGCAGAGCGAGGTGGCCCATGGCGGATCGGTTCGCCGAACCCCCCAGCTTCGACGAGTACGTCGTGGCCCGGGGCGCCGACCTGCTGCGGACCGCGTGGCTGCTGGTCGGCGACGAGAGGGGCGCCGAGTCCCTCGTCCGCGCCACGCTGGCGCGCAGCTGGCCGCAGTGGCACCACCTGTCCGAGGTAGGTGCAGGGTCCTACGACGCCGAGCTGCGCAAGTCACTGATGGCGAGCTACCTGCGGCCGCAGCTGCGTCGTCGCAGTCACGACGAGCCCGAGGGTTCCGCGGGGCCGCGAAACGCAGCTTCGCCCCCACCCACGAAGGCGGCCGTGCTCGCCGCCCTCGCCGGGTTGTCCCGTCGTGAACGCGCGACGCTCGTGCTGTGGTCCTTCGACGGCCTCAGCGAGGCCCAGATCGCCGATGCCCTCGACGACGGCGTCGCCGCGGTGCACCGCCACCGCCTGCACGCCCTGGCGACCGTCGGCGCGCTCCTCGCCCTCGACGAGGAGGGTCTGCGTGCCCTCCTGGCAGGCCTGCCGCCGCAGGACCCGTCGATCAACGGGCTCCTCCAACCGCCGAGGTCGTATGCCGGGTGGCTGCGTGGTGCGCGCGGGTGGGCGTTCGCCGTGGCCGGCCTGGCGGTGGTGGCCCTTGTCGGGGGAGTCGTCTCGCGAGGTGGCGACGGTGGGCTCCCGACTCCGCCGACGCCACCACCGGCGGCCCTGAGCTGCCGGACGACCTTCGGTCCGCCGACCCCGCCCGTCGTGCGCAGCCAGCCGCTCAGCATCACCGTCGCGGCCGTGCTCGTCTGCGCCCAGACCGACGAGGGGTCCGTCTGGGCAGGCTCACTGCCGCCCGATGCCCCGGTCAGCATCCCGCTCGCCGTCGACGCACTGACCCTGCAGCCGCGCACCAGCGGAGCCGAGTGCGCGGACCTGCCTCAGGGGCCAGCCTTCCGGATGGTGTTGCAAGGCAAGGACGGCATCATGACGACCTACGCCAACGAAGGTCTCGCCTGCAACGGCTGGCCGGCCCTGGCGAGCTACTACGTCGCGCTGGCGGAGCAGTCGGCCGAGGAAGGACCGGGGCCCGGCGACACCGGCGCCGTCTTCCTCGGGTGCCCGTCGATCTTGGGGAGGACCCGCTCGGCGCCGGGCGTCGCCCCACCGAGCCTGCCGCGGGGGACCGTGCTGAAGGCGGCCACTGCCTGCCTGCACCCACGACCGATGCTCACGAAGGTCCCTCGGTACCGCGGGATCCGGGGCAACGTCATGGGCGGCCCACAGCTCGCGCAGCTCAACGCCGACCTGGCCAAGGCCGGGTCGAGCGCGGTCCCGGGCAGCTCCTGCACGACTGGGAGCTCGCTGTTCGTGGTGCGAGTCATGACCGACGATGGCCGCGTCGTCGAGCTCAGCAGCGTCTGCGCCGACCGGTTCACCGTCGACTGGAAGGCGAAGGACTCCTGGCCGGTCAGCGCCCAGACCCGCGACATGCTGCGCGCCCTGCTCGTCGTCGCCGACTGAGCTCCCTGCTCAGGCGTCGCTGACCACGGTCAGCTGCTGACCGGCATACCCGACGGTCTGTCCGGGGCGCACCTGGGCGCCGCGACGAACCTCCACCTCGCCGTCGACGGTGACCTCACCGAGCTCGATGACCGACCGCGCCATGGCGCCGTCGTCGACGACGCCGGCGAGCTTGAGCAGCTGCCCGAGCCGAATGGACTCGTCACGGATGGGGACTTCCACGGGGCTGCTCACGCAGCCGAGTGTAGGTCGCTCAGCTGGCGGCGGGGACGGCGTGGCCGGCGTAGTACGCCTCGCGCTCGTCCTCGGTCATCGCACCCCAGACGCCGTAGGGCTCCCGGACCCGCAGGGCGTGCTCCCGGCACTGCTTGAGGACCGGGCAGGCCAGGCAGACTTCCTTGGCCTGGGTGTCGCGGGAGCGGCGCGCCGGTCCGCGTTCACCTTCGGGGTGGAAGAAGACCTCTGGGTTGATCTGGCGACACGAACCGTCGAGCTGCCATTCCCACAGGTCAGCCACCGGTCCTGGAAGCCGTGACAACTCAGCCATGTCGTCCCTCTTCTCCCTGCGGCACGGTGCCGCACGTCTCGGACGCTACCGCCCTCTGACCTGCGGAAACAGGGTTGGAACGTAAGGACTTGTTCAAGGCCGCGCACCCAGACGGGGGTTGTCCCGAATGCTGGACGGTGCCGCGGCGGGGCCTCGGCAGCCGGTCGGCAGGGCGTCGCCGGCCCGTCGTCAGCCCGTCGTCGACCCGCCATCGGCCGCTTCCGGAGGTCCGTCCGGGGGTGGGGTCGGCGCCCGTTACGATTGGGCAATGAGCCTTGGTGTGGACCTCGATGACATTCGGCGCCTGCAGGAGTCCGCTCCCGCCCCAGCCCCGGACCCCGCCGTCGATCCCGCTCCCGAGCTCGAGGAGCACGACCCGTTCAGCAAGCTGGGCCTGACCTACGACGACGTCCTGCTCCTGCCCGGCGAGACCGACGTGATCCCGTCCGAGGTCGACACCACGGCACGACTCACCCGCGAGATCTCGCTGCGCACCCCGCTGATCTCCAGCGCGATGGACACCGTGACCGAGTCGCGGATGGCCATCGCCATGGCCCGGCAGGGTGGCCTGGGCGTGCTGCACCGCAACCTCTCGATCGAGGACCAGGCCTACCAGGTCGACCTCGTGAAGCGGACCCAGACGGGGATGATCAGCAACCCCATCACGATCGGCCCCGACGCCACCCTCGAGGAGCTCGACCGGATCTGCGGCGAGTACCGCGTCTCCGGCCTGCCGGTCGTCGCCCCCGACAACTCACTGCTCGGGATGATCACCAACCGCGACCTGCGGTTCACCCCCGTCGCCGAATGGGCCACCACCCGCGTCCGCGACGTCATGACCCCGATGCCGCTGGTGACGGGCGCGGTCGGCATCTCCCGCGCCGACGCCACGGCCCTGCTGCGCCAGCACAAGCGCGAGCGGCTGCCCCTCGTCGACGACCAGGGCCGGCTCGCGGGGCTGATCACCGTCAAGGACTTCGTGAAGTCCGAGCAGTTCCCCGACGCCAGCAAGGACGACCACGGACGCCTCATGGTCGGCGCTGCCGTCGGCTACTTCGGCGACTCGTGGGAGCGGGCGACCACCCTGATGGAGGCCGGGGTCGACGTCCTCGTCGTCGACACCGCCCACGGGCACGCCCGCCTCCTGCTCGACATGATCCGCCGACTCAAGGCCGACCCCGCCACCGCGCACGTCCAGGTCATCGGCGGCAACGTCGCCACGCGCGCCGGCGCCCAGGCGCTGGTGGACGCCGGCGTCGACGCGGTCAAGGTAGGCGTCGGACCCGGCTCGATCTGCACCACGCGCGTCGTCGCTGGAGTGGGCGTCCCGCAGGTCACGGCCATCCACGACGCGTCCCTGGCCTGTCGCCGGGCCGGCGTACCGGTCATCGGCGACGGTGGCCTGCAGTACTCCGGAGACATCGCCAAGGCGCTCGTCGCCGGTGCCGACACGGTCATGCTGGGTTCGCTGCTGGCCGGGTGCGAGGAGAGCCCCGGTGAGCTGATCTTCGTCAACGGCAAGCAGTTCAAGTCCTACCGCGGCATGGGTTCGCTGGGCGCGATGTCCTCCCGCGGCAAGAAGTCCTACTCCAAGGACCGCTACTTCCAGGCCGACGTCACCAGCGACGACAAGATCGTCCCCGAGGGCATCGAGGGCCAGGTCGCCTATCGCGGCCCCGTCTCCGGCGTCGTCCACCAGCTGGTCGGTGGTCTGCACCAGTCGATGTTCTACGTCGGCGCGCACACCGTCCCCGAGCTCCAGGCCCGTGGCAAGTTCGTGCGCATCACCTCGGCGGGTCTCAAGGAGAGCCACCCGCACGACATCCAGATGACCGTGGAAGCCCCCAACTACAGCGGTCGCTGACCCGGGTCGGTCGCCAAGCCCAGGTATGCCGGGTGGCGGCCACCCGGCACACGTCTCCTACGCGTTCTGGTCGATCCGCGGGCGCGGGGGTCGACCTAGCGTGGTCGTGCCCTCGATGCGCGGGGGCACCGGGCCCGGAGGTGGACCATGCGCACATCCCACCGGCGACTCCTGACCGCGATGTCCGCGGTCGCCCTCGCCACGACCGCTCTGACCGGCACCGCCGTGGGTGCCACCCAGCGCACCCAAGCCGCCACGACCGGTGAGCTGAGCGCGATCTGCCACGACCTGTGGGACGGGGTGTTCGCAGCTCCCAGCAGTGAACCGCTGGCCGCCTGCCAGTGGGACATGGCCCTGATCGGCGCCAACGGCGCCACCCGGGCGCTGGCGGACGGCGCCGGCGTGCGCGTCGGCGTCATCGACTCGGGGATCGACTTCCGCCACCCCGACATCACGCCCAACCTGGACCTGGCCTCGTCCTGCTCCTTCATCCACAGCGACGACCCCGCCATCCTCGCCGGGCTGGCGAGCGTCTCGGAGGCCGGCAACGGTGACTGCACCAACAAGTCCGCTGTCTATGACCGCTCCGGCCACGGCACGCACGTCGCTTCGGAGATCGCGGCACCCGTCAACGGCATCGGCATCGCCGGGATCGCGCCGAAGGCCACCATCGTCGCGCTCAAGGCCTGCACGATGCCGGGCTACTGCTTCGCGTACGCCGTGGCCGATGCCCTGAGGGCTGCCGGCGACCTGCGCCTCGACGTGGTCAACCTGAGCCTGTTCGCCGACCCGTACCTCTACTACTGCGGCAACGACGCCCAACAGCGGGCACTCGCGGCTGACATCTCCTCGGCCGCGCGCTACGCCCGCCAGCGGGGTGTTCTCATCGTGGCCGCGAACGGCAACGAGGAGGCCGACCTCAGGCACCCCATCCTCGACGTCATCAGTCCTGACGGGCCCGACGACACCCCGATCGAGCGGGTCGTCCACAACAGCTGCCGGGTGCTGCCGGCTGAGCTGCCTGGTGCGGTCACGGTCTCGGCTACCGGTCCGGTCGGCTACCCCGGTTACACGATGAACATCGCGGGCTACTCCAGCGTCGGCGGCGACGTCGCGGCACCGGGTGGGGACTACTTCTCCGCCACCGGAACCGTTCAGGACGCGATCCTGGGTGCCGTTCCGCCGGACAGTGACATCTGGGCGGGCTTCGACCCCCTCGAGGCGGTCTTCCCCGGGATCACCGTCATCGACCACGGGGCGACCTACGTGTACCTCAACGGCACCTCCATGGCGGCACCGCACGCGACGGGCGTCGCGGCGCTGCTCATCCAGCGCCACCCGGGCTGGTCGCCGAGCGCGGTCATGGCAGCCCTGGAGCGCTCTGCGACACCGATGGCCTGCCCTGCCGGCTGGGAGCCTCTCGGGCCGTCCGACGAACGGCTCAGGTGCTACGGCGGCTCCGACGGGTGGACCTCCTTCTTCGGTCACGGCCTGGTGAGCGCCTCCGGAGCAGCCGGTTCGTAGAGCGGGCGTCTCACGCGCCCGTGCGGGGCGGGCATACGCAATCTGGGTGAGTCGCGGGGCGCGTGGGCGACCTAGGGTGACGACACGAGCGCTACAGCGTTCAGGCAGGGGGATCGCCAAGGACGTCGTTGCAACCGGCCGGACACGGTCCGCTGTGACGATAAAGGGCGTCCCGTCGCCGGCCGCCCCCTCACTCGGCGACGGGACGTCAAGCGCGCACGCGTGCCGGACCGAGGGGGTGCGGTGCCAAGATCCCGCGCGGACGGTGTCGCACCGTGCATCGCGGCTCCCGATAGCCTTGCGCGGTGACTGAGATCGAGATCGGCCGAGGCAAGCGGGGCCGTCGGGCCTACTCCTTCGACGACATCGCCGTCGTGCCCTCGCGGCGCACCCGAGACCCGGAGGACGTGTCCGTCGGCTGGCAGATCGATGCCTACCACTTCGACATCCCGGTCATCGCGGCGCCGATGGACTCGGTGATGTCCCCCGACTCCGCCATCGCGCTCGGCAAGCTGGGCGGCCTGCCGGTGCTGGACCTCGAGGGCCTCTGGACCCGCTACGAGGACCCGACGCCGCTGCTCGCCGAGATCGCCACGCTCGACCCCGCCCTGGCGACCGCGCGGATGCAGGAGATCTACTCGGCCGAGATCCAGCCGGAGCTGATCACCGAGCGGTTGCGCCAGGTGCGCGAGGCCGGAGTGACCGCCGCGGGTGCGCTCAGCCCGCAGCGCACCCAGCAGTTCTGGAAGACCGTCATCGACGCGGGGGTCGACCTGTTCGTCATCCGCGGCACGACCGTCAGCGCCGAGCACGTCTCCGGTCGCGCCGAACCCCTCAACCTCAAGCGGTTCATCTACGAGCTCGACGTCCCCGTCATCGTCGGCGGGGCCGCTTCCTACACCGCAGCGCTGCACCTCATGCGCACCGGCGCGGCAGGCGTGCTCGTGGGCTTCGGCGGTGGAGCCGCGCACACCACGCGACGCACCCTCGGCATCCACGCGCCGATGGCGAGCGCGATCGCCGACGTGGCTGCGGCCCGCCGCGACTACCTCGACGAGTCGGGCGGCCGCTACGTCCACGTCATCGCCGACGGCGGCATGGGCGACAGCGGCGACATCGTCAAGGCCGTGGCCTGCGGTGCCGACGCCGTCATGCTGGGAGCCGCGCTCGCGCGCGCCACCGACGCTCCTGGTCGCGGCCACCACTGGGGATCCGAGGCGCACCACCCGGAGCTGCCGCGTGGCGAGCGGGTCGAGGTCGGCGCCCTCGCGCCCCTGGAGCAGATCCTGTTCGGCCCGGGACGCACCGCCGACGGCAAGACCAACCTCATCGGGGCGCTGCGACGGGCCATGGCCACGACGGGGTACTCCGACCTCAAGGAGTTCCAGCGGGTCGAGGTCGTGGTCGCGCCCTACCAGCGCAGCTGACCACCCGGATGTGGGCAAGGTCGCCAACTTACTGCTGGTAACAAAGGGTCGCCGGACCTAGGCTGCGTGCATGGCTCCGGACCTGATCGCCGACCCCGAGACCGACCCCACCGCGACGTATGCCGTGGACCCGGCGCTCGCCCGACGGCTCGCTCGCCGGGTGGTCGCGGCCCCCCGAGCTGCGCAGTTCGTGAGCCACACCCCGCTGACCGGAGCGCCCCTGGCGTCGCTGCCGGTATCGACCCGGGAGGACGTCGTCGTCGCGGTGGATGCCGCACGGTCGGCGCAGCGTTCGTGGTCGCGCACGCCGATGGAGCTGCGTGAGCGGATCTTCCTGCGCTACCACGACCTCGTCCTCGAACGACAGGTCGAGCTGCTCGACCTCGTCCAGCTCGAGTCGGGCAAGACCCGTCGCCAGGCGTTCGAAGAGGTCGCCGACGTCGCCCTGGTGGCGCGGCACTACGCCCGCTCCGCGGCGGCATACCTGCGCCCGCGCCGCCGTGCCGGGCTCTTCCCGGTGCTCACGCAGAGCACGGTCCACCACCACGCGCGGGGGGTCGTCGGCATCGTCAGCCCGTGGAACTACCCGCTCTCGCTCGCGATCACCGACGCCATCCCCGCGCTGATGGCCGGCAACGCCGTCGTCCTGCGCCCCGACCAGCAGGCCTCGCTCACGGCGCTCCGCGCGGTGCAGCTGCTGACGGAGGCGGGGCTGCCCGAGTCGGTCCTCCAGGTCGTCCTCGGCGACGGCCCCACCGTCGGGCAGGCGGTCGTCGACCTCACCGACTACGTCTGCTACACCGGCTCGACCGAGACCGGCCGAGCGGTCGCGACCTCCGTGGCGGGCCGTCTGGTCGGCTACTCGCTCGAGCTCGGCGGCAAGAACTCGATGTACGTCGCGGACGACGCCGACCTCGACAAGGCGGTGGAGGGTGCGGTCCGTGCCTGCTTCTCCTCGGCTGGGCAGCTGTGCATCTCGATCGAGCGACTCCTCGTGCACGAGTCGGTGGCCGACGAGTTCACCCGCAGGTTCGTGGCGGCGGTTGGGCAGATGCGGCTGGGGGCGGAGCTCGCCTATGGCACCGACATGGGTTCGCTCGTCTCGGCGCAACAGCTCGAGCGGGTGGCCGCCCACGTCGACGACGCCCGATCCAAGGGGGCTCGGGTGCTTGCCGGCGGCCGGGCTCGCCCCGACCTCGGCCCGTACTTCTACGAGCCCACCGTGATCGAGGGCGTCACCGCCGCGATGCTGCTGCGCGACGACGAGACGTTCGGTCCGGTCGTGTCGATCTATCGGGTGCACAGCGACGAGGAGGCGATCCGGCTGGCCAACGACACCGACTACGGCCTCAACGCCGCCGTCTTCACCCGCGACGTGGCGCGGGGTCGCCGCATCGCCACCGCCATCCAGGCCGGCACCGTCAACATCAACGAGGGGTATGCCGCGGCCTGGGGGAGCATCGCGTCCCCGATGGGTGGGATGAAGCAGTCCGGCGTGGGTCGCCGTCACGGCAGCGAGGGCATCCTCAAGTACACCGAGTCGCAGAACGTCACGGCTCAGTACGTCCTGCCGATCGCACCGGTCGCAGGCATGGGCGAGGAGACCTACGCCCGGCTGATGACGAGTGCGCTCACGGTGCTCAAGGCATTGGGTCGTCGATGAGGCTGGGTCGTCGGTGACCCCGAGCGCGCCTGACCGCGACTACGACGTCGTGGTCGTCGGGTCCGGTTTCGGTGGCTCGGTCGCCGCGCTGCGGCTGGCCGAGAAGGGCTACCGGGTCCACGTCATCGAGTCCGGCCGTCGCTTCCGCGACGAGGACCTTCCGAAGACGTCGTGGGACCTGCGCCGCTATCTGTGGGTGCCGCGCCTCAAGTGTTTCGGCGTGCAGCGGGTCCACCGCCTTCCCGACGTCATGATCCTCGCCGGGGCCGGGGTGGGTGGTGGCTCGCTCAACTACGCCAACACCCTCTACGTGCCGCCCGCGTCGTTCTTCGAGGACCGCCAGTGGGGCGACATCACCGACTGGAAGTCCGAGCTGTCCCCCCACTACGACACCGCCTCGACGATGCTCGGCGCCGTCACCAACCCGTGTGAGGGCGTCGTCGAGGACGTCATGCGCCGGACCGCCGACGACCTCGGCGTCGGCGGCACGTTCCGCAAGACCCCCACAGGGGTGTTCTACGGCATGCCCGGCACACGTGTGCCCGACCCCTACTTCGGCGGCGCCGGCCCTGACCGCACCGGGTGCACCGAGTGCGGCAACTGCATGGTCGGCTGTCGCGTCGGTGCCAAGAACACCCTCGTGAAGAACTACCTTGCCCTGGCCGAGACGCTCGGCGTGACCATCGAGCCGATGCGCACGGTCGTCCGTGTCGCCCCGCGGCGCGGCGGCGGGTATGCCGTGACGCACGAGGCGAGCGGCGCGTGGTTCCGGCGCGCCCGGCATACCGTCACTGCGGACCAGGTGGTGTTCGCGGCGGGGACGTGGGGCACCCAGAAGCTGCTGCACTCCATGCGCCAGACGGGGGTGCTGCCGCGGTTGTCCGCCAGGCTCGGCCACCTGACCCGCACCAACTCCGAGGCGATCAACGGTGTCACGATGCACCGCGTGAAAGAGGGGATGGAGCTCAGCCGGGGCGTGGCGATCACGACGTCGTTCCATCCGGACGCCGACACCCACGTGGAGAACTGTCGGTACGGTCCGGGCTCAAACGCGGTCGGTCTCGTGGCCACCCTGCTCGTGCCCGGGGGCTCGCTGCCGAGGCCCGTGATGTTCCTGCGCGAGGTGGCCCGCCACCCAGCCGTCTTCGTGCGCTCGCTGTCACAGCACCGGTGGAGTGAGCGCACCATCATCGGGCTGGTCATGCAGAGCCGCGACAACTCCCTGCAGGTGACGGGCGTGCGCGGCAGGTTCGGTGGACGGACGCTGACCTCGCGACAGGGACACGGTGAGCCGAACCCGACCTATATCCCTGCCGGGCACGACGCCATGAAGGCCCTGGCGCGCAGGCTGAGGGAGGCGACCGGCGTCCCGACCTATCCCACCGGCGGCCTGAGCGAGATCGCAGACATCCCCCTGACGGCGCACTTCCTCGGCGGCGTCACCATCGGTTCGACCCCCGAGCGCGGGGTCGTCGACCCCTACCAGCGGGTCTGGGGCTACCCGCAGCTGCACGTGGTCGACGGGTCAGCGGTGTCGGCGAACCTGGGGGTCAACCCCTCCCTGACCATCACCGCGCAGGCCGAGCGTGCGATGTCGCTGTGGCCCAACAAGGGCGAGACCGACCCGCGTCCGGCGCAGGGTGAGGCCTACCACCGTCTCGAAGCCGTGAAGGCCGCCAACCCCGCCGTCACCCGCTACACCCACGACAGCGCGAAGGTCTGACCGCAGGTGCGGCCAGCCAACTCCGGCCCGCACCGACGCGACTCACCGGCTCTGGTTGAGCAACCCCGGGGACCGCAAAGACGGCGGGCGACACAAACCCCTGCCTTGTGCCGACCACCGTCCCAGGTGGTGTGGCTGGAGACGAGCCGGGGGGTGGGTCTCCAGCCACACCACCCAGACAACGACCCCGCTGAGCAGGGGTTACGCGGTAGTTGGAAGATTTCTGCGAGGCCCGGTCGAGAGTGCACGACACGCTGACCGGGCCGGCCATCCGTCAGCGTGTCGTGCACTCTCGATCGGCCGGGGCCGGCCGCCTGTGGATGACCGGCCGGGTGGGCGGCGCAGGTGCACCACAGTGTCGCCGGTGGGACTGCAGTGGTTGCCAGCCGAGCTCGCCCGTGCGCCGTTCTCCGTGGCCGACGCGCGCGAGTCAGGTATGGCGCCTTGGCGCCTTCGCGACGCGGCGCTCCACCGGCCGACCCGGGCAGTCCGGATGGGCGATCGGCCGAGCAACCGCGAAGCGCGCGCGCGCGTTCCTGGTGGGACTGCCGGACGACGTGGCGTTCAGCCACATCACTGCGTGCCACCTCTGGGGTCTGCCCCTGCCCGGCGCCCTCGAGGCGCAGACCGACCTCGACGTGATGCGCTCGACAGAGCACGCCCAGATCCGCCGCCAAGGCTGCATCGGACATCGCGGGCTCGAGCGACGCGGGACGGGGAGGTTGCGCGGGTTGCCCGTGACCGGACTCGCCGACACCTGGGTCGACCTGGGTGAGGTCGTGGATCGAGGGCTGGAGGTGGACGACCTGATCGTGGTCGGCGACGAGGTCGCCACGAGGCTGGGTGGTCGCTGGCGCCTGGGCGAGCAAGGGCCGGACGGCGCTGAGGAGGGCCATCGCCTGATGTCCGCGGCGCTCGACCGAAGGGTTCGGCCTCGGGGGCGAGCCCTGCTGGACGAGGCCCTGACCTTGGTGCGTGCGCCGGTCCGGTCGCCCATGGAGACCCGAGCTCGGGTGATGTTCGTCCGCGCAGGCTTCCCCGAGCCTGCGGTCAACCGGAACGTCTTCCACCGCGACGGCGGTTGGCTGTTGGAGGGCGACCTCGTCTGGGAATCCCAGCGCGTGATCGGCGAGTACCAGGGCAGCGACCACGGCTCCATCCGCCGACGCAGCCACGATGCAAGTCGCAGCGCTCTGGCGCAGGACGAGGACTGGAGCGTTCTCGAGATCTTCGCCGAGGACGTGTATCGACCAGCCCGCCGGATCGACTGCCTGCGCCGGTTCGCAGGCGCCCTCGACCTCGACCCGAGAACCCTGGACATCTGCTGAGCGCCTGACCTCCGCCGCTTACCGGGCCGTCGGTTCCCCCGCCATCCCCAGTCGAGAGTGCATGACGCGCTGACCGCACGGGCCATCCGTCAGCGTGTCGTGCACTCTCGACTCAGAGCGGTGGGTCAGTCGGGGGCGCTGGTGCCGCCAGCCACGCCAGCGACGCCAGCCACGCCAGCTACGCCGGAGGCGGCGTTCGGCTGGTCGCGCCAGGAAGCCCAGAGCGCGGCATACGGGCCATCGGCAGCGACGAGCTCGTCGTGGGTGCCGATCTCGCTGACCACGCCGTCCTCGACCACGGCGACCCGGTCGGCGTCGTGCGCGGTGTGCAGCCGGTGCGCGATCGCGACCACGGTGCGCCCCTCGACCACGGCCGCCAGGGAGCGTTCGAGGTGGCGGGCGGCGCGAGGGTCGAGCAGCGACGTGGCCTCGTCGAGCACGAGGGTGTGCGGGTCGGCGAGCACGAGGCGGGCGAGGGCAACCTGTTGCGACTGGGCCTCCCCGAGCGGGTGCCCACCGCTGCCCACGACGGTGTCGAGCCCCTCGGGGAGGTCGGCGGCCCACTCGTGGGCGTCGACAGCCCGGAGGGCTTCGTGGAGCTCGTCGCGAGAGGCGCCGGGCCGGGCGAGCAGGAGGTTGTCGGCGAGGGTGCCCACGAACACGTGGTGCTCCTGCGTGACCAGGGCGACCTCGCCGCGCAGCTGGCCGAGCGTGAGGTCGACCAGCGGCACGCCGCCCACCTCGACGCTGCCCTCGCGAGGACCGTCGATGCCTGCCATCAGCCGGCCGAGCGTCGACTTGCCCGCGCCGGAAGGGCCGACGATGGCTAGGCGTTCGCCCGGACGCAGGTCCAGTGACACCCCGCTCAGCACGTCGTGACCGGGACGGTAGGCGTAGCGAACGTCGTCGACCGAGAGGTCGGAACCTGACGGCTGCTCCCCGGTGGCGACGCGGTCGGGCAGCACGTCGCCGACCCCGATCACCCGGGCCAGGGACGTCGCGCCCACCTGGATCTCGTCGAGCCAGCCGAGCACCTCGTCGAGCGGGTTGGTCATCTGGTGGATGTACAGCGCCACCGCCGTCGCCGCGCCAGCCGTGATGTGGCCGTTGATGGCCAGCCAGCCGCCCCAGAGCACCGCACCGGCCGTCGGGACGTAGTAGCCGAAGACCACCGCAGGGAACCAGTGCAGCCGCAGTCCCAGGGTGTAGCGCTCGGCGTGGAAGCACTCACGCAGCGCCTCGTGGAACCGCGCCCGCCGCGCGTCGGCGAGCGACAAGGCGTCGATGGTGCGGGCTCCGTCGACGGTCTCGGCGACGACGCCGTTGAGCTGGGCATAGGTGGCCCGCTCCCACAGGTAGCCATCCGACGCGTGCCGCAGGTAGCGCCTCGTCGAGAACCAGTAGAACGGCAGGCCGAGCAGGATCGGCAGGGTGGCGAGCGGTGAGGTGAAGAGTGCCGCGACAGTCGTCATCAGCACCGTCATCGACGCGACGAACAGCGAAGGGATGCCGAAGCGCACGACGTGCGACAGCGCCTCCACGTCGTTGGTGGTGCGCGCAACGAGGTCGCCGGTGCCGGCGCGCTCGACGGTGGACAGGGGCAGGTTGACCGCGCGCCCGACGAACTGCTCGCGCAGCTCGGCGAACACCGTCTCGCCGAGGATGAACGACCACCGCCGGGCCGCCCAGGTCAGCGCCGTCTGGGCGACGACCGCGGCGGCGAGGCCGATCGCGATCTTGTCGACGGTGCCGGTGTCGCCGCGGTGCCCGCTGACGATGTCGACGAGCCGTCCGACCAGCCAGGGCGCGGCGAGGGCGGCGAGCGCGGCGAGGGCGTGCAGCCCCAGGACGCGCGTGACCAGGCCTCGGTGCTCGCGCACCAGTCCGCGGGTGTGCTGCCAGACGCCGGCCATGTCGGCGATCGGCAGCGTGCGACGGGCGTGGTCGGTGATCACTGGTCGTCCTCCTCTCCGCGGATCACGATGTGTCGGTATGCCGGGTGGGCCAGCAGCTCGCGGTGCGTGCCGGTGGCCGCGACGAGCCCGTCCTCGAGGAGCACGACGTCGTCGGCCTGCCCGAGCAGGAGAGGGCTGACGGTGGTGACCACGGTCGTGCGCCCGCGACGGTGCGCGGCGAGGCGTACCGCGATCCTGGCCTCGGTGTGGGTGTCGACCGCGCTGGTCGGCTCCACCAGCACGAGGACCGGCGCCTCGGTGAGCAGGGCCCGCGACAGGGCGAGCCGCTGCCGCTGACCACCCGAGTAGGAGCGGCCGCGCTCCTCGACGGTGCCGTCGAGACCGTCCGGGACGGCATCCAGCACGTCGAGAGCGCTCGCGGTCGTGAGGGCTGCCACGACCTCGCGGTCGGAGTCGCCTCCGAGCTGCTCGCGCAGGACTCCGGTGAACAGCCGCGGATCGGGCTCGCTGACGACGATGTGACGGCGCACGTCGGCGATCGACAGGTCGTCGAGCCGCGTGCCGCCCCACGTCGTCTGGTGCGGGCCCGGGCCGTGCCGACCCAGCCGGTCGGCCACGGCGGCCGACTCCTCGGGTCGCGCCGAGACGATGGCCGTCAGCAGCCCGCCGCGGACCACGGTGCCGGACAAGGGGTCCACGAGGTCGGCGTCGTCGGCGGGCACGGCGGCGCTTCCGGGCCGAGAGGCATCGTGGTCGGGCTGGACCGCCATGACCCGCAGCATCTTGCCGGCCGCGATCTGTGCCCGGATGCCGCGGTCGACCACCTCGATGGCGGTCTGCAGCGGCATGGTGAGGAACGCGGTGTAGCCGTAGAACGCGACGAGCTGGCCGGCCGTGATGTCGCCGGTGACCGCCTCACGAGCGCCCAGCCAGGTCACGAGGACCACGAAGATGCCGGGGATGAGCACCTCTGCCGAGTCCAGCGCCGCCTGGATGCCTGCCACCTGGAAGCCGCGCTCTCGGACCCTGGCGGACTGCTGCTCGTAGCGGCGCAGGAAGGTCTGCTCGCCGCCGATGCCGCGCAGCACCCGCAGTCCGGCGACCGTGTCGGCGCCGAGCGTGGTCAGCTTGCCGGCTTCCTCGCGCTGCCTGGCCTGACGTCGCTGGAGGGGCCGCACGATGAGGCTGAGGCTGGCCAGCATGACCGGGCCACCGAGCAGCACCAGCCAGCCGAGCGCAGGGGAGGCCGCGAGCAGGATCGCTCCCACGACGGCGTAGCTGACGACGGCGCCCGAGAACCGGCCCATCACGTCGTAGAGCCCGCCGAGGCGCATCACGTCGTTGGCGAAGACCGCGACCACCTCGCCCGAGGGCATGGTCCGCGTCAGCGCCGGCCCGGCCCGCTCGGCGCCCTGGGCGGTGAGCTGCGCACCCCGGTAGGACGCGAACAACCAGTTGTAGACGGCGAAGTAGTGCCGGATCGCCGCCGTGACCGCGCAGACCGCTCCGAGCCCGATCAGGACGAGCGACCAGCGGACCAGGCCACCGAGGTCACCCGGGACGATGCCGTCGTCGACGCCCTTGCCGACCGCGGCGGGCACCAGCGCGATCGCCAGCATCCACGCCATGCCGGCCAGCATCCCGAGCACCTGGGTGCGCCACTGCTGCCGACCGACCCAGAGCATGAACCGCATCGTGCTGCGGGTGTCGGGTCGGCCCGGGTCGGGGAACGGGATGGTCTGCATCAGGGTCCCCACCGTAGGCCGCGGCGCCGACGCTCCGACACCGATTTTCCGTCCGCCCGGTCGGTCCTCGACGACTCCGGGCGTCCCGTAGCCTGACCCGGTGCTGCGAACCGCCCTCAAGCCCCGGTGGCTGGGCCTGTTCGCCCTCCTGCTCGTCATCATCGCCGCCTGCACCCAGCTCGGGCTCTGGCAGCTGCACGTGGCCCAGGACAAGGGCCTCGCCGACGCCCTGCGCAAGGCACACGAGGCGCGTCCGGCCCTCATCGACAGCGTCGTCCACCCGCACCAGGCCTTCCCGAACCCCCAGTCCAACCGTGCGGTCACCGCGATCGGCACGTATGCCGCGGCCGACCAGTTCCTCGTCGGTCCCCGCCGGCTCGGGGGACGGACCGGCTACTGGGTCGTGACGCCGCTCGACGTCACCGAGACCGGCGCCCGGCTCGCGGTGGTGCGCGGCTTCGTCCCCGACGTCACCCAGCCGCTCGAGCCACCGACGGGCGCGGTCACCGTCGACGGTTCGCTGGCGCCGGGGGAGGCACCGGCCTCGGCGCCGACCGGTGTGCCGCCCTGGCCGCGACCCGCGCGCGGGTCGATCGACTTCTCGCTGCTCGTCAACGAGTGGCCCGGCGAGCTCTACAACGCGTTCGTCTTCGCCCAGACGGAGAGAGCCCCCAGCGGCGTCGCGCTCTCGGCCCCAGCCGGGCTCGAGAGGGTGCCGCCACCAGAGGTGACGGGCGGGCTGAAGTGGCGCAACGCGGCATACGCGCTGCAGTGGTGGATCTTCGGCGGCTTTGCCGCGTTCATGTGGTTCAGGATGGTGCGAGAGGATGCCCAGCGTGAGTGAGACCCGTGTGAGTGAGATCAAGGACGTCGAGGCGGCCCGCAAGGCCCTCGGCTTCTTCAAGGTGATGGCGTTCGTCGTGGGCACGGGGCTGTTGATCCTCGTCGCTGAGATGATCCTCAAGTACGGCTTCTCCAAGGACTGGCTCGACTGGTGGCCGCAGCCGCACGGGTTCATCTACATCGTCTACCTGGTCGCCACGGCGAACCTCGGTTTCAAGGTGGGCTGGTCGCTCGGTCGGATGGTGCTGGTCATGCTCGCCGGCGTCGTGCCGTTCCTGTCGTTCTGGGCCGAGCGCGTGGTCGCGAGTGAGACCGAGGCGCGGCTGGCAGCAGCCCGCCGGTAACCTGTGCGCGTGAGCGACCCCGCAGCCGCCGACGTGGTGACCCAGGCCCAGGACGACGACCGGGTCGAGGCACCCGACGCTGAACGCTCGGAGGAGCCGGCCACGCCCCTGCAGGCGCGTCCGGTGCTCGTCGTCGACTTCGGCGCGCAGTACGCCCAGCTGATCGCGCGGCGCGTGCGCGAGGCGAAGATCTACAGCGAGGTCGTGCCGCACACCATGAGCACGGCCGAGATGCTGGCCAAGGACCCGGCGGCCATCGTGCTCTCGGGGGGCCCATCTTCCGTGTATGCCGATGGCGCACCTGAGCTCGACCGAGCCGTGCTCGAGGCCGGGGTGCCGGTGTTCGGCATGTGTTACGGCTTCCAGGCGATGTCCCAGGCGCTCGGCGGCACCGTGGCCCACACGGGGCTGGGGGAGTACGGCGCGACGCCGGCCGAGATCTCCGACACCGAGTCGACGCTCTTCAACGGCCAGCCCCTGGAGCAGTCGGTCTGGATGAGCCACGGCGACTCGGTCACCGAGGCGCCCGCCGGCATGGCGGTCACCGCCTCCACTGCCGGCGCGCCCGTCGCTGCGATCGAGGACGACTCGCGCAGGCTCTACGGCGTGCAGTGGCATCCCGAGGTGATGCACTCGACCTTTGGGCAGCGGGTGCTCGAGAACTTCCTCTACCGCGGCGCGGGGCTCTCGGGAGACTGGACCGCCGCGAACGTCGTCGAGGAGCTCGTCGAGTCGATCCGCGACAAGGTCGGCGACTCGCGCGTGCTGTGCGCCCTGTCCGGTGGCGTCGACTCGTCGGTAGCCGCGGCCCTGGTGCAGAAGGCCGTGGGCGACCAGCTCACCTGCGTCTTCGTCGACCACGGGCTGCTGCGCTCGGGTGAGGCCGAGCAGGTCGAGAAGGAGTTCGTGGCGGCCACGGGTGTCGACCTGGTCGTCGTGGACGCGCGCGAGCGCTTCCTGTCCGCGCTCGCCGGGGTGTCCGACCCGGAGGAGAAGCGCAAGATCATCGGGCGTGAGTTCATCCGGGTGTTCGAGCAGGCGGCGCGTGACGTCGTCGGCACCCGCGGGGACTCGGAGCACCCGGTGGAGTTCCTCGTGCAGGGGACCCTGTATCCCGATGTCGTCGAGTCCGGGGGTGGCACCGGCGCGGCCAACATCAAGTCCCACCACAACGTGGGCGGGCTCCCCGAGGACCTGCAGTTCAAGCTCGTCGAGCCGCTGCGGTCACTGTTCAAGGACGAGGTCCGCCAGGTCGGGCTCGAGCTCGGGGTGCCGGAGGCGATCGTCTGGCGCCAGCCGTTCCCGGGTCCCGGACTCGCCATCCGGATCGTCGGCTCGGTGACCGCTGAACGGCTGTCCATTCTTCGTGCTGCCGACGCCATTGCCCGTGAGGAGCTGTCTGCGGCAGGGCTGGATCGCGACATCTGGCAGTGCCCCGTGGTGCTGCTCGCGGACGTGAGATCCGTTGGGGTGCAAGGCGATGGACGCACCTACGGTCACCCCGTCGTGCTGCGTCCGGTGTCCTCCGAAGACGCGATGACCGCCGACTGGACCCGAGTGCCCTACGACGTGCTGGCCAAGATCTCGACCCGGATCACGAACGAGGTCCGCGAGGTCAACCGGGTCGTGCTCGACGTCACGAGCAAGCCGCCGGGCACCATCGAGTGGGAGTAGTGCGTGCGGCCAGGTAAGGCTCGCGGCCTCAGCACGGCCAGCGTCAACGACGCCGTGAGCCGGGCCGTGATGCGCTACGTCCTCATCGGGCCGCCGCTCAAGCTGCTCACCGGCCTCCACGTCGAGGGCCGCGAGAACGTGCCGCGCGAGGGCAGCCTCATCGTCGCGTCGAACCACCTGTCGTTCATCGACTCGATCGTCATCCCCCTGGCCTCCGGTCGGCAGGTGCACTTCCTCGGCAAGGCGGAGTACTTCCAGGGCTCCGGGTTGCGGGGCGCGGCGGTGCGGTGGTTCCACTCGACTGCCGGGACGATCCCCGTGGACCGTTCCGACCCGCGGGCTGCTGCTGCGTCGCTGGAGATGTCCGAGGACGTCCTGCGCCAGGGGGAGGCGTTCGGCGTCTATCCCGAGGGCACCCGCTCACCCGACGGCCGCCTGCACCGCGGCCGCACCGGGGTCGCCCGCATGGCGCTCTCGACGGGCGCAACGTTGCTGCCGTGCGCCGTGATCGGCACCGACCACGTCCAGCCTTCTGGGTCCAACGGCTTCCGGCCGGCGAAGGTCACCGTGCGCTTTGGTATGCCGGTCGACGTGGCCGGCTTGTCCGCTCAGTTCCAGAAGGCGGCGCTCCTGAGGGCCATCACGGACGCCACCATGGACGCGATCGGCGAGCTGTCCGGCCAGGAGCGCTCCGGCCTCTACGCCTCCGACGTGAAGGCGTCCCTGGGCAGCTGAGTCATACATTCGTATCTCCCTGTCCTGCTCTCCGCCTCATACGCTGGGCGTCTACTCGACAACAGGATGTTCCTCGTCTCTGGTCACCGAGTCGCTTGGCCAGGCCCGATGAGCCCCCGCAACTGCGGCAGCTTCGGTTTGGGAGACGGGACGTCCACCATGGCAAGACCCGCCAACCGAGGCGCTTCCCTCGCGTGTGCCGCGATTGCCGTCACCGCATTGGCTACTTCCGCCTGCTCGGGGGGCTCGACGAACACGACGGCAGCCTCGAACGTGGCTCGCACTTCGACCCGATCTGGGCCTGCGCCTTCGAACCCACCCAACTCGGCCTCGGCAGCTCCCAACCTTCAGGGAATGATGCCGAACTCGGCACCCCCTTCGATGGGGATGGAGCCGAACGAGGAAATCGTCGATTGTTGGCCCGTTCTCTGTACGGGCAACGATGGATCGAACGAGCGTTACCAATTCGGACCTGTCTACGCGTTCGACGACGCCGGCCTCCGGGCCTATCGCGTGGCCAACTACCACCTGTGGTTCACCGGTGACGGGAACGGGTTCGTGCAACTAGGCGATGCCGCGATGTTTACCCCTGACGGCACCAGCAGCATCCACGCGGATCAGGTCAGTTGGAAGAACCCCGCATGCCTTCAAGGTGGAGCACAGGGAACCGTCCAAGGTGGTGGGTACAACGTGGTGAACCACGCCATCCTGACCCTGCCCAGGGACATGTGTTTCGCATTCGTGGGACCGAATGCCAAGATCCCGACCACCCTTCAGGCGCCCGGCGTGGTCAACCTGACCCGGGCCACCAGTACGGTGCCCCCGTCACTGGCGAGCGACGACAAGCTCACGCCCGAACAAGGCCGGCACGTTGCCGTGCTGGGTGACTCCTTCGCCTCCGGTGAGGGCACCTTCAACAACGGCCTTCCCGGCAACCCACTATCAGTCGACTACTACGAGGACACCAAGGTCGCTCCCGATGGCCACAGCGGCTGCCACCGTTCCCCTGTCGCCTACGCACCACTCATGGGGGTGCCAGAGGCCAATTTCGTAGCCTGCTCCGGCGCGACCACCGACCAGGTGCTCTTGGGATTCAAGGGTTCACCCCGCCTGTCGGACGTCGTGGTTCCGGGCATCAAGGTTGTCATCCTCAGCGTCACCGGCGACGACCTGGGGTTCGGCTCGATCCTGGACGGCTGCATCAACGTCCTGGTCGGGCACCCGAGATCTGACGCGACCTGCGACGCCGCCATCAGGACACACGCCAGCCCGGACGGGATATCCGGAGCAATGCTGAAGCTGAAGTCGCTGTGGGGCACGATCGAAGACGTCGACGACAACGTCAGGATCATTCAGGTCGGGTACCCAGCCTTCTTCCCGGTGGGTGGACATGCGGGCTGCAACGAGATTGGCATCAACAACCAGGTGAGCCTCAACTTCACGGTCAACGCGGTCGACTACGCGCTCGCCAACACCGCTGCGGACGACCCGCACGTCACCTTTGTCGATGTACGGCAGTTGTTCACCGGACATGAGATTTGCGGTGACGTCGCCGGGCCGTACATCAACGACCTGCAGCAGAACGTTGCTGCCATCCGCAACTGTCCGTCCGAATACGTGGTCAACCATGTCTGCTCGCAGAGCTTCCACCCCAACACGACGGGGTATGCGGCTGAAAAGGACCTGCTGATGCCGACCGTGAAGCAGCTGCTCGGCGTCAGTTGACGCTTCGTGCGTACAGAGATGAAGGCTGCAGGCGTGCGGCGCGTTGGTACGCCGCCAGGTCAACTGCCCGCAGATTCCACCAGCTGGAGGTACTGATGCACCTGCTGGATGGCGACGGACCCTTCTCCGGCGGCAGATGCCACGCGCTTCACTGAACCCGAACGCACATCGCCGACCGCGAAGACCCCCGGCATCGACGACTCGAACACGAAGGGCGCCCGGGCCAGCGGCCAGCCGTTGCTCGCGGCCCCAGTCACGACGAAGCCGTAGCGGTCGCGGGCGACCTGTTCGGGCAGCCAGTCCGTGTGCGGCTTCGCGCCGATCAGGATGAACACCGCGTCGGCAGGCAGGGTCTCGGTGGCGCCTCGCCCGGAGTCGTGAAGGGTGAGGCTCTCGAGCTCTCCGTCGCCCGCGCCGTCGACGATCTCGGTTCGGTAGCGAACGTCGATGTTGAGCTGTCCCTCGATCTCCTCTATGAGGTAGCGCGACATCGTTTCGGCGAGCGTGGTGCGCCGCACCAGGATCGTCACCTTGTGTGCGTGCGCGGCCAAGTGGACGGCGGCCTGGCCGGCCGAGTTGCCGGCCCCCACGACGAAGACCGTACGTCCGGTGAACCGTTCCGCCTCTGAGGCCGAGGCACCGTAGAAGACGCCTTGTCCGACCAGCTCGTCGAGGGACGGGATGCCCAGCCTGCGATAGCTGACTCCCGTGGCGAGGACGACCGCGCCAGTCGCGATTTCCGCACAGTTCGACGTGGTCAGGTACAGCCGGTCGGCGTCGGTGCGGATCGCCTGGGTCTGGCACATCTGCAGGAACGTGGTCCCGAACACCCACGCTTGCTGGTGCGCCCGAGTGGCGAGGTCGGCACCGGTGACTCCACGCTGGAAGCCCAGGTAGTTGCGGATGAGCGAGCTCGACCCCGCCTGCCCGCCGATCGTCTCGCGTTCGATCACGAGGGTGCGTAGCCCTTCCGAGGAGGCGTACACGGCCGCGGCGAGCCCGGAGGGCCCGGCGCCCACGACGGTGACGTCGTAGTCGCGGGAGCCCTGCAGTCGGGTGCGTGCGCCGTACGCTTCGGCGATCTCGACGTTGGTCGGGTCGACCAGAACCCGCCCATTGCGTTGGACGACGACGGGAACGCCAGCGTCGGCCGCGCGGACTTCTTCCAGGATCTGCGTTCCTGCTGCCGAACCTGTTGGGTGGAAGACAAAGGGCACCCGGTTTCGGCTCAACAGGCTGCGCAGCTCTGAGGCGCGAGCGTTGCCCGCCTCGGCGACGATCGTCAGCTCCCTCGACAGTGAAGCGTCTGAGCCGGCCCACTCGTGGAGGTTCTCGGTCACTGTCCGGTGGAACAGTTCGTCGGCTGCGCGCCAAGGCTTGATCGCGTAGTAGTCGATCTGCCCGAGGCCGATCCCTCGGCGCAGCGGGTGGGCCGTGGCATCCATCGCCCACTCGCCCCATGAGATCAGCAGGAGCCGGCGTGAGTGTGGGAAGAGCTCCCTGGCCTGGGCCAGAAGCTCGCACCCCGTGCCGTCGGGTAGCCACTGGTCGGACAGGACCAGAGCCACCCGCTCGCCCGCCTCCTGCAGCGCGGTCAGCTGGTTCAGAGCCGAGGTGGCCGCCCGGGCAGTCCGTATCTGGTACGCCCGGCCGTATCGGTCATTCAGCTCCCCGCCCAGGAGCTCGATGGCGTCCGGATCATCGTCGACGGCCAGGATGACGGGACGTCGCTCGGGTGGGTCGACGTCGCGCGGAGCCGGGAAGAGGGCCACGCCCCATTGTGGCGTCATAGATTCGTCAGCGACGAGCCCCGGCTTTCTTGAGACAATGACGACATGACCGAGCCCTCGACCCTGCCTGGGGCCAGCGAGGCGGTGTCGCGCTACGCGTGGGGCGAGGCGTTTCAGCTCTTCGCGGCGGCGGACGCCGTCGCACCGCTGGGTCCCGATGAGCTCGACCAGATGGCCGAATGCGCCTGGTGGATCGGCAAGATGCGCCACTGCATGGCGCTTCGTGAGCGCGCCTACGAGACGCACCGGAAGCAGGGCAACCCGCGCCGGGCTGCTCACGTGGCGATCGACCTCGCCCAGCACTATGGCGACCTCGGTGAGCGCGGCACGGCCACGGCGTGGCTGCAGAACGCCACCCGGTTGCTCGAGGGACAGCCAGAGAATGCCGAGCACGGGTGGCTCAGTTTCGCGCGCAGTATCGCTGCCCGCGACGAGGGCGACCTCGATACGGCGATCAGGTGTGCCGAGGAGGCCGAGGCCCTGGGCGCACGCCATGGCGACAAGGACCTGTTCGCCCTGGGACACGCCTTCCAAGGAATCGGCCTGGTCTACAGCGACGACCCCGACCGGGGCCTGCCCATGGTGGAGGAGGCGACAGAAGGGGCGGTGGCCGGGGACCTGGGTGCCCGGGCGACCGGAATGATCTACTGCATGATGATCGCGGTCAACGCACAGGTCGCCGACTGGCAGGCGGCGGGTCGCTGGACCGAGGCGGCCACGCGATGGTGCGACCGGCAGGCCATCAACGGCTTCCCCGGTGTCTGCAGGGTCCACCGGGCCGAGATCCTGCGCTTGCGAGGTTTCCTTTCCGAGGCCGAGGAAGAGGCTTTGACAGCCACCACGGAGCTGGGCTCCTTCAACTTGATGTTCTCCGCGCTCGCCTTCCGGGAGCTGGGCGAGGTCAGGCTCAAGATGGGTGAGATCAACGCGGCCGAGGAGGCCTTCCGGCAGGCGGAGGAGATGGGCGTGACGCCGCAGCCGGGTCTTGCCCGGGCCCTCGTCCAGCGGGGTCGCCCGGGGGCCGCGGCGACGGGCCTCCGGAGGATCCTCGGCGGCAAGGGCATGGGCGCGTTGGAGCGAGCGAAGCTCCTGCCCACTCAGCTCGAGGTTGCCCTGATGCTTGACGATCTCTCGACGGCGCGCACGGCCGCGATCGAGCTGGCCGAGATCGCGCTGAACCACCGGACCCCCGCCTTGCGGGCGATCGCCGACGCCGGTGAGGCCGCGGTCCTCCTCGCCGAGGGTGACCTCGCCAACGCCGAGAGAGCGGCGCGCAACGCGCACCAGCTCTTCACCGAGATCGACCTGACCTACGAGGCGGCCCGGGTCTCCTCGCTTCTCGGTCGCATCTACGCGTCAGGGGGCGACCTGGATCGTGCCCGGGCTCAGCACGAAGCCGCACTGGCGACCTACGACAGGATCGGTGCCGTGGTGGACGCCGCAGGTGAACGGGCATTCCTGACCACACCCGACATCGCATAGCTGCGGCCAACGGCTACGCGCCGAAAAGGTGCCAGCGTCGTCCTCCGGTCCACAACCCTGGTCCGCCCGGATGACGCACTCGGACCGTGCGGCCGATGACATGCGTTGAGGGGGGCGAGATGGTTTGTAGGTAGAAACCATTGTGCGACATGGAAAACCGCGTAGGAGGTGCCATGAAGCTGTTCGCGAGTCCGATCCGACGGGTGATGCCGCAGCCTTGGAACAGGTACCTGCTCACGGCGCTGATCGTGTGGCTCCTGTCGCTGGTCGCCACCCGGGCGCCGGTGTTCCTCAACGCCCCAGAGCCCTCCGTCTCGGACTATCAACTGGCGGTCGGTCTCAGGGCCACAGTGTTGGTGGCCACGGTGCTGTTCGGGTTCGCCATCGGTTGGACGCGACGCTCCTCGAGCATCGTGCGGTGCGCCCTCTATGGAGCGTTCGTGCTGACTACCACCCAGTTCCTGCTCGCTCACTGGGTGCCTGAAGGGGGCGAGCCCGTCTTTCCCATGCCGATCAACTTCCTCATTGCCCTGGTGTTCAACGGGATCTACATCGGAGTCTTGCTGGGCCTTGGTGCCCTCGCCGCGGCGGGAGCTCGCCGATGGTTGCGCCCTCGCACCGCGCACCGTGAGCCGTAGTTGACACGCCTGTTTCCTGGACGGTGAAGTGCTGGACCCGACCAGTGCATCAACGAGGAGGGGGGCCGGKCGCAGGACCGGCCCCCCTTGAGCTGTGTGTTGTGAGCGGTCAGCTGGCCGCGATGGAGACCGAGGCGGTCGAGAGGCTGCCACCGAGGATCCCCACGTAGGCGGACGAACACGAGGGCCGGTTCGCCGTCACGTTCGGGATCGCCGCCGGCGAGTTGCAGCTCGGCTGGTTGACAGTCAGGGTGGCCGCGCCGAAGCCCGTCCTCCCGGTGATCTGCCACGCGTCACCGAGGGTGCCGATCAGCAGGATGCTGCCTGACGGACGCTGGAGGGTGACGTTGCAGGTGGCTGTGCCCAGCATGACCGTTCCACCGGGCCAGTGCTGTGCGAAGTCATTGTCCTTGATGCCGGTGATCGTGTTCGTCAGTGTCGTGGAGGAGCAGGTGGGCGGCGGTGTCGTCCCGCTGCACACCAACGCGCCAGTCGCCGAGAAGCCCGTCACGGACTGCCCGGTCGGACACGTCAGCCCGGCAAGCCCGGTGATTCCCGGCGCGCCTTGGGGCCCGGCAGGCCCGGCAGGCCCGGCAGGTCCGGCAGGTCCGGCAGGTCCCGCAGGTCCGGCAGGTCCTGTGGCACCCATGGGGCCAACGGGTCCCGCGGGTCCAGTTGCGCCAACGGGCCCAGCGGGCCCGGCGGGTCCTTGGATGCCCTGCATGTTCCAGGAGATCGGGACCTCCGAGTGTCGGCATGTCTTGCTCCCGACGAGCAGTCGCAGCATCCCCTGGTTCTTCTGGTAGCAGGCCTTGATGATGCCCGAGGCGGACACGCTTTGAGACGGTGGAGCCTTGGCGGCGACGGCCTGCGTGCCCGTCACGAGCAGGACAGCGGAACCGATCACCGCCAAGGAAACTCGCCAGTTGGGTCGAGACATCGTGGATCCTTCCCGTCAGAAGGGTGCGTAGGATCCGGCCCATTGCCGGATGCGTTGCGTCGCCCGTGTTGGATGCTACTCAGCGCCGTAGCGTTCACAATGGGTCAGCAACCTCAGTTTGGTGAACATCGGTGCCATTCATGGGTTTTCGACGCGGTATGTCCATGGTCGGCCCGTTTGTCGGATGCTCGGCCACGTTTCGAGTCGCGTGCTCCGGCGGGTCTGGCGATCACCCGATCCAAGCTCCTCCGTTTGTCGGGGGAGTCCGGCACATCGCCCGATTGGCCACAGCGTTGGGTAGGGGTTCGATGGAGGCAGAGACACGACCTCCGGAAGGGCGGCCCCGATGTTCGACTCGACACAAGAGAAGTCCGATGGCCCGGTGGCCGCCTGCACTGTCGACGCGGTCCATCGACGCGACCACCAACACGGAGGTGAGGAGCCCTGCCATCCTCACCTGATCGAGGTCGTCCACCTTGGCCCAAGAGCCGTCGCGGTCTGCCACGACTGTTGCCGAGACTCTGGCTTCCTTCCCGAACGCGACGCCGACCGGCTGGCTTCCGCCCACCGGCAAGAGACCGTCTCGGACGGGTGTTCCACCTTCACGTCACGGGTGGCGTGAGCGTACGTCCCAGGGCGACACATGAGCCAGCTCGGGTCTCGTAACCCGCCTCCTCGGCCTCCACCGGCCGCATGGCGACGCAGGGTGACCGGCCAGGAACGGACGGCCGCTCCAACCCCCTGGTGTGGAGCGGCCGTCCTGGATCTGGACGTCGATCACTCAACAGACAGGGTCTGGGTCTGCGGGCCAACCATCGACCTGGCACAGAACGGTACCCCCCCAAGATGGACGAAGGATGGGAAATCGGCGATCTGGGCTCGCGCCGTGGTGACCAGCTCGGTGAAGGTGCCGGCGGCGGCATACCCATCGATCCGCTTGGCTCGCGCAGCTGCCAACTCGATTGCGATCGACCGACTTCCGCGGGACCATCGGGGTGGAGGCGCCGTTGGATGGCGAGGCATCCATCAGCGCCGCGGGAGGGGATCATGGGCGATGGGGACCCCAGCACTCACGAGCGCGGGCGGCGAGACGCGACTGCATGGCTGGTCGATGCTGCGGACGGGACCTCGTGGCCGCTTCGCGAAGGTCCGACGGAGGCGTCACTGGGTCGGGAGCCAACTGCCGATCTTTGGGTCGACGACCCCAACGTCTCGCGTCGACACGCGACGCTGCGCCGCCACGGCGCGGCATACGTCCTGGCTGACCATGGGTCTCGCAACGGGACGTTCGTCAACGACCGTCGGATCCAGGCCGACACGCCCTTGACGGACGGTGACCGAGTGAGGGTCGGAGAGACCACGTTCGTCTTCCGCCAACCAGCGCCCACCGCGCGTCGTCAACCGCCGCCCTCCACATCGCCTCGACCGGTGCCGAAACGCCGCAACCTGCGGAAGGTGCTGACCATCTCGGCTGTGGTCAGTGTGCTCGGTATCGTCGCCAACTCACTGACGACCCTGTTCGCGCACAGCGGCAACCAGTGGTCCCGTTGGCTTCTGGCCCCGGCGGCGACGGTGGTCTTCGGCATGGCAACCGCTCTGGTGGGCGAGTGGGGCAACGCGGACGAGACGCAGACCCTCAACGACGAACCCTCCGTCGGCTGGCGTCCACCTCCGGCGCGGCGGGGTCGCGGTGGTCGGGCGATGGCAGGCGTCCTCACGGTGTTGCTGGTCCTCGGCGTCGGTGGCGTGGCCGTTACCGCAGGTGTCCGCGCAGTCGTCGGACACTTCAGCAGCGTGAACAGGCTCTCGGGAGCCCCCGTGGTGGGAGGCAACAGCAAGGTCCGGCTCACCGTCAGCCAGGTCCTCCAGGACACGCGCAGCACCTCCGTCGAGCTCACGGGGCTCAGCTCGAGCGACAGCGTTGTCCAGCTGCCCGCGGGCTTCGCACAGCTCACGGGCTCGGACGGGACCACCCTTGACGTCGATGTCCTGGGAAGTCACTGGTCGCCAACGCTGACTCGCGATGTCCTGCAACGTGGAACCCTTCGGTTCGAAGGACACTTCGACGACAGCGTCGCGTCCGTCACGCTGAGCTTCACCTTCGGGAACGCGGTGTCAGTCAAGAAGATCCCGCTTGTTCCTCCGCCGTCCTGACTCCTTCGCCCATCCCGCGAGACCCGGGCTTCAGCGTGCGGTGCGCCAGATGCTGGGGGCCAGCTCGTGGTCGCGTTTGAAGGCGCGGCTGAAGGCCTCTTCCGACTCGTAGCCGACCCTCGGAGCGATCGCAGCGACGGGCAAGGTCGTGCTGCGCAGCAGGTCCTCCGCGACGTGCATCCGCCAGCCGGTCAGATAGCGGATCGGCGCGAGCCCCAGCACCGAGCGGAACCGTTCGTCGAGCACGGTCGAAGAGACGGTTGCCTCGCGGGCGAGGTCGGCGAGGGTCCACTTGTGGCCCGGGTCGCCGTGGATGGCAGCCAGCGCCGGGGCGACGACAGGATCGCGCAGGGCAGCGAGCCAGCCGGTGTCGGTGGCCGGTGCGTTGGCCAGGTGCAGCTTGAGCACCTCGCGCAGCAGCAGCTGCGGGATGTCGGTCGGTGCCGCGATGCGGTCGTCGGAGACCTGGCTCGTCTGCTGGAGGACCAGGTCGCTGCTGGCCTTGACCCACTTGCGGATCGGTCCTTCCGGTGGGGTGACGACGAAGACGGGCGGGAAGACGCCGAGGCTCGGGTCGAACAGCCGGTCGTCACAGGCAAGGAAGCCACACACGAGCTCGCTCCGTGCACCTCCGAGGCCATGGACTATGTGCGGCAACGCATTCCACGGCGGCGGGTCGATGAGCTGCATCACCGGGACGATCTCAGCCGTCTCGTGCCCGCCCATCCGGTGCTGGTCGTTGTAGGGCAGGACGATGACGTCGCCCTCGTGGGCCCAGACCATGTGGGAACCGGCCTCGATCCAGCAGCTGCCGGAGACGACGACGTGGAAGATCACGATCTGTGCGGCATCGGGGGCCAACACCGCGGCCAGGTCCCGCGACGCCATCGACTCGTAGGCCCACGCCTCGGTGTACTCGCTGTGCAGGAAGATCGCGCCGGAGAGCTGGACCTGAGCCAAAGCATTCGAAAGTGCGGCGGATCGATCAGCTCCTGCGGCATCCCGGTCATGGTCGGAGCGCCCGATCGTCATGAGACTGAGTGTGTCAGGACGAAGCACAAAGGAACCAAAGGAGACGGCGATGCAGCTCGACCAACTGGAGGTGGCGGTGTCCCGGGCCGACAGGTTCAACGCGACCCCGTTCTCGCAGTGGATCAACGGGCCGAGCGGCCGCGCGTTCCGGTTCGTCGCCGGCGTGGCCTGGCTCGCCTTCGCGGTGGCGTTCCGCGAGCACTGGTGGGGGCTCGCGGCAGGGGTCTTCGGACTGCTCCCGCTGACCGCAGGCACCTTCGACATCTGCTGGATCAGTGCCGCGATGGGCGGGCCGCTCCGGGGCGAGACGATCCGCCGGAACGCCGCGCTCCGAGGCCGTTGACGCTCTCGAAATGCGGCGGGACACTGGGGCTCTGGGGCAAGGAGGGTCCAATGTCGTGGAACCTGGCGGGTAGTTATGTCGAGACGTGTTCGTGCGAGCTCATGTGCCCGTGCAACCTGTCCCTGGATCACGGAGCCACCTACGACTTCTGTCGCGTGACCCTCGTCTTCAACATCAAGGAGGGAGGGGTCGACAGCACCGACATCGCCGGCTGCAAGGTCGCCCTGATCGCGGATACGCCCAAGGTCATGACCGAGGGGGGCTGGCGGGTCGGAGTGTTCGTCGATGCCGCGTCGGACGCGCAGTTCGAACAGCTCGTGCAGGTCTTCAGCGGCCAGCTCGGGGGGCCCATGGCGGGACTCGCGCCGCTGATCGGTGAGATGTTGGGCGTCGAGCGCGCCACGATCGACGTCGAGGACGACGGGCTGCGGCACAGCGTGAGAATCGGGGATGTCATCGACTTCGAGATCGGGGACATCGTGCCGTTCGGGGTGGAGTCCGGTGAGCCGGTGAAGTTCTCCGGCATGTTCCACCCTGCTGGTTCCGACCTGACGATGGCCGAGGCCAAGCGGTCGAGGATCAACGCCTTCGGCATCGAGTACGAAGGAAAGACCGGGCTCTCGAAGTCCGACTTCGCGTGGACCGCCTGAGCGAATGACCGACTTCGGGTCGGCGCCTCCGGCGACTTCGGCGGCCCCCGCGGCGACCTCCACTCGCGGAGACCTCCGTCCCGCGCTCGCGGCCAGCCGCGCCCACTGGGGGCTGGTCGTCGTTCTCTTCGCGCTCGCCGGCGCTGCCTGGTGGTGGACGGTCCAACAGATGCGAGGCATGGACAACGGCCCCTGGACCGCCCTCGGCACCCTCGGCTGGTTCCTCGGCGTCTGGGTGGTCATGATGACCGCGATGATGTTCCCGTCGGTCGCCCCGACGATCGCGCTCTACGCCCGCATGAGCGGGAAGTCGCGCCTCAAGCCACTGGTGTTCACCACCGGCTACCTCCTGACCTGGCTCGGTGCCGGCGTCGTCGCGTTCCTGATCGGCGTGGGGGCAAGCCGCGCGGCTGGGGGCGACCTGGCGTGGGATCGCGCCGGTCGCCCCATCGCGGGAGCCATCCTGGTCCTCGCCGCAGGCTACGAGCTGACCCCGCTCAAGAACGTCTGTCTCGGCAAGTGCCGGAGTCCCCTCGGCACCCTCCTCGGCTCCTGGCGCGGCGGCTGGTCGGGAGCCCTCCGCATGGGCGCGAAGAACGGCGCGTGGTGCGTCGGCTGCTGCTGGGCCCTGATGGCGTCGCTCTTCGCGTTGGGCGTCATGAGCGTGACCTGGATGGCGATCGTCGCCGGGTTCATCGCCGTCGAGAAGATCCTCCCGTGGCGCCGCACAGCCACCTACGGCACGGCGCTGGTCCTCCTCGCCCTGGGCGTCCTCGTCCTCGCCGCACCGGACGTGCTCCCGGGCCTCACCGTCCCGACCCACGACACCGCGCCCATGATGTCGCCGATGGGCTCCTGAAGGCCCAGTCGACGTCGCGCGCGTGACCTGCCGCACGGCATACGTCACTGCCTTGGGTATGCCGCGTGCTCGCCGCTGCACCGCGGGCGGTTAGGGTTTGGGGCGTGCTGAGGACTACGGCGGCGGTGGTCGCGGGCAAGGCGGCGCGGGCGGCTTCGCGCCTGCGCGGCGGAGGCTCGGCGCTCCCGGGCCTGGTCGCCGAGCGGATCGACCCCGGGTTCCTCGCCCATGCGCTGGCCGGCGTGCCCGGCGGGATCGTCGTCGTCACCGGCACCAACGGCAAGACCACGACCACCAAGATGCTGGTCGCGGTGCTGCGCGCCCACGGACGCACCGTCTTCACCAACCCGACCGGCTCGAACTTCACCCGCGGGGTCATCTCCTCGATGCTCGGCGAGCTGCCCGTCCGCGGCCGGCTCAAGGCGGACATGGCTGTGCTCGAGCTCGACGAGGCCCACGCGCTGAAGTTCGCCGCCGCGGTCCGGCCGACGCATGCGTTGCTGCTCAACGTCGCTCGTGACCAGCTCGACCGGTTCGCCGAGATCGACCACACCGCAAAGCTGCTCGCGTCTCTCGCCGAGCAGGCCACGGTGGGGGTGGTGCTCAACCTCGACGACTCCTTCGTCTCGCGGATCCGTGACCGGATCGCCGAAGGGGTGGCGGTGCAGTACTTCGGGGTCGACGCGTCCATCGCCGACCGGCTGCCCGAGCTCCAAGAGCAGGACGTCCGGTTCGACGACGACTTCGTCGCGCCGGTGGCAGGGCCGGACGACGGGTTGCTCAAGCCGTCCGACGAACGGACCTTCGAGGTCGTGTTCGGCGCAGGCGGTAGGGACGGCGAGCAGGCCGGCGGCACGGTCGGGCCGCTCGAGCTCCAGCAGCGCGGACTCGCCGCCATGATCAACGCCACGGCGGCCACGGCGACGGCCCGGATGCTGCTGGGAGACGCGTTCGACCCAGCGGCTGCGGCCGAGGCGTTGCGAGCGGTCACCCCGCCGTTCGGTCGCGGCGAGGTGGTCATGGTCGACGGCCAGCCACTCGAGCTGGTCCTGGTGAAGAACCCGGCCGGCTTCACCGTGGCCCTGGGCACCTATGGCTCGACCCCGGTCGCGACGATGATCGCGATCAACGACAACTACGCGGACGGTCGCGACGTCTCCTGGCTCTATGACGTGAGCTTCGAGAGCCTGCGGACCCGCGGCGTCACGATCACGAGCGGTGTCCGCGGCTACGACATGGCGCTGCGGCTCCAGTACGACGACGTCCCAGTGGCGGCGGTGGAGCCCGACCTCGACGAGGCGCTCGACGCGTTCCTCGCCCAGCACCCCGACGAGCCCAAGCGGATCTTCTGCACCTACACGGCCATGATGGCGTTGCGCCGCACCCTGGCCGCCCGCTACGACCTGCCCGACATCGGCGAGGAGGCGTCATGACCACCTCGGGTGACTCCGCGGCATACCCGCAGGACGTCCACATCCCCGGCGAGCCGGCGGGTTCGGCGCGCGTGCCGGACGCCGACCGCGCGGGCAAGGGCGCGATCCACGTGGTGCACCTCTACCCGCGCGAGATGAGCATCTACGGCGACCTCGGCAACACGCGGACGCTGGCGGCGCGGATCCGGCGCCACGGCTACAGCCCGGTCGTGCACCAGCACCACCCGGGCGGCGAGTTTCCCGAGGTCGCGCACCTCGTGGTCGGTGGCGGTGGCCAGGACTCCGGTCAGGTGCGGGTCGAGGCGGACCTCGAGCAGATCGCCGACCGGCTGCGTGGTCTGGCCGACGCCGGGACGCCGATGCTGATGATCTGCGGGATGTACCAGCTGCTCGGGAACGCGTTCATCACCGTCGACGGCAAGCGGCTGCCGGGGCTGGGCATCCTCGACGTCACCACCCAGGGCAATGCCAAGCGGATGATCGGGCCGGTCGTGCTGACCACCGACTTCGGAGACGTGGTGGGGTACGAGAACCACTCTGGGTCGACGACTCTCGGCGCGGGGCAGGCGCCGTTCGGGACGGTGCGGTCGGGGTTCGGCAACAACGGCACCGACGGCACCGAAGGTGCGCGGACGGCCAACGTGTTCGGCTCCTACCTGCACGGACCGATCCTGCCGGCGAACCCGGTCTTTGCGGACGCGTTGATCGGGCTTGCCGCGGAGCAGGCAACCGGGCGCCCGTTCGAGCCGGAGGCCCAGGACGACGTCATCGCCGACGAAGCGCGCACCCGTCAGGTCCGCCGACTCGTCAAGCGCTGAGCAGGCTGGTCTTCCCCACCGCGACTTGTTGCCGCGAGGTCGTCACCAGACGCCCGAAACCGGGGCTTCGTGACCACCAGGTGGCAACAAGTCGGAAGGACGCGGGCGGGAAAGCGGCCGGTCAGGTCGAGAAGTCGTCGCCGGCCTCGAGCCGCAGCCGGATCAGCTCGGACAACGCGATCGACTCGCCGTCGCGAGCGCCTTCGCCCACCTGCAGGGGCGGGTCGCTCGGGTCGATCTCGACGCCGCGGAACCGGGCCAGCGGTCGTGGGGGTACCAGCAGCACGTAGTAGCGGCCGTCGGAGTCGACGGCGACCGAGCGGTCCCGCCGGAGGTACCAGCCACGCACCCCTGTGCTGTAGCGGCGGGGACCGCGCCAGGTGCGCGCCGACAGCTCAGTGGTGGCCAGGCCCCGGTCGCGGGCGGTGCGGACGAACTCGTCGAGCAGCACCTGCGCCTTCGCCGACTCACGGGCCCGCCGCTCCTTCTGCATGCGCACGTGGTAGTCGGCGCGCTCACCAGCGTCGTTGCCCTTGCCCACGTCGGCTCCCTCGCCGGCGTCGGCTCCCTCGCCGGCGGCTGTCGGCCCGTTCACGTCGGTCGCTCCAGGCTCGCGGCGGCGTCGTCGGCCTCGTCGGCGTGCGTGCTCTTGGGGCTGACCGTCCAGGCCGCCCAGCCGAGGGCCCCCAACGGGATCTCCATGAGGTGAGTGAAGCACGAGAACAGCACGACGCCAGCGAGGGCGTCGGCCGGATTCGCGCCCCAGGCCACCAGGGCCGCGACGGTGCCGCTCTCGGTGATCCCGAGCCCCCCGGGGGTCAACCCGACGGCGGTGAGCAGCCGGCCGATGGCATAGGCGGCGAAGAGCTGCCCATAGAAGAGGTCGACCCGCGTCGTGTGCATGCAGACGAGGAACAGCAGGTAGTACACCCCGAAGAAGCCGACGAGCCCCAGCGTCATGCTGAGCCACCCGGTGCGCACCACGTCGTTGATCCGCAGGCGCAGGTCGATGACGAGCGACCGCACGCTCATGCTGCGCCGTCGCCAGAGCCGGCCGATGACCTTGTCGATGCCCTGGCCGATCGCGATCGCGGCCCGCTCGGACACGAGGATCGACACGAAGACCGCGAGGATCACCCCACCGGTCAGCGCACCGGCGACAGCCGCGTCGCCGAGCGCCGGTGGGACGTCGGAGTCGCGTCCGGCGAACAACGCGAAGATCGCGATGAGGGGCAGTGCCACGCGGGACAGGACGTTCCAGACGCCGGTGACGATGGCGGAGGTCGAGATGTCGCGCCGCGAGAAGCCCCACGACCGGCAGATCGTGTAGGTCGCCGCCAGACCGGCCGCCCCTCCGCCCGGCAGCAGGTTGCCGACGGAGGAACCTGCGACGTTGACGATGAGCGCCTGCCAGTGCTTCAGGCCGGGCAGCGAACCCGTGAGGGTGAAGGTGTAGCAGTAGAGCCCCACCACGACCCCCGCAAGCAGCAGCGCGAAGGTCGTCGGCGGCACGTGAGACAGGACCGCCCACACGTCGGACCAGTTGGTCTTGGCCAGGCGGGGCAGGACGTAGACCAGCAGCACGGCCGCCAGTGCCAGGCCGACCCCGGCCTGCACGACCGTGCGAACCCGCGACCGCGACCTGCGCGGCTGTGCCGGCTCACGGTCGGCCACCTCGCGTGCGTCGGCCGCGTCACCCGCGGGCTCAACCCTCTCGCTCGTCACCCCAACCCCTCGAAGACGTCGTGCGACACCGGCAGCCCCGCCGGTCGGGCCGGGTCGATGAACCACTCGCGTCCGAAGACCAGGTCGTACACCGGCCGCGGGATCCGCAGGAACGCAGCGAGCGTGCGATCTGCCCCACCGTCCGCGCTCGACTGGGAGGCGTGCGCGCGCATCGAAGCCCGCTTCGCCGCGGCATACCGGCGCACGTCGATGCGGTGCGTGATCGCGGACCTGGCGCTGAACGCGCGGCTGAACGCCGCCAGGTCGAAGTCCGGGGGGAACGGGTAGACCTTGGCCGCGAGGCGGACGGCGCGCGCGATCGTGTCGCGCGGGACCGTCGCCTCGAGCACCCGCGGCGTGCCGGCGAGGTATGCCGCCCGCTGGCCGACCTCGTGGACGCGGACGTGGTCGCGGTGTCCGTAGCCGCCGTTGCGGTCGTAGGTGGTCAGCACCGAGGCGTCCTCGTCGCGGAGGATCTCGGCCAGCCGGGCGGCGGCCTCCTCGAGCGGTGCCTGGATGAACCGGACTCGCTCGGGCGGGTCGGGCAGCAGCTCGGGTCCCATGCCGCTGTCGGCGTAGCCGAGGTAGACGACGCGGGCGACCCCGAGCGCGGACGCCGACCGGCGCAGCTCCTCAAGGCGTCGCGCGGCCAACCCCCCGTCGGCGACGTAGGCGTCCGCAGCCAGGCCGAGGGCGCCGTCGGTGGCCACCACGACGACCACCCGGTGGCCCTCTGCCGCTGCCCGCGCCAACGTCCCCGAGGTGAGGAGGGCCTCGTCGTCGGGGTGGGCGTGGAAGGCCACCAGGGTGTGCTTCCGGGTGTGGGTCATCACGGGCCATCCTGACGCATGGCAGGCTCAGGTCCGTGAAGGTGGCCCTGCTGACCGACTGTTACCTGCCCAGGCTGGGTGGGATCGAGGTCCAGACGCACGACCTCGCGGCCCAGCTGCGGTCCCGCGGACACGAGGTCGAGGTCTTCACCGCCACGGTCGGGGAGCGCGGCGAGCGGCACGGTTTCATCGAGGACGTCGACGGCGTGCCTGTCCACCGGATGGCGGTCCGCCTCCCGTGGGAGCTGCCCGTCAACCCGTTCGCGCCACCGGAGGTACGGCGACGGCTTCAGGCGGGTGGGTTCGACGTGGCCCACGTCCACATGGGGGTGGTGAGCCCGTTCGCCACGGATCTGGCGGGGGTCGCGCTGGGGCTGGGGATGCCCACCGCGATCACCTGGCACTGCCTGATGGAGCGCTCGCAACCCCTCTTTCGCGCCCTCGGCCACGCTCGGCGATGGGGCGCCAAGGGGGCAGCCCTGTCCGCGGTCTCCGGTGTCGCGGCGGCCTCCGTGCAAGCCGTGGTCGGTCGGGGCACCGAGGTGCGCGTCTTTCCCAACGGCATCGACACCAGCGTGTGGCGGCCGCCGCCGCGCCCGGCCCGCGCGGCTGACGCTCCGGTCGAGGTCGTGGCGGCGATGCGGTTCGCGGCGCGCAAGCGCCCGCTTGCTGTCCTCGAGGTCGCAGCCAGGGCGAAGGAGCTCGTCTCCACCTCGGGCGGCTCCGGACCACGGATGCGCCTCACGCTCTTCGGGGAGGGGCCGGAGCGACGGCGGCTGGAACGGTTCGCCGCCCACCACGACATGACCGACTGGGTGTCCATGCCCGGCCGCGTGGGTCGGGATGAGCTCCGGGATCGCTACTGGGACAGCGACATCTACCTGACTCCCGCCCGCCTGGAGGCCTTCGGCATCGCCGCCCTCGAGGCGCGTACCGCCGGGCTTCCCGTCGTCGCGCGGCAGGACACCGGGGTGGGCGACTTCGTCGTCGACGGTGTCAACGGACTCCTCGGACCCGATGACGACGCCCTCGCCCGCGGACTGGCGCGGCTGCTCAGCGACCCCGAGTTGCGCCAGGGCATCACCGAGACCAACCGCACCGTCGCGCCCGCGCAGGACTGGCCCTCGGTCGCCGCGCTCGCCGAGGCCGAGTACCGGCGGGCCGGTGCCTCGTGACCGAGACCCCCACGCCGAGCCAGGGGCCCCCGTTCAGCAGTGAACGGGTGATGGTCCGGGCCAACGCCGCCGGAGGTCGCGTGGTGGCCGAGTTCGTCCTGGGGCACGGTGCGGACCCGGTCCGTGAGCTGGCTCGCCTCGGGTGGTCACGTCCCCTGCTGCGTGACGCCGAGCGCGACGCGGACGGCGCTCTCCTCTTCACCTACACCGTGACCGCCGCCTCAGCCGTGGCGAGCGTCGCCAGCCCGGTGCCCACCGACCCGGGGCTCGTGCTCGAGCCGGGGGAGGAGGCGCGCCCGTACCAGCGCGCCGCGGCCTACGGCGTGGTCACGAGCGAGCGCGGCGTCCTGCTCACCGAGCTGTCCGCCCTCACCTCCGCGCCCGGGCGGTGGACCCTGCCCGGCGGGGGGCTCGACCCGGGCGAGGCCCCTGTGGCCGCCCTGCACCGCGAGGTCTGGGAGGAGAGTGGCCAGGAGGTGGAAGCCGTTCGCCTGCTCGAGGCGCACACCTCGCACTGGATCGGCCGGGCGCCCAGCGGGCGCCTGGAGGACTTCCACGCCGTGCGGATCGTGTATGCCGCGTGGTGCCCTCAGCCGACCGACCCCGTCGTCCACGACGTGGGGGGTTCGACCGAGGCGGTGCGCTGGGTGCGGCGCGACGAGCTCGAGCACTACTACCTGAGCCGCTCGTTCGCGCCGCACATGAAGCGCTGGCTTGCCGGCTAGGCCTGCGTCACTGCGACTTGCGTCGTGAGCTGAGCAGCCCGGCGAGCCCGAACAGCACGAGCAGGGCACCGGCCGCCACGATCCCGAGTGGGCCGATGTCGCCCCAGTCGACGCTCAGACTCCCGACCTCCTGGGCCAGCACGATGCTCGCCACGGCCAGGCAGACCAGTCCCAGCACGATGGCAGGGGCGTGCGGGCCGCTGGGGCGTTCCGGGATGGCGGGGGGCCAGCCGGCATCGTCGGCGGCCACCCGGGCGTCGGTGGGCTCGGCCCACACTGGCGCTTCGTCGACCTCGATGGCGCGGGTCGCGTCCGTGGTGTCGAGCTGCTCGGTCCGCTCGGTCGTCCGGGTCACGTCGGCCTGGGTCGGGTCGCTCGGGGTCGGGTCGGACTGGGTCGTGGGGGTCTGCACTGCCTGCTCCACCTGTGTCGTCTCGTCCTGGGGTGCTTCGGGGTTGGTCATCGCGGTCACTCCTTGCCGATCAGGATCTGGCCCAGGCCGACGTGCGCGGTCACCACGACGTCGGGACTTCCCGTGCCGAACGTCTCCACGGTGCTGATGTTGCGGCCGTCGCCGTTGTCCAGCGGGACAGGGTCGCCATTGGTGCCGAGGTCAGGGCTGTCGACGCGGGAGATGTCCCCGGCGGCGACCGAGCTGCGGACCTCGACCGTGAGGTTCGAGGGGATGTAGATCCTCAGCTCGCCGATGCCCACGCGGGCCTCGATCTCCCGAGCCGTGCCGGGGTTGTCCTGGGCGCGGGCGAGGTCGAGCTCCGCCGACCCGATGCCCAGCCGGTAGGAGGACGTGGTGTCGCTGGTCGAGGGACGCCACGTGCGCTCGCCGACACCTCCGCCCAACGTCACGTCGGGCACGACCGACGCGGTCCACGTGACGAGGGCGAGCACGATGGCCAGGAAGCCGGTGAGACCAGCCCGTCGGCCCAGCAGGCCGAGCACCAGCGTGCCGAGGCCGAGGACACCGAGGGCGGCAGCCATGGCCACCGTCTCGTCGCTGCCGGCCCAGTGGGCCGCCCGGTGGATCGACAGCGTCGCACCGTAGGCCGCGACGGCCAGGCCGCCGATGAGCAGCACCGAGACGAAGCCACCGCTGCGTCGACGCGGCACCTTGGGGGGACGTGGTGGCTGCGGAGCGGCCGGGGTGGGTGGAGCGAAGTAGGTGCCGCCCGGAGGCGTGTCCGCGGGCGCGGGGGCGTAGGTGGTCGGTGGCACGGCGGCATACTCCTGGGTCTCTGGGGTGAAGGTCGCGGGCGAGGCGCTCGCGGTGGCCACGGTCGCGGTGGCGGTGGTCTGCGGGTACCCGCCCTCGGCGCCCCACGTCCCGGTGGCCGCGTGGGGAGCCTCGCCGTAGGGAGCCGGCGCGTAGGGACTCGGCGCGTAGGGGGCCTGGCCGGAGGGAGCCGGTGCATAGGGGTTCGGCCCGTACGGCGTCTGCGAGCGGGCCTTGCCGTCGCGGTTGCGGGTCACCAGCCAGACGACGAGACCGATGGGAACCACGACCCACCAGATCCACCCGACGCCGGGGGTGTCGCCGGCAAGACCGGTACCGCCGACCAGGGACAGGCCGATGATGACGAGCAGGATGATCCCGAGCACGTCACCGTCGCGCAGCGCCTTCTCGGCGACGATCTCGTCGCGGTTGTTGGGCAGGAAGGCCCAGGCGATGAGGTAGATGGTGATGCCGACGCCACCGAGGATCACCAGGAGCACCAGGGCTGCCCGGATGACGATGGGGTCCACACCGAGGCGCGTGGCGATGCCGGAGCACACGCCGGCCAGCCACTTGTCGTCGGCGTCCCGGCGAAGGTCCACGGAGCGGATCCAGCCGAAGAACCGGTCGAGGCCGGTCGCGTGGGTGGGGTTCGTCGGGCCGGCGGTCGGCCCAGGGGTCTGCGTCATGTCATCAATGGTGTCCGTGCGACGGGGGCCCTGCCATGAGGGTCGACCCTGAACTGACCCTGAAGCAGCGTCCGCGCACCCTGAATCTGCTCGGCATCCACCGGTTCGTGCGTCAGGATGAGGACATGCCGACTCCCTACGAGCGGCCCGTCCCCCCAGCGGAGGCAAGGGCCGCAGAGCGCCGTGCCGCTCGCCCGACCCTCACGCGACCCGTCGAGGGCAAGGTGATCGGCGGCGTCGCGGTCGGTCTGGCCCAGCACCTGGGCTGGCCGGTTCGGTGGATCCGGCTGGGGTTCGTGCTGATCTCGATCCCCACCGGAGCCGGGCTGGTGGCCTACATCTTCCTGTGGGCGCTCACGCCACAGTCCCGGGGTGGCATGGTCCGGGCCGGTCGTCGCGCGGTCGACCCGGCTGATGCGGCAGCGGTCGCGGCAGCCGGCCGCACCCAGCCCGATCCGGTGACGGGCACCATCGAGCGGGACGCGACCCGCGTGCTTCTCGTGGGTGGGCTGTTGCTCGGCATCGGCCTCGTCGTCGTGGCCCAGAACGCCGGTCTCAACGCGCGCCTCGGCATTCTCGTCCCCCTCCTGGTCGTGGCCGCCGGTGCGGTTCTCGCCTGGTCCCAGCTCGACGACTCCCAGCGCGGGCGCTGGCTCGGATCCGAAACGGGGACAAGGCGATTCAGCGTTGCGCGCCTCGCGTTCGGTGGGGTGCTGGCCCTCACCGGCCTGGTCATCATGGCTACGCGCGGCCGGTCCCTCGCAGCGATCTGGGACATCGGCGCAGCGGTCCTGGCGGTCCTGGCCGGTGTGGCCCTGATCTCCGCCCCCTGGGCCCTTCGTTTCTGGTCGGACCTGCGCCACGAGCAGGCCGAGCTCGCCCGCGCGACCGAACGCGCCGACATCGCGGCCCACCTCCACGACTCGGTGCTGCAGACCTTGGCGCTCATCCAGCGCAAGGCCGGCGACGCCGGCGCAGTGACCCAGCTCGCCCGTGCCCAGGAGCGCGAGCTCCGCTCGTGGCTGTATGCCGGCCCCTCCGACTCCGATGCCAGCCTTGCCACCGCGGTGGTCGAGGCCGCCCACGAGGTCGAGGACCTGCACGGCACGCCCATCGAGGTGGTGTCGACCGGGGACCGGCCGCTGGACGACGGCGGGCAGGCCCTCGTCCGTGCTGTGCGCGAGTCCCTGCACAACGCGGTCCGCCACGGGGCCCCGCCCGTCTCGCTCTACCTCGAGGTCGGACCCTCGGGGGTGGAGGCCTTCGTGCGCGACCACGGGCCGGGGTTCGAGGTCAGCGAGATCCCCGAGGACCGGCTCGGTGTCCGTCAGTCGATCCTCGGGCGGATGGAGCGGCACGGAGGTGCCGCGAGGGTCCGCCGCCTCGAGCAGGGCACCGAGGTCAGCCTCACCCTGCCTGCGGCCCAGCGACACCCACAGCCCCAGTCCGACCCAGATAATCCGCAACCCGTCTCGGAGGAGACCCGTGAACACGCCTGAGAAGAAGCCGGTCGAGGTCGTCCTCGTCGACGACCACCGCATGTTCCGCTCGGGAGTCCGTGCCGAGCTCGGCACCACGGTCTCCATCGTGGGCGAGGCGCCCGACGTGGACTCCGCCATCGCGGTGATCCGCCAGACCAAGCCGCCCGTCGTCCTGCTCGACGTGCACCTGCCGGGCGGCAACGGCAACGGTGGCATCGACGTGCTGCACGGCTGCAAGGGGCTGGAGACCGCGGACGGCCAGCCGGTGCGGTTCCTCGCCTTGTCGGTCTCGGATGCCGCCGAGGACGTCATCGCGGTGATCCGCGCAGGGGCGCGCGGCTACGTCACCAAGACGATCAGTGCCACCGACCTGACCCGGGCGATCCAGCGCGTGGCCGACGGCGACGCCGTGTTCTCTCCGCGGCTGGCCGGCTTCGTGCTCGACGCGTTCGGTGCGGCGGCCGGCGAGGTGGCTCAGGTCGACGAGGAGCTCGACCGGCTCTCGGCCCGCGAGCGCGAGGTCATGCGACTCATCGCGCGCGGATACCAGTACAAGGAGGTCGCCAAGGAGCTGTTCATCTCGGTGAAAACCGTTGAGACGCATGTCTCCTCGGTGCTGCGCAAGCTCCAGCTGTCGTCACGTCACGAGCTGACCGCCTGGGCCATGGGCCGTCGCCTGCTCTGAACGAGGGCGTGGGTCGCGCAGGCGATCCGCACGGCTTGGTGGTCAACCCTGCGGGCTAGGGTGAGGCCATGGACTTCGTCTACAACCTCGTCGTGGTGCTCCACCTCCTGGGCATGGCAGCGCTGGTCGGCGGCTGGGCCGCCTTCGCGCGCAAGGGGCTCGACACCGTCGAGCTGATGTCGATCGGCGCCCGCGCCCAGGTCCTGACCGGTCTGGTCCTGGTCGGCATGGCCGAGGCGATCTCCTCGCTCGACAAGGACCTCAACCACCCCAAGATCGGGGTCAAGCTGGTCGTCGCGATCGCGGCCGCCGCATGCATCGAGATCGCCCGCGGTCGCGCCAAGCGTGGCGCTCCCCTCAACCGTGGACTCGTGATGGCGTCGGGCGCCCTGGGCGTGCTCAACGTCGCGGTCGCAGCGCTCTGGAACTGAGCCGGGCGCCTTCGAGCGTGCCGACCGGTCAGCGGGGGGCGCGCTGACCGGTCATCCTTCGCGCGAGGTGTCCGCCGTCGCTCCCGGCGAGGAGTCCTCCACACCGCCCCCGGTGCCGGCGGCCCTGGCACTCGGACCGCCGCGTCCGGTGGTCCGTGGGTCGATGTAGCCACCCTCGGGCGGCACCATCTCGGCCCGGACCCCGAGGAGCCTGATGGGGCGGTCGTCCGCCAGGGCCGCGAGGAGGGCCAGCGCGGTGGAGGCGATGACGTCGACGTCGAAGGTGGGCTCGGTCAGCTTGCGGACCCGGTTGGTCGTGAAGAACGGCGCGAACCGCACCTTGAGGAAGACGCGCTGGCAGGCCCTGCCCTCGCGACGGATGTCCTCGACCACCTGCTCGGCCAACGCCCGGATCGCGACCTCGACCTGCTGGGGCTCGACGAGGTTGGCCTGGTAGGTCGTCTCGCGTCCGTGGGCCCGGGCGATCCACGGGGTGTCGTCGACGGTCGCGGAGCTCACCCCGCGCCCGAGCCGGCCGTAGTGCGGGCCCATGGTCGGCCCGAACTCGGCCGCCAGGGTCGCCTCGTCGGCCTCGGCGAGGTCGCGCACCGTCTGGTAGCCGTGGGACGCCAGCCGCTGCGAGATCCTGGAACCCACGCCCCACAAGGCGATCGTCGGACGGTCGCCCATGACCTCGAACCAGTTGTCGCGGGTCAGCTCGAAGACCCCCCGGGGCTTTCCGAAGTCGGTGGCGATCTTGGCCCGCACCTTCGTGTCGCCGATGCCGACCGAGCAGTGCAGGTCGGTGGCCTCGAGCACGGCGGCGCGGATCGCCTGCGCATAGGCCAGGGGGTCGTCGGTCGTCACCCCCACGAAGGCCTCGTCCCAGCCGAGCACCTCCACGACCGCACCCGGCATACCCCTGAGCACCTCCATGACCCGCGCGGACGCCTCCTCGTAGACCGGGAAGTCGACGGGCAGGAGCACCGCCTCGGGACACCGGCGCACGGCGACCTTCAACGGCATGCCTGACCGGACCCCGAACTCACGCGCCTCGTAGGAGGCTGTCGACACCACGGCCCGCTCGGTGGGATCGCCGCGACCGCCGACGATCAGCGGCACACCGGCCAGCTCGGGGTGCCGCAGGATCTCGACCGCTGCGAGGAACTGGTCGAGGTCGACGTGCAGCACCCACGGCACGGCGTCAGCGGCGGGAGCCATGGGCCCATCCTGCCGTGCTCCGGTGTCAGGTCAGGGGACCAGCAGCAGCTTGCCGGTCGTCCGGCGGGCTTCGAGGTCGTCGTAGGCGGTCGCCGCGTCGGTGAGCGGGTAGCGTCCGCCGATCTCGATCGCCAGCCGTCCGGCTGCGATGTCGCCGAGCACCGAGGTGCCGCGTTCGAGCAGCTCCTCGCGGGTGGCGGTGTAGCTGCCCAGGGTCGGGCGGGTCAGGAACAGCGAGCCCAGGGCGTTGAGCCGCTGGATGTCGAAGGGCGGCACCTGCCCACTGGCACCACCGAAGAGGACCATCAGCCCACGGGGGCGCAGCGACGCCAGCGAGGCGTCGAACGTCGCCTTGCCGACTCCGTCGTAGGCGACGTGGACTCCGTTGCCACCATTGGCCGCTCGCACTTCCGCGGCGAGGTCCTCGGACTCCCGGTAGTTGATCACCGTCTCCGCCCCCAGGCCGCGAGCGATCTCGAGCTTGTCGGGCGACCCGGCGGTCGCGATCACCCGACCGCCCTTGGCGGTCACCATCTGCACGAGCAGCTGCCCCACGCCGCCCGCAGCCGCGTGCACGAGGGCCACGGTCCCCGGCCCCACGGCATACGTCGAGTTGACGAGGTAGTGCGCGGTCATGCCCTGGAGCATCGCCGCGGCCGCCACGTCCAGCTCGACCCCGTCGGGCACGGGCACGAGTGAGTCGGCGGCCCGGTTGACCACGGAGCCGGCCGCACCGAGGCCGGCGCCCCAGGCGACGCGGTCGCCGACCGCGACGTCGTCAACCCCTGGCCCCACCACCGTGACGGTGCCGGACCCCTCGGAGCACGAGACGAACGGGGTGGAGAGGGGATAGACGCCCTGTCGCTGGTAGACGTCGATGAAGTTGACCCCGACCGCCGCGACCTCGACCTGCACCTCGCCCTGACCGGGCGGTGCCACCTCTGTCTCCTGGACCTCCAGGACCGAGGAGTCACCGTTGCGGGGGACGACGAGGGCGCGCGACATGGCCATGCCCAACACCATAGGCGTCGAGGTCAGGTGGCGATCCAGTAGCGCCGCTTGCCGCGCAGCTCGCCCTCGAACTCGCCCCCGTTGGCCTCGATGGTCCGCGCCGATGCCACGTTGTCGAGGTCGCACGTCACCAGCAGCCTCGGTATGCCGCGTGCCGCCGCCCGCGGCACGACCTGTCGCAGCGCGTCGCTGGCGAAACCGCGGCGGCGGGCGCTCGGGCGCACCGAGTAGCCGACGTGACCGCCGACGGTCGCCAGCAGGGGGTGGTCGATGTGGTGCCGCAACGAGATCGACCCCACGAACTCGTCGGCGAGTTCGGGGTCCTCCAGCCACCAGTAGGTCGCCGTGGTCCAGCGGGGTGGCCGGACGCTCGTCGGCTCGGCGTCGCCAACCCGGTTGGCCACCAGCCGGGCGAACTCGGCCGGGTCCTCCAGGCCCTCCCGTGTGAACACGACGCCCGGGAAGTCGCCCTCGGCAGGCCAGTTGAGCACCCCGTCGTGAGCCGACTCCCCGTTGGCGCGGAACTCGTCCGCCGCAGCGAGGAACGAATGGCGGAACCGCAGGTGGGGCACCGCGAGCAGCACCATCAGGGCACCGGTCGCAGCCTGGCGATCGCCGCGTCGAGCATCGCCTCGGTGAGCTTGCCCGTGAAGGTGTTCTGCTGGCTCACGTGGTAGCTCCCGACGAGCCGGACCGGCCGCCCGTCGGGGGACACCAGCACTGTCTCCGCCCCGTGCCCGAACTGCGGCTTGGGGCGTGGCACGTCCCAGCCGAGTCGTCGGGCACTGCCGAGCGTCGCGTCCCAGGCGATCGAGCCCAGTGCGAGCATCGACCGCAACCCCGGCGCGGCGAGCTCGAGGTCGCGGTCCAGCCAGTGCGCGCAGGCGGCCCGCTCCGTCGTGGTGGGCTTGTTGGCCGGCGGAGCGCACCGCACCGCTGCGATGATGCGTATGCCGTGCAGCACCAGCCCGTCACCGCTCGCCCACGACTGCGGCTGGCTGGCGTACCCGGCGCGGTGCAACGCGGCATACAGCCAGTCGCCCGACCGGTCGCCGGTGAACATCCGTCCCGTGCGGTTGGTGCCGTTGGCAGCGGGAGCCAGCCCCACGACCAGCACCTGGGCAGCTGGGTCGCCGAAGCCCGGCCCCGGTCTGCCCCAATAGGGCTGGTCCGCGAAGGAGGCCCGGCGGCCTTGTGTCGCAACGGTTTCACGCCACTCGACGAGTCGCGGACACGCGCGACAGACCGAGATCCGGGCATCGAGCTCGGCCACATCGGGTGAGGTGCAGGCGAGTGCGTCGGTCTGGGACGCGTTGCGGGCCACAGGGGTGGCGGCCGACGCCGGGTCGCCCGGCCAGCCGCTGCCCGGCGGCACCGGCGACTCGAACCGCTCACCCGTGACCGGGTGGGGGTCGACGTTCACAGCTCGATCCAGTAGCGGCGGGTGCCGTTGCGCGAGTCCTCGTAGACGCCGCCGTTCGCCTCGATGGCTCGTCTCGAGGCCTCGTTGTCCTCCAGGCAGGTCACCAGCACCCGGTCGAGACCGAGCTCGTCGCGCGCGATGGGCAGGGCCAGGCGCAGTGCCTCACGCGCATGGCCACGCTGGCGGGCTGTCGGCCGGACGCTGTAGCCGATGTGACCGCCCTCGCGCAGGAGGTAGTCGGTCAGCTCGTGGCGCAGCGCGAGCGATCCGACGTACCAGTCGGTGTCGTCGACGATCCAGCGGAAGGTGCAGGCGGTCCAGCCGGACCTCCGCGGTGCGTCCTCGTCGGCGGCCCGCCGTCGCTGCGCCACGAAACGCGCGAACTCGGCGGGGTCCTCCAGGCCTTCACGGGTGAACTGGTAACCCTCGTATCCCGCTTCGGCGGGCTGGGCCAGGTCGCCATCACCGTCGCGCTGCTCCCCGGACACCGTGAACTCGTCGGTCGCGGCCAGGTAGGAGTCCTGGTACCGGACATCCGGGACGACGAGACGGGTCACGATCTCGAGCCTATGAGGTCAGAGCCCCAGGTGGACGCGCAGCGCGTCGTCGAGCTCGCGCAGCTGTGCCGCCGGCACGATGCCGACCCTGCGCGAGAGCCGGCGTGCGTCGATCGACCGAACCTGCTCGGCCTGGGCCTTGGAGTTGTGCCGCAGTCCGGTGCCTGCGCGCGGCAGATAGGTCTGGAAGGCGTAGACCGTCTTGACGTTGCTGGTGACGGGCACCACCGTCACCACACCCTGGCCCAGTCGCTCGGCTGCGGTGTTGGCGCCGTTGTTGCTCACGACCACGACGGGGCGAGCCTTGTCGGCTTCGCCTCCGATGACGGGCTCGAGGTCGGCCAGCCAGATCTCACCCCGCCGCATCGATGCCGTCTCCGGTCGTGGACTCCCACGCCTCGGCCTCGCCGGAGTCGCGCCAATCCGCCCAGGCCGCCTCGTAGGCCGCCTCCAGACGCGACGAACGCAGCGAGCTCACCGCCTGGTGCAGGGCGGCAGAACGCGACTCAGCGCTGGCCTCGAGCACCAGCGCGTCGAGGAACTCGATGTCCTCCTCGGGCAGGCTCACACTGACCTTCATGCCCGGATGCTACCGCAGTGCTACCCCGGGTAACACTGTGGTCGTACCTGCGGTAGTCCTGTCGCTGGGGACACGTAGGCTGGGTGCAACATGAGCACGCTCTTCGACGACCTCTTCCCTGCCAACGGGCACGGCCCTTTCAACGAACAGGGCCCTGCCGACCCGCCGGCCCCCGGCACGCGCCCGACGGCTGCGGCTGCCCGGGCGACCGCGGTCGACGACCGCGGCGTCCCGACGTGGGCCCAAGCCGCCGCCGAGGGGCGCGGCCCTGACGAGGCGAGCAGCCGGCACACCGATCCTGAGACGCTGCTCGAGGGACTCAACCCGCAGCAGCGCGCGGCCGTCCTGCACGAGGGCGGTCCGCTGCTCATCGTCGCCGGCGCGGGCTCGGGCAAGACGCGCGTGCTCACCAACCGCATCGCCTACCTGCTGGCGGCCCGGGGCGTGCAGCCGGGGCAGGTTCTGGCCATCACCTTCACCAACAAGGCCGCGGCCGAGATGCGCGAGCGGGTCGCGTCCCTGGTCGGGCCGCGCGCCAAGGCGATGTGGGTCATGACCTTCCACTCGGCCTGCGTGCGGATCCTGCGCCGCGAGGCTGCGAAGGTCGGGCTCAAGACGACCTTCTCCATCTACGATGCCGCCGACAGCCAGCGCCTCATGGCGATGGTGATGCGCGACCTCGACCTCGACCCCAAGCGCTACCCGCCCCGGTCGTTCAGCCACCAGGTCTCCAACCTCAAGAACGAGCTGGTCGACGAGGAGACGTTCGCCTCGCAGGTGGTCGAGGGGACCCACCAGGAGCGGATGCTCGCCGAGGCCTACACCGGCTACCAGCGGAGGTTGCGCCAGGCCAACGCGCTCGACTTCGACGACCTCATCATGACGACCGTCAACATCCTCCAGGCCTTCCCCGACGTGGCCGAGCACTACCGTCGCCGGTTCCGTCACGTCCTGGTCGACGAGTACCAGGACACCAACCACGCCCAGTACCAGCTCGTCCGCGAGCTCGTGGGTGGCGCCGCAGGCAGCGCAGGTATGCCGGTCGGCGACGGGCCGTCCGTCGGCCCCGCCGAGCTCGTCGTGGTCGGTGACGCCGACCAGTCGATCTATGCGTTCAGGGGCGCGACGATCCGCAACATCGTGGAGTTCGAGGAGGACTACCCGAACGCGCGGACCATCCTGCTCGAGCAGAACTACCGGTCGACCCAGACGATCCTGCAGGCCGCCAACTCGGTCATCGCCAGGAACCCCGAGCGCCGCAAGAAGAACCTCTGGACCGACAGCGGCAACGGCGCGGCCATCATCGGCTACGTCGGCGACAACGAGCACGACGAGGCGGCCTTCGTCGCGAAGACGATCGACGAGCTCGGCGACTCTGCCGGGGTCAAGCCCAAGGACGTCGCGGTGTTCTATCGGACCAACGCCCAGTCGCGAGCGCTCGAAGAGGTCTTCGTGCGAGTTGGCTTGCCCTACAAGGTCGTGGGCGGCACACGGTTCTACGAGCGGCGTGAGGTCAAGGACGCGCTCGCCTATCTGAGGGTCATCTCCAACCCGACGGACACCGTCAACCTGCGGCGCATCCTCAACGTGCCCAAGCGGGGGATCGGCGACCGGGCCGAGGCCTGCGTCGCGGCCCTCGCCGAGCGCGAGCGGATCCCGTTCATCGCGGCCCTCGGCCGTCCCGAGGACGCTCCGGGCATCGCGACCCGCTCGGTCGCCGCGATCAAGGGCTTCACCGGGCTGCTCGAGCAGCTCGGCACCATCCACGCCGACGACGAGCAGGGTGTGGGGGCGCTCCTGGAGGCCGTCATCGAGAAGTCCGGCTACCTCGCCGAGCTGCGCGCCAGCCACGACCCGCAGGACGAGACCCGGGTCGAGAACCTCGCCGAGCTCGTCGCCGTCGCGCAGGAGTTCGACGAGACCCGCGCCGAGACCGGCGAGGTCGCCAGCCTCGAGGACTTCCTCGAGCAGGTCTCGCTGGTCGCCGATGCCGACGAGATCCCGGACGGCGAAGAGGCCGAGGACCTCGGGGTCGTCACGCTCATGACGCTGCACACCGCCAAGGGCCTGGAGTTCCCCGTCGTCTTCCTCACCGGCCTCGAGGACGGCACGTTCCCGCACCTGCGGGCGCTCGGCGACCCCAAGGAGCTCGAGGAGGAGCGCCGGCTGGCGTACGTCGGCATCACCCGCGCCCGCGAGCGGCTGCACCTGTCGCGGGCGGCCGTGCGATCGGCGTGGGGGGCTCCGCAGTACAACCCGGCCAGCCGGTTCCTCGACGAGATCCCGCCCGACCTCGTCGAGTGGCAGCGGGCCGAGGCAGCCACCACCTCGCGTCGACCGGGCACGCCCGCCGTCGCGACCCTGGCCCAGCGCCCCGGCGTCCGCTCTCCGGGCAACCGCCCGCTGATCTCGCTGCACTCGGGCGACAAGGTCACCCACGACAGCTACGGCATGGGCACGGTCGTCAAGACCGAGGGTGAGGGTGACAAGACGCAGGCGCACGTCGACTTCGGCGGCGACACCGGCGTCAAGCGGTTCCTGCTGCGCTACGCCCCACTCGAAAAGCTCTGACCGAGGAGGCAGCCGCTCCGCGCTGTCGCGGCGCTGACGCGGCGCTCAGGCGTCGCTCTCGCACTGCGCTGACGCGGCATACACGAAAGGCGCCCCGGAGGGCGCCTCGTGCGGTGCTGCGGGACTGCTACTGCAGGCCGTGGTCGTGCAACCAGGGGGCGGGGTCGATGGCCGCACCGCCGTCGGGGTGGATCTCGAGGTGCAGGTGGGGGCCGGTGGAGTGGCCGGTGTTGCCCGACAGTCCCACGACGTCGCCGGGGGCGACCTTGTCGCCGACGCTGGTCTCGATCTGGCTCAGGTGGCCGAAGACCGACACGGTGCCGTCCCAGTACTCGATCTCGATCTTGTTGCCGTAGCCACCCTCCCAGCCCGCGAAGGTGACGGTGCCGGTGGACATGGCCTTCAGCGGGGTCCCGACCGGGGTGCCGAAGTCGTCGCCGGCGTGCAGTCGGCCCCAGCGCCAGCCGTAGCCGGACGTGAAGACCGCGCCGTTGATGGGCATGACCCACTTCTCGCGGTTCTTGCGGTCGGCCTCGGCCTTGCGGAGGGCCGCGGCGGCGGCAGTCCGCTTGGCGACGGCCTTGCGCTCGGCGGTGCGGGCGATCCGCTGCGCCTCGAGCACGCGGGCCTGGACGGCCGTGACCTGCACCTCGCGCTGCTGGGCGGCCTCGACACGGTTGAACTTGGCGGCGGCCTGGTCCTGGGTCCGGGCCTTGGCAGCACCGTTCAGGTCGAAGTAGGCCGGGGCGGACTCGGCGACGGTTGCACCGGTCGCGGTCACGACGAGGGCGGCAGCGGCTGCCCCCGGCAGCAGGTACCCACTCTTGGCGAAACGGGGTCCCCGACGAGGCGCGCGGTGGCGACCTGGGGCGCGGTGGCGGCCCGAGTAGGAATCTGAACTCACGAAGCGATGACCTTGCGTGCGGGGGGACACGGAGTGACAGAGGGTAGCGTGATCAGTTCGTTATCCAAAATCTTTCCCCAGAAATCCGCCACATATGTCCTAAATGTTCGCCCTCAGGAGCCACGCCGTCGCAGCTCGGTGACGCCAGGGGTGAGGGTGTGCCCCTCGGAGTCCAGGTGCGCCAGCGTGCTCGAGATGCCGTGGACGACGCTCCCGATGATGGGCAGCGACATGTGGCCGACGCCGTGCAGGTCGATGTTGCGGGCCTGCAGGTCGGGGTGGGTCAGGGCGGCGTTGCGCTGCGGGAAGACCATCTGGTCGAGGTCGGACCAGTACACGACGAACCTCGTGCGGCAGTCGGGCACCGGCTGGTCCAGCTCGCGCATCAACCCGCTTCCCGGGCGCAGCTGACGGGTCAGCTGGTTGTGCCATCCGTATGCCGTGTAGGTGCCCTGGTGGGGCGTTCCCAGCGTCACGAGCGTGTGGACGCGCTCGTCGCCGCCCAGCCGGGTGACGTAGTAGCGGGCGATCAGGCCGCCCATCGAGTGGCCGACGACGTGGATCCGCTCGTAGCCGGTCTCGGCCACGAGGGCCTCGACCTCCTCGGCGAGCTGGGCAGCGGCCACGCGCACGTCCGCGGTGAAGGGGGAGTAGTTCATGCTCGTCACGCGGCCGAAGCCCCGTCGACGCAGGCCGAGCCTGAGCAGGGTGAAGATCGACCGGTTGTCCACCATGCCGTGCACGAGCAGGATCGGCGTGCCTGCCGCCTCGACGTCGGAGATGAGCAGGCCGCGCTGGATGGGGGGCAGGTGCTCGACCCCGAAACCGAGCTGGCTGTCGCGTCCGTGTCGGCCCACGAGGCCCCACGGATAGAGCGCCAGGTGGGTCGTCACCCAGACCGCCTCGACCGCGGCACCCAGGGCTCCGGTGGGAGTGGCCAGGGCCCTCGCTGCGCCCCCGACGACGTCGTCGGCCGCCGCGGCGGCGGCCCGGACGCCACGCGTCGCCCGGGTGAGGAGGCCGGGGCGCACCGTCTGCGCCGACGTGCGCCGCTGTGCTGCGGCGGGTCGGTGAGGGCGCGGGAGGCTCTGCGACATATCTAGCTGAACGTAGCGGTTGGAGGGGTGGCCATGGTGTGTTCAGCCGAAGTTTGCCGCGTGTCTGCCCGTGGCGTTCGCCACCCGAGGCGCTGTCTGCGACCGGGAGTGGCTAGTCTGCGGCCATGACTGAGTCTCCCCTGCGCGTCGTCGTGGCCAAGCCCGGACTGGACGGCCATGACCGTGGCGCGAAGGTCGTGGCGCGCGCCCTGCGTGACGCCGGCATGGAGGTCGTCTACACCGGGCTGCACCAGACGCCCGAGCAGATCGTCGAGGCCGCCATCCAGGAGGACGCCGACCTGGTGGGCCTGTCGGTCCTCTCGGGCGCGCACATGACCCTCTTCGCCAAGGTGATGGAGCTCCTCAGGGAGCGCGACGCCGCCGACATCATCGTCTTCGGCGGCGGCATCATCCCTGAGGCCGACATCCCCGAGCTCGAGAAGATCGGTGTCGCCAAGGTCTTCACCCCGGGAGCCACCACGACCGAGATCGTGGCGTGGGTGCGCGGCGCGGTCCGGCCCGACGAGGACGCCTGACCCACCTGACTCGCGGCTGACGCTGCGCATGCTGGGACTCAGGGCACCACGGGCAGGCTGAGGGTGGCCGGAGCCAGCGGTGACGCGCGCACCGTCACCGGCTGGACGGCATACGCGTTCTTGTAGGCGGCATCGGTGCTGGCGAGCACCAGCTGGAGCCGGTGGCCGGCCTCGACCCGGTGCACGATCGCGGGCAGCTCGATGTGCACCGGCTGGGTCACGTCGGCCACGCGGACCGGGCTGATCAGCTTGTGCACCAAGGTCTTCGAGCCGTCAGGGGCGACGTCGTAGAGCTTGGCGAAGACCTGCAGCTGACCGCTGGGGCCGACCGACTGGCTGAGCGCCACGGTGGGGGACTCGAAGCGCACGTCCAGGGTGGGAGCGCCGACGATCGTCAGTGGCTTCGACTGCGCCGGTGTCGACCAGGCGCCGAAGGTGCCGGGGGTGTCGAACGGTGTCTTGAGCCCGCTGGGGAGCGCCACCTGGCCCTCGAGCCCGGAGACCTCGCTGTAGGACGCGGCTGCGCCCCCTCCCGGGTTGGACCACGACGTCGAGCCGGGCAGGATCGAGGACTTCGACGAGACCAGCTCGTCGGCCGACGAGAGGTAGAGCGCCTTGCGCGTGCCCACCGGGTAGCTGCTCGCGCTGGCGTAGGCCGGAGCGGCGCTGCCCGTGTAGCCGACCCAGTCGCGGAAGTAGGAGAACACCGGACCGGTCGAGGCGCTGGAGCCCTTGAGGTAGTGGTCGAACCAGTTCTTGATGCGCAGGCCGAGGTAGGTGTCCTCGATGTGCTGCCCGCTCAGGTCGAGCTCGCCCGGGGCGGCCCCGGTGTTCGTACCGGTCCCGCCGGAGTGGCCCCAGGACTGCCACGCCATGGTCACAGGCACGCCCCGCGCCTTGAGCGAGCGGTAGGTCGAGGCGGCTTCCTGCAGGTTGAACAGGGTGTCGTTCTCCCCCTGTATCAGGAAGGTCGGCACCTTCACCCTGTCGATGTAGTGGCCGACCGACACGCGGTCGGTGAGCTCGAACGTCGTCGGAGTGGGGTACCCGAGGGTGTCCAGCGTGGCCTTCGCCTCGCAGGCCTCGAGCACGAAGTTGGGGCAGCCGACGTTGCGGGTCGGGTCGATCGCGGCGCCCTGCAGCCCGTCGGCGATGCCGACGCCGAAGAACAGCCCGGTCCAGCCGATCTTCTCCGTTCCCGGAGCAGAGTTGGCATAGGTCACGCCCCTCGTGAAGCTCGTGTTGTTCGGCGCGAGGGAGTACCGCAGGTCGTTCCACGTGATCAGCGGGACGAGCGTGTCAACCCTGGAATCAACTGCGGCAGTAGCGAACTGGATCTGTCCACCGTAGGACCCGCCGATCATGCCCAGCCGCGGGTCGTGGGTGGCCGGGTTGTCGAGCACCGTGAAGTCCACGGTCGTCGTCCCCGGCCCACCAGCTGCGCCCCCCACCTGCGATGAGGTGTATGCCGCGGAGCCGCCACCCCCGAGGAAGGTCACCAACGAGGTGGCTGCGACGCCGTCCACGCCGGGGTCGTCGAGCGAGATCTTGCAGCCGCTGTCGGGGAAGCCGAGGCCGGTGTAGGACAGCACCGCGTAGCCGCGCTTGGCGAAGGCCTCGCCCAGCCCTGCCTGGTCGGCCTTGCTGCCGCCGAACCCGTTGGTGGTCAAGATGGCCGGCACCCTCGCGGAGGGGTTAGCGGAATGCGGCTTGTAGAGGTCCGCGTCGATCGTGCAGGTCTGCGGCTGTCCGAGGTCGTTGCTGCCCGCGGGGACGCTGAACTTCAGGCCGGTGTAGGTGTCGACCGAGTCCGGCGTGGAGGCCGCGGCGGCGCCGGGCGCGGCGGCGGCGGGTCCGGCGGCGGGCGCGACGAGCCCTAGGCCCGCAAGGGTTGCGGCCGCAAGCGCGGCGACGGACCGGATCTGGGACGAGGTGCGGCGCGACATCGAGCCTCCACGGTGGGCGCGCGGGCCGGGGTGGCGCCGCAGCAGTGGTCTGACAACGACGCCGTGGCCGGGCCGGTTACGTTCCGGGGTCGCTCGGTGCGGCTCCGACCCTGCTCGGGCTCCCGTCGTGCTCGGGGCGAGGCTGCCCGGGAGCTTGCGCGAGCGTCCGCATGGTGAGCGCAGCGATCCACGACGTGGACGCGCGAGGAGAGCCAACGGCATACGGCTGACGTCGTCTTGGGCAACGGCAGAGAAAAAGTGCCTGGTATCTGTACGAATCAGGGGGTTCCCACGCATTTGGCAAAGTCTTCGCCAGTTTCATTGACCCGCTCTTCAGGCGGCCGGTTAGGTCAGCACGGCGCGAGGCCCACGGCAACCCTGAGCCGTCCCTGGAGGGGGACTCGACGCCACACGCAGCGCGGGCAACACACCTGCGCATGTCCGAGAAGAGGATTTTCGTGATCCGTCTGTCCACCGGCGCCGCACTCGGCGTCGCAGTCGCAGCCGCAGTGGCCACACCACTGTCCGCAGCGGCAGCCGCACCACAGTCCGCGCCAACCCACGTCGCCAGCGCCGCCTCCGCACAGTCCGGCGCTGACCAGGACCACGCCGCGCTGGGCCTTTCCAAGGACGAGAAGCTCGTGCTGCGCAACGTCCTCACCGACCGTGACGGCACGCAGCACGTCCGCTACGACCGCACCTTCAAGGGCCTCCGGGTCGTGGGTGGCGACCTCATCGTCGAGAAGACCGCAGCCGGCCAGGAAAAGAGCGTGCACTACAACGCCAGTGGGAAGGTCGCCGTCACCTCGACGACCCCGACGGTGACGCGGAGCCAGGCGGTGTCCGAGGGTCGGTCTGCCGGCAGGCAGACGGAGTCCCCGTCCGGTGAGCTGGTCGTGTGGGCCGGCGGCGCCAAGCCCGTCCTGGCCTACGACGTGCTGGTCAAGAGCGTGCGGGCCGACCAGGTGCCCTCGCGGATGCACACCCTCGTGGACGCCAGGTCCGGCGCCATCCTCATCAGCTACGACGAGGTGCAGACCGGCACCGGCGACGGCATCTTCTACGACGCGACCCTCGAGACCAAGGCGCACACCGGCGGTGGCTACGAGCTGACCGACACCCACGGCAACAACACGCGGGACGCCCACAACCTGGGCGACCCCAACACCGGTGTCGGCCCGGCGGGTGACCTGTTCCTCGACTCTGACGACCTCTGGGGCAACGGAGCCGTCTCCGACCGGGCCTCGGCCGCGGTGGACGCCCACTACGGCGCCACGACGACGTTCAACTACTACAAGAACATCCTGGGCCGGAACGGCATCTGGAACGACGGTCGCGGCGCTCCCTCCCGCGTGCACTTCGCCAACGCCATGGAGAACGCGTTCTGGGACGGCACCCAGATGACCTACGGCGACGGCGCAGCCAACGCGGCCCCGCTGACCGAGATCGACGTGGCCGGCCACGAGATGTCCCACGGTGTCACGGAGAACACTGCCGGCTTGGTCTACAGCGGTGACGCGGGCGGCCTCAACGAGGCGACATCGGACATCTTCGGCACCGCCGTCGAGTTCTACGCCGCCAACGCGAGCGACCCTGGCGACTACCTCATCGGCGAGGAGATCAACATCAACGGCAACGGGACGCCGTTGCGCTACATGGACAAGCCCAGCAAGGACGGCGCGTCCAAGGACTGCTGGTCATCGACCCTCGGGCAGCTCAACCCGCACTACTCCTCGGGTCCGCTCAACCACTGGTTCTACCTGGCCTCCGAGGGCAGCGGGGCCAAGACCATCAATGGCGTCAGCTACAACAGCCCCGTGTGCGGTACCGCCGCAGCCGTGACGGGCGCCGGTCGAGGCAACATCGAGAAGGTCTGGTACCGCACGCTGTCGACCAAGCTCACCAGCAACAGCAACTACGCCGCCGCACGCAACGGGGCGATCAACTCCGCCATCGAGCTCTACGGGGCGACCAGCCAGACCTGCAAGTCGGTCGAGGCGGCCTTCACCGCCATCGCCGTCCCGGCCGGCTCGGCCACGTGCGGCACCACGCCCCCGCCCACCGGTGGCAACCTGCTGCTGAACCCGGGCTTCGAGTCCGGTGCGGTCAGCTGGACCGGCACCTCGGGTCCGATCACCAACAACACCGGGCGTCCGGCACGGACCGGCAGCTGGAAGGCCTGGCTCGGTGGCAACGGCTCGACCTCGACCGAGACGGTGCAGCAGAGCGTGGCGATCCCGTCGACCGTCACGGCCGCAACCCTGTCGTTCTGGCTCCGCACCGACACCGCCGAGTCGGGGAGCACGGCATACGACACGATGAAGGTGCAGGTGGTCGACGGCGCGACGACGACGACGCTGGCGACGTACTCCAACGTGGGGACGAACGCGACCTACACGCAGAAGTCGTTCAACGTCACGGCCTACAAGGGCAAGACCATCACGGTGAAGTTCCTCATGAACGAGGACTCCACGCTGCAGACGTCCTTCGTGGTCGACGACACCGCGCTGGCCACCAGCTAGCGGACCGGAGTCGGGTCGGCGTTCCCCCTGAGCGCCGGCCCGGCTCCCTCCTGACCAGCGGCAGGTCGCGGGCAACCTCCAGTCCGTGACCTGCCGCTTCCTCGCGTCGGCTACGTGCAGATCTTGCGGCGGGAGGCCGGACCCGTGACGTCGGCCAGGAGCTGGCTGACGATGGGTTCGGCCCGTGCCACGCGTTCGTCCCCGAGGTGCACGAGTCCTGTCCCCGCCCCGAAGAGCACATCCAGCTGGTCGGCGACCGTGCTCGGTGAGCCGGTGGGGGTGTCCGTGTCGTGGATCTCGAGGGCTGCCTCGTTGAGGACGGCCAGGCTGGCCTTGTCGATCGTGCAGGTGACCTTTCCCTGCTTGGTCGTGGCCAGCACCCCGCCGTCGTCCTGGATCGAGAGGCTGTCCGAGAAGCCCGCGATCCCCCCGAGCCTGCTCACCGTCAGGGGAAAGCTCGCCCGGCCGGTGACGGTCGGCGAGGGAGCGGCCGGTATCCGTGGGTCCGTGGTCCCGCAGCCGACCAGGGCGAGGGACAGACCGATCAGGCCGATCAGGCCGCCAGTGGCGCGGAAAGACAAGGGTGCGGTTCGCGGCATACCGGACATCCTGCCCACACTTGCCGGTCGTCGTCACGCACCTCGGGCAGACTCACGCCCATGACCTTCACCCGAGCCGAGCTCGACGCCGCGACCAGCGTCGTGCGCCGCCACTTCGCCGCGACCCCGCAGCTCGAGTGGCCGCTGCTGAGCGAGCACGTCGGCGCGGAGGTCTGGGTCAAGCACGAAAACCACACTCCGACAGGCGCTTTCAAGGTCCGTGGTGGGCTGGTCTACGCAGACCGCGCCGCCCGCGAGCGCCCGCAGGTCAAGGGCTTCGTCTCGGCGACGCGCGGCAACCACGGACAGTCCCTCGCGTATGCCGGCCGGGCAGCTGGGCTGCGCGTCGTCATCGTGGTGCCGGAGGGCAACAGCCCGGACAAGAACGCCGCGATGCAGGGTTTCGGCGCCGAGCTGATCGTGCACGGCCACGACTACCAGGAGGCTCGCGAGCACGCGATGGGCCTGGAGACCGAGCTCGGCCTCGAGGCGGTGCCGCCCTACCATCGCGACCTGGTCGTGGGGGTGGGCACCTATGCGCTCGAGCTGTTCGACGCGGCCGGCCCGCTGGACGCGGTGTACGTGCCAGTGGGGATGGGTTCGGGTATCTGCGGCCTCATCGGGGTGCGCGACCTCCTGGGCCTGCCCACCGAGATCGTCGGGGTGGTGTCCGAGCGGGCTCCCGCGTCGGCCCTGTCCTTCGCGGCGGGCGAGGTCGTCACGACACCGGAGGCCGCCACTTTCGTCGACGGGGTGGCCTGCCGTGCGCCCATGGCAGACGCCGTGGCCGAGATGGTTCGGGGGGCTGCCCGCATCCTGCAGGTGTCGGAGGACGACACGGCCGAGGCGATGCGGGTCCTGCTCCGCACCACCCACCAGCTGCCCGAACCCGCGGGCGCGATCGCCCTGGCCGGGCTGCTTGCCGAGAGCGGCTCCCAGAGCGGCCGGCGGGTCGGCGTCATCCTCTCGGGAGGCAACTGCGACGCCGACATCCTCACCACGGTCCTGGCCGGGAGCACGCCGGAGGCCTGAGCTCTCGTTGAGCGCTGCCGCGACCGCGCCGCGCGAGCGATCTGCCGGCGTCGAGTTGTGGCCTCGACGCCACGGATCAACGCCGAACCGGTGGCAGCACGTCGATTCGTGACGCTGGCGCCACGGATCGACGGGGCGGTAACGGCCGGGCGCCATCACGGCGACGGGCCGCTACGGGGCGTCGCCGCGTCCGACCGAGGCCGGGCCCCTATTGTCGCGGACATGCCCTCCCGTGCTCAGCGTCAACGCACCGCAGCGGTCGCCGGAGTCGCCGTGCTGCTCATCGGGCTCACAGCCGCGTGCTCAGGTGGCAAACCCGCCGCGCGCACCTCCGCGACCACCAGGGCCTCGACGCCGGTGACACCCACGTCCACCCCGAGCACTGCCGGTCCAGCGATGCTTGCGGGAGGGCCGGTGCTCGCCGTCAAGATCGACAACACCCCGGCCGCGCGCCCCCGGATCGGGCTCGACGTGGCCGACGTCGTCTACGTCGAGCCGGTCGAGGGTGGGCTCACGAGGCTCCTGGCCGTTTTCAGCCGCAAGCTGCCGCCCGAGGTGGGGCCGGTCCGCAGTGGTCGGGAGTCGGACGTCGACCTCGTGGCCAACTACGGGAAGGTCGCGCTGGCCTTCTCCGGGTCGTCCGAGTACACGAAGCGGATCCTCGACGCGGGTCGCCAGGTCAACCTCAGCTACGACCAGAGCGCGCGCGGCTACCACCGTGATCGCTCGCGGCCGGCTCCCTACAACGTGATCGGAAGCCCCACGGTGCTCCTCGCCAGGGCGGGGGGCAGCGTCAGGCCCGCCGACATCGGGTTCCGCTACGGGCCCGCCGCCACGGGTGGCACGCCGGCCACCTCGGTCGCCGCCCGGTGGCCCTCCTCCAAGGTCACCCTGACGTGGAACGCCAAGCGCAAGCAGTACCTCGTCACCACCGATGGCCGCCCCGATGTCAGCCCGAGCGGTCGCCAGTACCGCGCAGGCACCGTCGTCGTCCAGTACGTCGCGACGCACAAGTCCAGCAACCGCGACGTCAACGGCCAGCCCACCCCGGTCGTCGACGTGGTCGGCTCCGGCAAGGCGGTGGTCCTCCGGGACGGCACGTCGTGGCAGGGCGTCTGGTCGCGCAAGGGCCTCACGGCACCCACCTCGTTCACGGTGGGCACCCAGCCGCTCACCTTCAACCCGAAGGGTCCCGTCTGGGTGCTCCTCGTCGCGCCCGGGCAGGCCGTCACCGTCCGCTGAGCAGGGCGAGGCCACGCCGAGCGGTGCCTGTGCCGCAGACCGGCCGCCCGGGGCATACCCACCGCTGATGGTGAGATTGGTCCCATTGGGCCCACGGGGCTGCACCCGAGGGAGTCAGCCGGTCCCTACAGGGCTAGTCTCGGCGTCGAACCAAACCCATCCGTAGACGAGGACGTCAGACGTGGATCTGTTCGAATACCAGGCCCGAGACATGTTCGAGGCGCACGGCGTGCCGGTGCTCGCCGGCGCCACCGCCACCACTCCGGAGCAGGCCCGCGCGGCCGCCGAGGAGATCGGTCCCAAGAGCGGCGGCGTGACCGTCGTCAAGGCGCAGGTCAAGACCGGTGGCCGAGGCAAGGCCGGCGGCGTCAAGGTCGCCAAGACCGTTGATGAAGCGGTCGAGGCGGCCGAAGCGATATTGGGCATGGACATCAAGGGCCACACCGTGGGCACCGTGATGATCGCCCAGGGCGCGCAGATCGCCGAGGAGTACTACTTCTCGATCCTGCTCGACCGGGCCAACCGCACCTACCTTGCGATGTGCAGCAAGGAGGGCGGCATGGAGATCGAGCAGCTGGCCGTCGAGCGCCCGGAAGCGCTGGCCCGGCTCGCGGTCGACCCCAACACCGGCATCGACGAGGCCAAGGCACGCGAGATCGTGGCGGCGGCCGGCTTCGACGAGGAGACCGGCGCCAAGATCGTGCCGGTCCTGCAGTCTCTGTGGACCGTCTACCGCGACGAGGACGCCACGCTGGTCGAGGTCAACCCGCTGGTCAAGACGGTGGACGGCGACATCGTCGCGCTGGACGGCAAGGTGACGCTCGACGAGAACGCCGGCTTCCGCCACCCCGACCACGAGGCCCTCGAGGACAAGGCCGCGGCCGACCCGCTCGAGGCCGCCGCCAAGGAGAAGAACCTCAACTACGTCAAGCTCGACGGCTCGGTCGGCATCATCGGCAACGGCGCCGGGCTGGTCATGTCCACCCTCGACGTGGTCGCCTACGCCGGCGAGGAGTTCCCGGGCCAGCCCAAGCCGGCCAACTTCCTCGACATCGGTGGTGGCGCCTCGGCCGAGGTGATGGCCAACGGGCTGCACATCATCCTCGGCGACGAGCAGGTGAAGTCGGTATTCGTCAACGTGTTCGGCGGCATCACCTCCTGCGACGCGGTGGCCAACGGCATCGTCGGCGCGCTGCAGAACCTCGGCGACGAGGCCACCAAGCCGCTGGTCGTCCGGCTGGACGGCAACAACGTGGAGGAGGGCCGGCGCATCCTCGCCGAGGCCAACCACCCGCTGGTGACCATCGAAGAGACCATGGACGGCGCGGCCCGCAAGGCCGCCGAGCTGGCTTCGGCCGCGACGAACTGACCGAAGGAACGGCATACCAATGGCTATTTTTCTCGACGAGAACTCCAAGGTCATCGTCCAGGGCATGACCGGCTCCGAGGGCATGAAGCACACGCAGCGCATGCTCGCCTCCGGCACCCAGATCGTCGGCGGCGTCAACCCGCGCAAGGCGGGCACGTCCGTCGACTTCGACGGTGGCATCTCGGTGCCCGTGTTCGGGACCGTGGCCGAGGCCATCGCGGAGACCGGTGCCAACGCGTCGGTCATCTTCGTGCCCCCGGCCTTCGCCAAGTCGGCCGTCGTCGAGGCGATCGACGCGCAGATCCCGCTCGCGGTGGTCATCACCGAGGGCATCGCGGTCAAGGACTCCGCGGAGTTCTACAACTACTCGCTCGGCAAGGTGACCCGCATCGTGGGGCCCAACTGCCCGGGTCTGATCAGCCCCGGCAAGTCCAACGCCGGCATCATCCCCGCCAACATCGCGGGCGCGGGACGCATCGGCCTGGTCTCGAAGTCGGGCACGCTGACCTACCAGATGATGTTCGAGCTGCGCGAGTTCGGCTTCTCCACGGCCGTCGGCATCGGCGGTGACCCGATCATCGGCACCACCCACATCGACTGCCTCGAGGCGTTCGAGAAGGACCCCGACACCGACGCGATCGTCATGATCGGCGAGATCGGCGGCGACGCCGAGGAGCGGGCAGCGGCCTACATCAAGGACCACGTGACCAAGCCGGTCGTCGGCTACGTCGCCGGCTTCACCGCGCCCGAGGGCAAGACGATGGGCCACGCCGGCGCCATCGTGTCGGGCTCGGCGGGCACGGCTGCCGCCAAGCAGGAGGCCCTCGAGGCCGCCGGGGTCAAGGTCGGCAAGACGCCGTCCGCGACCGCCGACCTGATGCGCGAGATCATGCAGGGTCTGCAGAAGTAGCTTCTGCCGCACCAAGGTTCACGACGGCCGTCACCCCGGAGGGTGGCGGCCGTCGTCGCGTTCAGGTCGTGGAGCAGTCCGCGGTATGCCGCGTGGGCGGCTACTTCTGGCGGGCGCTTGGCTACTTCTGGCGGGCCAGGGCGAGCAGCCGGTCGAGTTCCGCGAAGCCCTGGGTCGCCGTCCCCTGGAAGCCCTGACCGTCGCTCGTCCCGTGGAAGACGACAGTCGTCATGGCGCCGGGCGTCGTCATGGTCGTGGTGCCGACCCACCGATAGGCCGTGCCGGTGGCGTCGCCGGTGACCTTCTTGGTCAGCAGGAAGGTGCCGGCATGCGGCCCGCGCGTCGCGGTGACCTTGCCGTCGGCCTCGGTGCACCCCTTGGCCAGCAGTGACTGCTCCTGCGACACCTGGTCCTTCGCCCACGCCTTGCGAGCGCCTGGGTCGGCCGACTGGTCGACGCGCACCCGCTGGTGTCCGATCACGTTCGCGTCGCCCCTTCCGGCCCGGAGCTCGACTACCCCGAACTGGCCCCCGATGCCGGACAGGTAGTCGTCGGTCTCACAGAACACGCCGATGCCACCCAGATCGGCCGACGACCCAGCCGCCCCGGCGTAGGCGGGAGCGCCCGCCGGGAACCGCGCCGACGTCCACTGGGAGGCTGCGACGAACAAGTCGGACGAGGGGAGTGGGTCGGCGCCGGCGACGGGCATCTGCTCGTTGATCGCCTTCGCGCCGGGGCCGCTGGGCACTGTGGTGGTCGGCGACGGGCCCGCGGCGGCGTAGCGGTCGAGTCGTGCCTGGGCGATGCGCGCGAGCGTGGCCACCTCGTCCTCGGTGAAACCTCCGAGCGAGACGTCGTTGAACGCTGGGTCGATCACCTGGAGCAGGGTCACGCCAGCAGTACCCCCGGCGACGGCGAACCAGCCTGAACCGGCGTCGGTCGTCGCATAGCTGTAGACCGAGACATCGCCGACCAGCCCGGGCGTGACCTTGAACCCCGGTCCCGCCTGGCACTTCGGCACGCTCTGCTCGAGCGCAACGACCTGGTCCTTGAGGTCGCCCTTTCCGTCGTACTGCCAGTAGGTCGCGGCGCCGGACACCGGGGAGTTGGCCTGGGTGGCCGACTCCTGGCGAGTCGCCTTGCCCAGTGCGTCGCCGCACTCGACCCCACCGCCCTTGGTGATCGGCGTGACCGTCACCGAGCCAACGGGTAGCTGCAGCGACTCCTGCCACTCGGTGGCGACAGGCAGGACGCCTGGGACGTCGAGACTGCTCGTGGTCGTAGGGGAGGAAGAGGCGCTGGTCGTGGCGCTGCGCGTCGCCGGCACCAGCGGGCTTGCGGCCTCGCGACCGAACTGGGAGTAGCCCACCGTCCCGACCACCACCGCTGCCGCGGCAGCCGCCGCCGTCCACGTGAGCAGCCGCTGGCGACGACGCGCCATACCCCTTGCCCTGACGAAACGGACGTCGGGCAGGGGTGCGGCTTCGACGTCGGCGCGCAGCGACGTCAGGGCAGCCCGCAGCCGGGCGTCGTGCTCCGCCGTCCAGTCGTCGTGCTCAGCCATGGGGGTTCTCCTCGTGCCGCAGGGCCTGCGCGAGCTGTGCGCGGCCCCGGTGCAGGCGCGCCTTGACGGTGCCTGCGGGGGTGTTGGTCTCGTGGGCGATCTGGTCGATGGACAGGTCGCCGATGTAGTACAGGGTCACGGCTTCACGGACCGGGTCGGGCAGCGTCCGCAGTGCCGTCACGACCGCGACCCTGTCCTCGGTCGGCGGGCCCGTGGTGTCGTGGGCGCCGTGGCGTTCGTGGGCGCGGTCCTGGCTGGACTTCTTGCGCCACCCGGAGATGGCGATCCGTCGAGCGACGGTGCGCACCCAGGCGAGCGGGTCGTCGTGCGTGCGCACGGTGGACCACTGCTGCCAGGCGCGGGCGTAGGCCTCCTGGGTGGAGTCCTGGGCCACGGTGAGGTCACCGGTGAAGGCATAGACGAGGTGCACGACCCGGCGGGCGGTGTCGCGGTAGAACGCGTCGAACTCCGCCTCGGCGGACTGCGCGCCCATCGACACCCCCTGTCTGGTCGGTACTGCAGTGCCCGTCGGCACTTCAGCGCCCATCGGAACCGCTGGGGCCATCACACCGCAGCAGACGCGCTCGCGCGAGGTTGGGTTGCGGCGCGTTCGGACATTTCTCCGAGGTGTTCGGCGTTGCACGACGGCTGCGTCGTCCCGGTCGGCGACGATGGAGCAGCGATGACTGTGATGGAACTACTGCGTGGGGGCACCTCGTCGACCGACGGCGCGCCAGGCCTCGTCGCGCACCGGCGGGCCCTGGTGGCCGGGGCGCTGGCGGCGGCAGGTTCGGCGGCCGTCTTCGTCCTGCCGGCGCTGCTCGTCTGGGTGGCCGCGCCCGAGAGCACCGTGTCGTGGACCACCTCCCTGGGCGTCGGCGCGAGCCTGTGGCTGCTGGCCGGCGGCGCGCACCTGACCCTCGGTGCCGCGCACGTGACAGTGGTTCCGCTCCTCGCCTTCGGCGTGAGCGTCGTGATCGGCTCGTGGGCCGCCGCACGTGCGGCCCGTGAGGCCGCCGAGGCGCGCACCATCCGACTCGTCCGGGACACCGTTCACGGCCCCGTCGCCTTCGCCCTCGGTGCCTGGACCGCCGGGTATGCCGCCTGCGCGCTGCTGTGGGTCCTCGTCGCCTTCCTGGCGGGTCCGAGCCCGGTCGCGTGGACGCTCGTCCTTCCCGTGCTCTTCGTGCCCACCCTGTCCGCGGCGACCGCACTGGCCAGGCTCGTCAAGGGGCGACCCGAGCTCGCCGGACCCGGGCTGGGCCGACCCTCGTGGTTCCCCGATGCCGTGCGACGCGCGGTGCGCCCGGGGCTGGAAGGTGCCGCCACGCTGCTCGGGATCGGCATGGCGCTCTGTGTGCTCTTCGTGGTGCTCCACTTCGACCAGGTGAGCCACCTCCAGGGTGAGCTGGCTCCCGGCGTCATCGGTGGCGCGGTCCTGGTCGTCGCCCAGCTGTCCGTGCTCCCCAACCTGGCTCTCTGGGCAGTGTCGTTCGTCGCCGGCACGGGGTTCTCCGCGGTCGAAGGGGCCTCGGCGACGTGGACCGGCAGCCGCACCTCCCTGTTGCCGATGGTGCCGGTGTTCGGGGCGCTGCCCCAGCCGGGTGCCTTTCCGGGCCTGCTTCCCCTCGTGGTCCTCCTGCCGGTCGCGACCGGTGCCTTCATCGGCTGGCGTTCGCTGCGCGCGGTGGCCCGCCTCTCGACCGAGCGCACCAAGCTCACCGTCACCGGCACGGCCGTGGTGGTGGCCGCGGGGGCGGTGGGACTGCTCGACGTCCTGGGTGGCGGTTCGCTCGGGCTCGCGCGGCTTTCCGACATCGGGGCACCGGCCGGGATGCTGACCCTCGCGCTGCTGGTCGAGTTCGGCGCCGGCGCGTCACTGGTTCTCGCCTGGGACCGGTGGAAGCTCCGAGGCTGACCCTGCCCGTCGCCCTGTGGATGGACGCGGTGACCACGGCTGCGGGGGCGGTCGGTATCGTTCCTGACCGTGACTGCGCCTGAGCCCACCGGGATCGTCGTCCTGGTCTCCGGGTCGGGCACCAACCTCCAGGCGATCATCGACGCCGCGGCCGAGCCGGCCTATGGCGTCCGGATCCTCGCGGTGGGCGCGGATCGCGCGGGTATCAGCGGCCTGCACCGCGCGGCGGCCGTGGGCATCCCCACCTTCGTATGCCGCGTCGAGGACCACGACTCGCGCGCCGACTGGGATGCCGCGCTGGCGGAGCGGATCGGCGACCACGGGCCGGCCTTCGTCGTGTCCGCAGGCTTCATGAAGCTGCTCGGCCCGGCCGTCCTCGGCCGCTGGACCGTGATCAACACCCACCCCGCTCTCCTGCCGGCGTTCCCCGGCGCCCACGCGGTTCGCGACGCGCTCGCGGCCGGAGTTGCGCAGACCGGCTGCACCGTGCACGTCGTGGACGCGGGGATAGACACCGGACCGGTGCTCGCCCAGGCAGCGGTGGACGTCCTTGCCGACGACACCGAGGACACCCTCCACGAGCGCATCAAAGCTGTCGAGCACCCGCTGCTCGTCCAGGTCGTGGGSCGCGCGGCCCGCGAAGGAATCACCGTTTCCGATGGGAAGGCCACCATCCCGTGACCGAGCAGTCCACCACCCCCACCACCGATGCCCCGGACTCCGGGCGCCGGCCGATCCGCCGGGCGCTGATCTCGGTCTATGACAAGACCGGACTGGAGGAGCTGGCCCGAGGGCTGCATGAGGCCGGGGTCTCGCTGGTGTCGACCGGTGGTTCGGCCGCCCTCATCGAGGGTCTCGGCCTCCCGGTCACCAAGGTCGAGGACCTGACCGGATTCCCCGAGTGCCTCGAGGGCCGGGTCAAGACCCTGCACCCTCGCGTTCACGCCGGGATCCTCGCCGACACGCGCAAGGCCGACCACCTGAGCCAGCTCGCCGAGCTGGAGGTCGAGCCGTTCGAGCTCGTCGTCGTGAACCTCTACCCGTTCCGCGAGACCGTCGCGTCGGGGGCCGGACCTGACGAGGTCATCGAGCAGATCGACATCGGTGGACCCTCCATGGTGCGGGCCGCGGCCAAGAACCACCCGAGCGTGGCCGTCATCACCGACCCCGCGGCATACCCGGCAGTTCTTGCAGCGGTCGCCGGCGGGGGGTTCACGCTCAGCGAGCGCAAGCGGTTGGCGGCCCAGGCGTTCGTGCACACCGCTGACTACGACAACGCGGTCGCGAACTGGATGGGCAACGCCTACACCGACACCTCCGACGGCACCGGCTTCCCCGCGTGGACGGGCGCCACGTTCCAGCGGGCCAACGTGCTGCGCTACGGCGAGAACCCGCACCAGCCGGCAGCCCTCTACACGCACTGGCGACCCGGCGTGGCTTCGGCCGAGCAGCTGCACGGCAAGGACATGTCCTACAACAACTACATCGACACCGACGCCGCCGTCCGCGCCGCCTTCGACCACGGCGACCAGCCCACGGTGGCGATCATCAAGCACGCCAACCCCTGCGGCATCGCCGTGGGAGCCACTGTCGAGCAGGCGTATGCCGCGGCCCACGCGTGCGACCCGGTGTCCGCATACGGGGGCATCATCGCCACGAACGTGCCGGTGACCAAGGCGATGGCGCTCGCGGCGAACGAGACGTTCAGCGAGGTCATCGCGGCCCCGTCGTTCGACGCCGACGCGCTGGAGGTGTTGCGGGAGAAGAAGAACCGTCGCCTCCTCCAGCTCCCCGCAGACATGGCGGCGCACCGCGACCCGATCGAGACGCGGCCGATCAGCGGAGGGCTGCTCGTGCAGCTGTCGGACCGCATCGACGCGGTCGTCGAGGGCGAGACGCCGGGTGGCGACGACGCCTCCCGCTGGCGGCTCGTGGCTGGCGAGGCCGCCGACGAGTCGACCCTCGCCGACCTCCAGTTCGCCTGGCGAGCCGTGCGCGCAGTGAAGTCCAACGCGATCCTGCTGGCCAAGGACGGCGGCTCGGTGGGCATCGGCATGGGCCAGGTCAACCGGGTGGACTCGTGCCACCTCGCTGTGTCACGGGCGAACGCCGACGGAGCCGACCGGGCCCGTGGTGCGGTCGCTGCGTCCGACGCCTTCTTCCCGTTCGCTGACGGACTGCAGGTGCTGCTCGACGCGGGAGTGCGTGCGGTCGTCGCGCCTGGTGGCTCGGTGCGCGACGAGGAGGTCGTCGCAGCTGCCGAGGCCGCCGGCGTGACGATGTACTTCACCGGCACCCGTCACTTCAGTCACTAGCCACAGCGCGCACTGACTCCTCCCACCGGGCACTTGTTGCCGCCAGGTCGTCACTGACCCCCTTGTCGGGGCCTCTGGTGACGACGAGGCGGCAACAAGTCCCGCGGGTAGGCGACGTGTTGCCACCAGGTCGTCACCGACCCCCTTCGTGGGGCCTCTGGTGACGACGAGGCGGCAACAGGTCCCGCGGGTAGGCGACGTGTTGCCGCCAGGTCGTCACTGACCCCCGCATCGGGGCCCCCGGTGACGACGAGGCGGCAACAAGTGCGGGTGGGCGCGAGAGTCTTAGGCGGTGGGAGCGCGGTAACCCGTGGGCTCGCCGGAACCGAGGTCGACGATCGCGGCCACGGGGCCGCCGCCGTCGGGTCCCTGGTGCGCGGCCGACACCGAGACGAAGACTGCCGGGTCGCCGGTGACCGACGCGGTGACGCCGCCGACGGCCGACTTGATCTGGCGGTGCCAGTGCACGTCGGAGTCGTCCAGCATGGCGTTGCGGCGACCTCGCACGGCGCCGTCCTGGCTGACCTCGCACTTGAGGAACACGTTGACCAGTCGACCCTGGATGTCGCTCGTGTGCGGGCGGTCGGGCAGGTCGAGGCCAGCGTCCTTGATGGCGGCCCAGATGCCGTCGGCGTCGAGGGCGTCGCGCATCACCGAGTGGCCGATGCGGTAGCGACCGCCGATCCCCTTGGTGTTGCCCACCACCACGACCTGCGCCTGGTCGAGCTCGACACCCGAGGAGCACGAGGCGACCGCGGAGAACAGCGAGCGGTTGTTCATCACGTCCTCGTTGGTCGGCATCTCGATCTCGCCGAGCGCCACCGCGATGCCCAGACCGGTCGTGCCGTTGGACAGGTCCATCGACTCGTGGGTGTGGTGCGTCCAGACGGACTTGCCGCGGGACTCGGCGTCGCGAATGGTGTGGATGGTGAGCAGCGGGGTCTTGGTCTGCACGTAGTGGACGTCGGCGGGGTCGGTGATGCCGGCCTTGTCCATCGCGACCCGCACGGCCGCGGCGACCTTCTCGATCATGCGGGTGTAGCCGATCTCCTCGGGCAGGATCGGCTCGCTCATCGCGAACCCGACCGTCAGCCGCGCCTCGTCGGACTGCTCGGCCTGGTCGGCCGGGAAGGTCGCGAAGATGGTCGCGTGCGGGCTGATGATCCCGTCGGTCCCACCGGACCAGACGATCGGCACCTGCTTGACCTGGTCGGCGGGCGCGCCCTTGGCGACCAGCACCTCGCGGAAGGCGCGGTCGGCGATGATGCGGGTGTAGTCGTTGACCCCGCCGTTGCCCTCGGTCTTGCCGATGATGGCGATGACCCGGCTGGCGTCCATCACCCCGTCGTCGATGAGCTTGGCCAGCTCGCTCGCGTCAGACACGCTGTGGATCGGGACCTTGCGGACCTCAATGGGCTCGGGCACGGGAGTTACCTTCCTGATGACGTTGCGGTTGTTGACGATTCGGTATGCCGGTCGGTCACCACGGTGCCGACCTCGCCGGAGAGCGCGTCAGCGATGCGGTCGAGGGCAGTGATGACGCTGCGCCCACCGCCGTCACGCACGAACCGCATGGCGGCCTCGACCTTGGGACCCATCGAGCCGGACGCGAACTGGCCGTCCGCGGCATACCCCTCCATCTCGGCGAGGGTGACGCGGCCGACGGCTCGAGCCTGCGGTGTCCCGAAGTCGAGGACGGCGTTCTCGACGTCGGTCGCGATGACGAGCGCGTCGGCGCCGATGGCGCGGGCGAGCACCGCTGCCGTGAGGTCCTTGTCGATGACTGCCTCGACACCGCGGACGGTGCCGTCCGCGTCACGCACCACGGGTATGCCGCCGCCCCCGGCCGCGACGACGACGTAGCCCGCGTGCAGCAGGGTGAGCAGGGTGTGGGTCTCGAGGACCTCGACGGGCGCGGGTGAGGCCACGACGCGACGCCATCCCTTGTCGCCGCGGTCCTCCCAGGTCTCGCCGTGCTCGATGAGCGGCCGGGCCTGGTCGTAGGGCAGGAAGCGGCCGATCGGCTTGGTCGGCGTGGCGAAGCCGGGGTCGTCGGGGTCGACCAGCGTGCGGGTCACGAGGGCAGCGACGGGGTGGTTCAGCCCCCGTGCGGCGAGAGCCGGCTCGAGCGTGTCGAGGATGGTGAACCCGATGGTTCCCTGCGTCTGCGCTCCGCACCAGTCGAGCGGGACGGGTGGGACGACGTTGGCCGCGAGCTCGTTCTTGACGAGCAGGTTGCCGACCTGCGGGCCGTTTCCGTGGGTGAGGACGACCTCGTGGCCCGCCGCGACGACCGTGGCGACGTGTCCCATCGCCCGCCCGATGGCCTCCCGCTGGGCCTGGGGGGTGGCGCTGCCGTCGGGACCGGTCATGGCGTTGCCACCGAGCGCGATCAGGACCCGCATGCCACCTCCGTTCGTCGTCCGTGCGGCGAGCCTAGGGATGCGCGACGGCCGATGACGTTGGCAGGACCTGCCCAATGGCCGGACCCGCCTTGGCAGATGTGTTCACGTTCACCCCAGGCGGCGGTAGCGCTCCAGCCTCGCGGCCAGCCTGGCGGCCGGGTCCTCGCGGGCGAGGACGGCGAGCTCGTGCTGGATGGCTTGGGACATCCGGCGGCAGAACTCCTCGGGCTCGTCGGCCGCGTCGGGGTGCTCCGCGACGATCCGGTCCACGATGCCGGCGTGGAGCAGGTCGAGCGAGCGGACCCGTTGGCTGGTGGCGAGCTCCGGGGCGTGGCTGGTGTCGCGGTGGAGGATGGCCGAGGCGCCCTCGGGCGGCAGCGGGGACAGCCACGAGTGCTGCGCGCTGATCACGCGGTCAGCCGGCATGACGGCGATCGCGCCACCCCCGGTGCCCTGACCGAGCAGTACGCAGACGGTGGGCGCGTCGAGCATCACCAGCTCGGCGAGGCAGCGTGCGATCTCACCGGCCATCCCGCCCTCCTCGGCTTCCTTGGAGAGTGCGGCTCCCGCGGTGTCGATGATGCTGACGAGGGGCAGCTTGAGCTCGTGCGCCAGCTTCATGCCACGCCGGGCAACGCGAAGTCCCTTGGGGGACAACGGTTCGTCGAGGGTCTGGCGGTCCCTGTCCTGACCCAGCACGACGCATGGGGCGCCCCCGAACCGGGCCAGGGCCATCAGCATCCCGGGGTCGTACTCGCCCTGCCCGGTGCCGTGCAGGGGCAGCACGTCCGTCGCCCCGAGTCGCAGGAGGGCGCGCACCCCCGGCCGGTCGGTGCGCCGCGAGCGGGTGATCGACTCCCATGCGGGGGTGTCGGCGAGCTGCTCCTTGGGCACCTCGGGGACATCGGGCAGGTCCTGCCGGGGGCCGGTCAGCACGGTCAGGGCGCGGTCGGCCACCTCAGCGAGCGCCTCGACGGGCAGGATCGCGTCGATGAGGCCGTGCTCGAAGAGGTTCTCGGCCGTCTGTACACCCTCGGGGAACGGGTGGTCGTAGAGCGCCTCGTAGACGCGGGCCCCGAGGAACCCGATCATGGCGCCGGGCTCGGCCACCGTGACGTGCCCGAGGGACCCCCACGAGGCGAAGACGCCGCCGGTCGTCGGGTGGCGCAGGTAGACCAGGTAGGGCAGTCCGGCCTCCTTGAACTCGGCGCAGGCGGCGCTGATCTTGACCATCCCCACGAAGGCCGGAGTCCCCTCCTGCATGCGCGTGCCGCCCGACGAGGGGGCGGCGAAGAGCGGCAGCTCCTCGCGGCGGGCGCGCTCGAACGCGAGCACCACCCGGTCCGCGGCCGTGCTGCCGATCGAACCGGCGAGGAAGCGGAACTCGCCGGCGATGAGGGCGACCCGGCGCCCCCGGATGCGTCCCTCGCCGGTGATGATGGCCTCGTCGGCACCGGACCGTTCGCGGGCCGCGGCGAGCTCCGCGGCATACGCCGAACCCTCCGTCGCCACCTCGCGGACCGGGCCGTCCCACGACACCCAGCTGTCGGCGTCGAGCACGGTCGTGGCGAGCTCGAGCCCGCCGAGTCGGCGCGAGGGCCTGGACGGGTCTGACATGCCACCTCCCGGGTACGAGGCGACGAGCCTAGGGCGTCAGCGTCTCGCCCGTGGGGGGAACGCCCAGCGCGAGGACGAGGTCGAGCACGACCCCGGCGTCGTCGAGGTCGTCGCCGAAGAGCTCGCGCAGCTGCCCCATGCGGTAGCGCACGGTCTGCGGGTGCACGAAGAGGCCGGCCGCCACCGCCTCGCGACGCCCACCGAACAGCAGCCACAGGCGCAGCGTCTCGACGAGCTTCTCCCGAGCCGCGGGGGACAGGTCGTCCAACGGTTTGAGGGCGCGGGCCCTGAGGTCCGTGAGGGCTTCGGGATCGGCGCTCAGGACCAGCTCGGCCAGGTGGGCGTCCGTGTCGTATGCCGTGGTGTGGCGGGGGTTCTCGACGGCCAGCAGGCGCGCCGCCCGCAGCGCCCGCCGGTAGGAGGCGGCCGTCTGCAGCCACGGCCTGGCGGGACCGAGCACGCAGCCGTAGTCGCGCAGCGACCGCAGCAGCCGACGTCGCGCGGGCGCTCGCAGGTCGGGCACCAGCAGGGCCACGTAGTCCTCGGAGGCGGCCAGGTCGGGCAGGTCCTCGCCGAGGTACAGCGACCTCGGGTCGACGAGGGCTCGGGCCTGGTGCAGCCGCTCGTCCGGGACCAGCAGCACGGTGACCGTCGTCGGTGGGGCCCAGTCGGCACGCTCCGCGCGGCGGGTCGTCACCTCGTCGGACGCGCCGCGCACGAGGTCCAGGGCCAGCCGCTCGAGCCGGCGCTCCTGGCTGCGCTCCGCTGTGGCGAGCTCGTCGGCGTGACCGGCGACGCTGGCCGCGGAGAGCTCGTCGATGTAGGCGAACACCAGCTCGGCGAACTGCGCCAGGAGGGGCGCGGACATCCCGGCCCGCACCCCCACGGCCGACAGCTCGCGCCACGAGACGCGGGCGCCGATGCGGTAGGCGGACAGCAGGGCGTCCATGCTCCGCCCGCTGCGGGCCTCGCCGCGGCCCAGGGCGTAGGACGCCTGGCGCGCGGGCCCGAGCGGCGAGCTGGGGTCGTCGGACCGGGCGGCCATGGTCAGGAAGCTGCCGAGGGCCACCTGCACGGCCGACTCGATGTTGCCGACGAGGTAGTCGCGGGCCTCGGCGTAGCTGGGCACCTCGACGATGATGGCCTGGACGGCGTCGGCCGCCACCTGGGGGAGAGCGCGCTTGAGCTCACTCTGCACCTCAGGTGGGATGCTGAGCTCCGCCGCGTGCTCAGCAGCGGTCCCGCTGGCCGACGTCACCATGGACTTTTGTCCTTTGCGAACAATTCTGGTCGCGATTCTCACGCGCTGTGGTCAGGAAATTACCCTACCTGATCGCCCATAGTGGAACCATGACCGCAGTTCTCCCGCTCCGCACGTCGCCCGGGTCCACCGGGCCGTCGGCAAGGTCGCGCCCGTCCCTGCGCACGGTTCTCCGCCGAGTTGCCGAGGCAGTCGTCACCCCTGTGCTGCCCGACGACTACCTCGACCTGATCGCACCCATGCGCGCCGGCGCCGACCTCCGTGGTCGCGTCGTCTCCGTGACCCCCGAGACCCGGGACGCCGTCACGGTGCGCATCAAGCCCGGTCGCTCCTGGGCCGGCCACGTGCCCGGCCAGTACATCCGGATCGGCGTCGACGTCGACGGGGTGCGCAACTGGCGCGCCTACTCGCTCACCTCCCCGGTGGATGCCCCGGACGGGATCATCTCGATCTGCGTCAAGGCGATCCCTGACGGCAAGGTCAGCAACCACGTCGTGCGCGCCCTCCAGGCCGGCACCCTGGTCCACCTCGACCAGGCCACCGGTGACTTCACGCTCCCGTCGCCCCGTCCGGCCCGCGCGCTGTTCGTCACTGCCGGCTCGGGCGTCACACCCGTGATGGGGATGCTGCGCAACCACCTCGACGAGCTGCAGGACGTCGTCGTCATCCACTCCGCGCCCACCGAGGCCGACGTCATCTTCGCCGCCGAGCTGCGCGAGTGGGCCGAGGCCGGCCGCATCCGCCTCGTCGAGCGGCACACCGACTCCCAGGGAATGGTCGGCACCGACTCGCTGGACGAGCTCGTGCCCGACTGGCGCTTCCGCGAGACGTGGGCCTGTGGCCCCACGGGCATGCTCGACGCCTTCGAGGCGGCCTGGGCCGACGCCCAGATCGCCGACCGACTCCACACCGAGCGCTTCCGCCCGGTCATCATCGCCGAGGGCGAGGGTGGCACGGTCACCTTCGGTACCCAGCGCATCACCGTCGATGCCGACGGTTCGACCCCGATCCTCGACGCCGGCGAAGCCGCCGGGGTCCTGATGCCGTCCGGTTGCCGGATGGGCATCTGCTTCGGCTGTGTCGTGCCCCTGAAGGAGGGTGCCGTGCGCGACCTGCGCAGCGGCGACCTCACCATTGCCGCCAAGGGCGACGGCATCCGCATCCAGACCTGTGTGTCGGCGGCTGCCGGCCACTGCGAGATCGACCTCTAAGGAGACGTCATGACTGCCACCGCAGAGAAGTTTGACCTCACGATCGATGGTTCCGCTGCCTCCACCCCCAAGGCGCCCGGCATCCCCTCCGTGCGCACCGCGACCCGGACCACGAACAGCCGGCTGTCGACCGCCATCGCCGAGCGTCGCCACGTGCCGAAGCGCTCCGGCAAGGCCGACCCCACCGCGCACCTGACCGCCGAGGACGTCGAGGCCCTGGCCATGGAGCTCGACGAGCTGCGCCAGGGAGTCCTGGACTCCCGCGGGGCCGAGGACGCGGCATACATCCGCAAGGTCATCGACGTGCAGCGCAAGATCGAGCTCGCCTCGCGCGCGGTGCTGTTGTTCTCGATCTTCCCGCCGGCCTGGATCGTCGGCACCGCCGGCCTGTCGGTCGCCAAGATCCTCGACAACATGGAGGTCGGCCACAACATCCTCCACGGCCAGTGGGACTGGATGCGCGACCCCAAGATCCACTCGACCACCTGGGAGTGGGACAGCGCCACCCCGGCCGCCCTGTGGAAGCACAGCCACAACGAGCTGCACCACACCTACACGAACGTGATCGGCAAGGACAACGACCTCGGCTACGGCATCATGCGCGTCGACGAGGACCAGCGCTGGACGCCGGCCTACCTCGGCCAGCCGATCTACAACTTCGTCAACATGTGCTTCTTCCAGTACGGCATCGCGGCCTACGACCTCGAGATCGGCAAGCAGCTCGCCGGCCGCGGTGACAAGGAGGAGTTCAAGCGCAACGGCAAGATGGTGCTGCGCAAGGTCGGGCGCCAGGCCCGCAAGGACTACCTCCTCCACCCGCTGCTGTCCGGCCCGTCGTTCCTGCACACCATCGCGGCCAACGCGACGGCCAACTTCGTCCGCAACGTCTGGACGCACTCGATCATCATGTGCGGCCACTTCCCCTCGGGCGTCGAGACCTTCGCCCGCGCGTCCATCGAGGGCGAGAGCCGCGGCGAGTGGTACCTGCGGCAGATGCTCGGGTCGGCCAACATCTCGGGCAGCAAGGCCCTGCACATCATGTCCGGCAACCTGAGCCACCAGATCGAGCACCACCTGTTCCCCGACCTGCCGAGCAACCGCTACGGCGAGATCGCCCCGCGGGTGCAGGAGATCTGCGAGCGGTACGGCCTGACCTACACGACGGGGCCGCTCTACAAGCAGGTCGCGTCCGCGTGGGGCCAGGTCATCTCCCTGTCGCTCCCGAACCCGGAGCCCGGTCGCAACCGTGTCGGCATCGCCGCTCAGGCGATCGGCAAGCAGGTGCGCCGCAAGCTGCGCAACCGTCGCCCGGTCCGCACCGCCTGAGGCGCTGCTCCTCACCCGGCGCCCAGCGTCACGAACGACCACGTCAGCCCSCCCGGACTCCGGGCGGGCTGACGCGTTGGCGCTGGGGCCGGTCGCGGCGACCGTCACACTCGCGTGGCGGTCACCAGCAGGTACTCCCAGTCGAGCACGGTGTAGCCGTCACCGCGGTCGAACCGTTCGGCCAGGGCGACGAGGTCACGGTCCAGGGCCGCGACCTTGTCGGCATCGTCGGCGATGGCCTTGTAGACAGCGATCGTCGGGCCGTAGTTGGCCTTGAAGAAGTCGCGGAACTCCTCCGGCGTGGCGAACTGGTCCACCACGAGGTCCTGCTGCCGTGCCGTGAGCGCCTCGACCCGGTCGCCGAACAGGTCGCGCACGTGGTCCACGTGGCCCCACAGCGGCGGGGGCTGCGCGCCGGGAGGCGGCGGCGGGGCGTACGGCTTCATGGTCGCGAACATCTGCCCGATGAAGCCCTCCGGCGTCCAGCTGAGCAGGGCTATCGTGCCGCCCGGCCGGCAGGTGCGGACCAGCTCGTCGGCCACCACCTGGTGGTGCGGCGCGAACATCACGCCGACGCACGACACGACCGCGTCGAACTCGCCGTCCGCGAAGGGCAGCGCCTCCGCGTCGGCGACCCGCCAGGCGATCGTCAGGCCCTCGGCCTCGGCGTCGCCGCGCCCCTTGTCGAGCAGCTCGGGGGTGAGGTCGGTGGCCACGACCTCGGCGCCGGTGCGCGCAGCCGGGAGGGCGACGTTGCCGGATCCGGCCGCGACGTCGTGCACGCGTTGGCCGGCCGTGATGCCGGCTGCCTCGACCACGATCGGGCCGAGGGAGGCAATGACCTCGCTGGCCACGGCGGAGTAGTCCCCGAGCGCCCACATCGCGCTGTGCCTGGCCTTGAGGGCGCGGTCCTCGTCGGTGTCGGTGATCGCCGTCCCTGATGTCTGGGTTGTCATGCCGTCCTTCCCCTTTTGTTTGCTGTCGTTCGTCCGGTTGCCCCTGCGATCCCGAAGGTAGGACTGCCCGGAGGAGGGCGGCATCCGTGGAGGTACCCAACTTCGGGGTGCGTGGAGGATGCCGCAGTGCGTGTATGCCGTCAGGCGCGGGTGAGCAGGCGGGCGACGGCCGCGGTGCGGGCGGACTTCCCGTGGAGGTCGAGCTTGGCGTAGACGTTGCTGAGGTGGCGCTCGACGGTGCGGACGCTCAGCGTCAGCGCGGTCGCGATGGTGTCGTTGTCCATCCCCCGCGCGGCGAGCTGCAGGATCTCCACCTCGCGTCTGGACAACCCGTCGAGGGACTGGGGGTGCCCGGAGGCGGGCCTCGCGGGCGCCGAGTCCTCGTCAGTGAGGAAGTCACGCAGCTCCGCGCAGTAGACCTGCCAGGCGGGTTCGTCCTCGAGCACGATGTGGTTGTCGCTCTCGAGGGCCACCAGCCGGGCCCCTTCGATGCCCGCCGCGAGGTAGCGCGCCTCCTCGAAGTCGTTCATCCGGTCGCCGCGTGAGTGGATCACGAGGGTGGGCAGGTCGAGCTCCCCGAGCAGGGCGCTGCTGTCGGCCGCCAGGCGCTGGCGACGTGAGCTCCGCGCGGTGTCGGCGTCGGTCGAGACCCGCTGGAGCTCGTCGAGCCAGGTGTGCTGCTCCTCGGTGGCGCGCGGGATCATCAAGGACGTGAACACGCGGCGGAACGCCGAGTCGGGCCGCGCCCAGCCGACCTTGATCAGCGCGTCGAGCGTGTCGTTCATCTCGGCCTCGGTCGGGTCCTTCGACTGCTGTCCGGAGTAGCTGCCGTAGAAGACCAGCCGGGAGACGCGCTCGAGGTGCTTCGCGACGTAGGCGATCGCGACCGGCCCGCCCTGGGCCATCGCCTGCAGCGCGAACCGGTCGATCCCGGCGTCGTCGACGACGGCCTCGAGGTCGCCGAGCCGCGCTGTGAGGCTGTGGTCGGTGACGCCTCGGTCCGAGAGGCCGTGGCCGCGTTCGTCGAACCGGATGACGGTGTTCCGACGACCCCACTCCTCGAGGTAGTGCCGCCAGACCGGGGACTGCCAGTCGTACTGCAGGTGACTCAGCCAGCACGAGTCCACGACCATCGGCGGACCGGTGCCGTGCACGGCATACGCGATCCGCACGCCGTCGGGCGCACGGCAGAACCGGATCTCCTGCCTCGGTTGCTGCGCCTGCACGCCCACCTCCCCGATGGTACGTCCGGTCCCTGCGCTCAGTCCGGCGGTGCGTCCATCTCGTCGAGCCACGCGCGGACGCTCTCGTCGTGCTGGCCCAAGGTCGGTGGCGCGAGGTGCTCGCTGCGGCCACCGGCATACGCGTTGTCGTCGAAGCGGATCGGTGGCCCCGGGATCTCGATGTGCCCCAAGACGGGGTGGTCGATGTCGAGCACGAGTCCCTGCGAACGCGTCTGGTCCCAGTCGTAGACGCGGTCGATGCTGCGCACCTCGCCCGCGGGGATGCCGAGCTCGGCCAGGCGCGGGAGGAGGACGTCGAGGGGGTATGCCGCGAAGGCGGCGTTGAGGGCGGCCGTCACCTGGGGGCGGTTCACGGTGCGCTCGCGGTTGGTGGCCATGCCGGGCGTGGCCGGGTCGATGTCGAAGGCCTGGGCGAGCTTGACCCACAACGACTCGCTGCCGCAGGCCACCTGGATGTCACCGTCCTGGCAGTGGAACAGGCCGTAGGGCGACAGCGAGGGGTGGTGGTTGCCCTGCGCGTGCCCGACGTGACCGGCCACGGTGTAGGCCGTGCCCTGGAAGGCGTGGGCGCCGACGAGGGCAGCCAGCAGGCTCGTGCGCACCACCCTCCCGATACCGGTGGTGTTGCGCTCGTGCAGTGCGGTCACCACCCCGTAGGCGCCGTAGATCCCGGCGAGCAGGTCACCGATCGGCACCCCCACGCGCTGGGGGGTGTCGGCAGCTGGTCCGGTCACCGACATCAGCCCGGCCTCACCCTGGGCGATCTGGTCGTAGCCGGGACGCCCCCCCTGGGGCCCGTCGTGCCCGAACCCGCTGATCGACAGGATGACGAGTCGGGGGTTGAGCTCGTGGAGGCGGGCCGCGGAGAAGCCCAGCCGGTCAAGGACGCCCGGCCGGAAGTTCTCGATGAGCACGTCGCTGTGGGTCGCCAGCCGGGTGAGCACCTCGCGACCGTCGTCGGACTTCAGGTCGAGGGTGATCGACTCCTTATTCCGGTTGGCGCTGAGGAAGTACGTCGAGATGGGGTCGCCCTCGGGCCCGACGAAGGGTGGTCCCCAACCGCGGGTGTCGTCACCGGTGCCGGGCGACTCGACCTTGATGACGCGGGCGCCCATGTCTCCCAACATCATTCCCGCGTGAGGTCCGGCCAGCGCCCGCGACAGGTCGATGACGACGATGTCCTCAAGGGGCGCGTTCACGAGGCTGCTCACATCCAGTCGACGTCGGCCGACGTCTTGCCGTCGGCGAGGCGAGCGTAGCCGGGGCCGCGGTCGAAGAACGGCTCCTCGCCTGCGCGGGCGGCGCGCAGCTCGGCGCGAAGGGCGTCGGAACCCGCTGTGTCGACGACCGGAGCGTCCTTGGTCCCCGAGGCGACGACCCCGTATGCCGTGCGGGCGCCGTCGAACGACACCTTGCCCCAGCGCAGGTCGCGTTCGACGTCGTCGTAGGGGCGCTCGAGCGGGTCACCCCAGCCACCGCCACCGGTGGTGCGGATCCTGATGACCTGACCCGCCTTGACCGGTTCGGCATCGGCCAGGGCGTCGACCTCGCGCTCGTCGGGACCGCCGAGGTCGATGGTGACGTTGAAGGAGCTGCCGGCCTTGCCGCCCTTGACTCCCCAGCAGGCGAGGATCGACCGGTCGGCGATGGACATGAAGTGCGCGTCCTTGAGCATCCGGATCTGCTTCTCGTAGCCCAGGCCACCGCGGAAGCGCCCAGCGCCGCCGGAGTCGACGGCGAGCCCGAGCCGCTCGACGATGAATGGGAACCGGCTCTCGGTGAACTCGGTGGGCAGGTTCCGCGAGTCGGGCACGACGTGGATGGTGTCCTCGCCATCGGCGTAGTAGCGCCCTCCCGAGCCGCCGCCGAGCACCTCGCGCATGAGGTAGTCGTTGCCGTCGCGGTCCTTGCCGTAGACGCCGGTGTAGCGGATCGTCTCCTGGTCGGCGGGCATCTTGCCGTCGACGGCCTTGGCCACGACGCCGGCCAGCACCCCGAGCAGCCTGAGGATGACGAAGGTCCGGGCGTTCGTGGGGGCGGGGAAGATCGGCGTCAGCAGGGTGCCCTTGTCCGGGAAGCGCATCTCGATGAGCGGCACGATGCCCTCGTTGACGTCGAGCTCGGCCATCCGTTCCGGGGTGTCGGCGAGGTTGCGCAGGATCGGCGCGAGCCACTTCTTGAGGAAGTTGCCGCCGACGTAGTCACCGCAGTGGTTGATCGGCCCCTTGGCCTGCGGAGCCGTGCCGGTGAAGTCGATGATCAGCCGAGGGCCCCCGTCCCCCGGACCAGGACCCCCCGTGGGCTCCTTGGTCAGGGTGATCCGCTGGGTGTGCAGCCTGGGGTCGTCCACGCCGTCGTGCTCGGCGTAGTCCTCCCAGACGTAGGTGCCGTCGGGGATCTTGGACAGGATCTCTCGCCGGTACGTCTCCGTGGTCTGGTCGAGGATCGTGTCGAACGCCGCCTCGATGGTGTCGCGGCCATAGCGCTCGAACAGCTCGGACAGCCGCCGAGCGCCCATCAGGCAGGCCGAGCACTCGGCGTCGAGGTCGGCAGCCAGGGAGTCGGGCATGCGGGAGTTGCGGGTCATGATCCGCAGGGCGGCCTTGTTGGGAACTCCCTTGTCCCACAGCTTGATCGGCGGGACCGCCAGGCCCTCCTCGTAGACGCTGGACGCGTTGCTGGGCATCGAGCCCGGCACCGCGCCACCGATGTCGTCGTGGTGGCCGAACGCCTGCACGAACGCCACGACCTCACCGCCGCTGAACACCGGCACCGTCACGCACAGGTCGGGGAGGTGCCCGATGCCGCCCTCGGACTCGTAGACGTCGTTGTGGAAGAAGACGTCCCCCTCGCTCATCTCCGACAGCGGGAAGTCGCGGGCGATCGGGTGCACGAGGGCCGAGTAGGACCGGCCGGTGAGCTTGCGCAGCTGCCGGTCGTGGATGCCCGCCCGGAAGTCGTGCGCGTCGCGGATCATGGGGGAGCGGCTGGTGCGCGCGATGGCGGTCTCGACCTCCATCTCGACGCTGGCCAGCGTCCCCTGGACGATCTCCACGAGAATCGGGTCGACGGTGCTTCCCGGGGGTGTGAGCCGGTTGCCGTGCTCGTATGCCGTGGGCAGGCCGGCGTTGTTCATCGCGCACCTTCTGTTGAGGTGATGGGGGCTGCTGGGGGGTTCCGCGTGATGACGAGGTTGCCGATGGAGTCGACCCGCACCGTGAAGCCGGGGTGGACCGGCACGGTGGAGCCGAACTCCTCGATGACCGCAGGACCGTCGAGGATGTCGCCGGCCCGCAGGTCCGGACGCCAGTAGATCGGGGTGTCGGCGGTCCCGGTGTCGGCGTCGAAGCAGACCGCCCGCGTGCTCGTGGGCGCGGGCAAGGCGGCAGAACCGGCCGAGTTTGAAGGATCGTGGGCGCCATCACCCGGACTGGCCTGCAAAGTCGCGGCGTCGCGGGTCTCGACCTCGCGCAGCTCGGGACGCGTGATCGGGCCCACTCCCGTCACCCGGAGGTTGACCCACTCGACCTGCTGGGTCGGGTCGTCGCGGAAGTCGTAGCCGTACAACGCGCGATGCTCCGCGTGGAACGCATCGGCCACGCCCGCGGCATACGCCTCGTCGACGGCGCCCTCGGGGGCGGCGACGCGCACCTCGAAGGCCTGGCCGAAGTAGCGCAGGTCGACGGTGCGCGAGTAGCGGTGCTCGTCGCGCGGGAAGCCTTCTCCGTCAAGGGCTTTCGCGGCCTTGGCGGTGAGCTCGTCGAACGTCTTCTGCACCCCCGGGTAGTCGAGCGTGGCGTGCTTGGACACCATCGTCTGGACGTAGTCGTTCTTGACGTCCACGGTGAGGAGCCCGAAGGCGGAGACGTTGCCCGGGTTCTGCGGGACGACGACACCGGCGAGGTCGAGGATGTCCACGAGCCGGCAGCCGAGCAGCGAGCCGGAGCCTCCGAACGTCGTGAGCATGAAGTCGCGCACGTCCAGGCCACGCTTCACCGAGACCTGGCGCAGCGCGTTGGCCTGGTTCCACGCGGAGATCTCGAGGATGCCGGTGGCGCACCGGACCGGGTCGATGCCGAGCTGGTCGGCCAGGGCGTCGATGCCCGCGCGAGCGGCGTCCACGTCGAGGGGGATCTCGCCGCCGAGCAGGTGCGGAGGGATCCGGCCGAGGACGACGTGCGCGTCGGTGATCGTCGGCTGGGTGCCACCCTTGGCATAGCAGAGCGGGCCGGGATCGGCGCCGGCGGAGTGCGGTCCCACCTTCAGCGTGCCCTCGGGGGAGACCCAGGCGATGGAACCCCCACCGGCGCCGACGGTGACCACGTCGATCATCGGGATCTTGCTGGGGTAGGCCCCGACGGTGCCCTCGGTCGTCAGGGTCGGCTCGCCGTCGAGGACGACGCTGACGTCGGTCGACGTGCCCCCGCCGTCACACGTCAGCACCTTGGGGAACCCGGCCCGCTTGGCGATCAGGCCGGCCCCGAGCGCGCCCGCTGCCGGCCCGGACAGCACCGTCGTGATCGGCTGGTGCACGACCTCGTCCGCCGACAGCACGCCGCCGTTGGACTTCATGATGTAGAAGGGGATCCCGCTGGCGAAGTCGTCGAGCCGCGTGTGGATGTTGGTGACGTAGCGGCTCACGTTGGGCTTCACGGCCGCGTCGACGAGGGTCGTCATCGAGCGCTCGTACTCGCGGTACTCACGCAGCACCTCGCTCGAGATCGACACGATCGCCTCGGGGTGCTCGCGCTGGAGGATCTCGCGCATCGCCAGCTCGTGCGAGTCGTTGGCGTAGGAGTGCAGGAAGCACACGCCGAGCGTGGTGATCCCGCGGTCTCGGAACCAGTGGGCCGCAGCCACGGCCGTGGCCTCGTCGAACGGCCGGAGCTCGTTGCCCTGGAAGTCCATCCGGCCACCGACCGTGCGCACGGCGTCCGCCGGCACGATGCGAGGCGGCTTCACCCAGAAGTAGGAGTTGCCGTAGCCGTCAGGGACCGCCTGGCGGGCGATCTCGAGCATGAACTCGTAGCCCTCGCTGGTGATGAAGCCGAGCCGTTCGACCTTGCCCTCGAGCAGCTTGTTGGTCGCGACCGTCGTCCCGTGGCAGACCGCCGTGATGTCCGGCCCGGCCGCACCCATGAGGTCCAGCACCTTCGCGACGCCGTTGATGAAGCCGTCCGCCGGGTTGCTCGGTGTCGACGGCGTCTTGGTCGTCACCATCTCGCCCGAGTCCTCGTCGAACGCCACCACGTCCGTGAACGTGCCGCCCGTGTCGATACCGATCCTGATCCGCCGCTGAGCCATGGGTGAGATTCAACCGGTCAGGCGTCCACCTCGCCTTGGCACATGTTGCCAACCACGCCGGTGAAGGCTGTGTCGTCAGTCCTGCGCGGGGAGCGCCGGCCCCCGCACGGCACTCCGGAGCGGGTCGGCTCCGAGCATCGGCACCGCGCGCCAGCCGAGATGCACCGTGCCGTCGGTGCGGGTGTGGAGGCGCATGGTGTGCGGGGTCTCGATGAGGCGGACGTCCGCACTGAAGCAGCCGTCACCGTCCCAGCCGCCGGAGGCGACGACGGGCAGCTCGACGCCACCCACGGCGAGCGTCGATGACGCCCACGTGCCGTCGCCCACGTCGAGGACCACCTTGGTGCCGTGGCAGTCCAGGACCATCTCGTATGCCGCGCCGCCGGGCGAGAGGCTCATCGCGGCATACGCAGGGGGAAGGGTGCTGTCCTCGGCGCGCACCCACCACCCGGTTTCCGGGCCCTGGGCCGAGGACGACGGGGTGGGGACCGCCAGGGTGGCCAACCGCTCCTCGAGTGCGGCGTCGGCGAGTTCGTCGCCGCTCTCGTCCACGTGCCCGACGGCTGGCAGCAGGTGATCCCAGACCAGGTCGAGGACGGCTTGCATGTCGAGGGTCTCGCTGGTGATGGCGACCGCCATGTCCTGCTCGGGGAGCACGATGGCGTACTGGCCGTAGGCGCCGTCACCGCGGTAGCCGTGCCGGGCGCTCCAGAACGAGCAGCCGTAGCCCTCGCGCCAGTCGGGGTTGGGGTCGGCCTCACGGTTGGGCAGGCCAGTCGGTGTCGTCGCCGTCCTGACCCAATCGGGCGACAGCAGCACGGACCCGTCCCACTGGCCGTGGTCGAGGTGGAGCTGCGCCAGGGCGAGGATGGCGTCGGAGCCGACGTGGATCCCCGAGAACCCCAGCTCACGGCCGGTCACGGTGCGGTGCCACACCACGTCGCCCCCGCCGCGGGGGTCGAGCAGCGGCAGGACCCGCTCGCGCAGCAGCGACAGCACCGACGAGCCCGTGACCCCCCGCACGGCACCCGCGGCGAGGTAGGTGGCGATCTGGTTGTAGGCCCAGGCCGTCCCCGGCTCGTGCTCGGGCGGGGACGCGAGGATCGCGGCCAGCACGGGGTCGGTGCGGTCGCCCTCGCCGGGCTGGTCGTAGGTCGCCCGCGTGACCTCGGGACCCCAGCCCTCCCCGTCGTGACCGGTCGCCATCGTGAGGCAGTGGCCGAGGGTCAGCCGCCGGTAGCGGTCGGGTACGTCGACCCCGGCAGGCAGGTCGCCGGGAGGCAGCAGGTCGAGGACCGGCTGGTCGAGCGAGAGCCGTCCCTCGTCGACGAGCAGCCCGACCGCCGTGGCCGTGAACGACTTGCTCAGTGAGTAGACGAGCTGGACGCGCTCGGGGGCATAGGGCGCCCACCACCCGCGCGCGACGACGTGGCCGTGCCTTGCGACCAGGAGGCTGTGCGGGTCGTGACCGTCCGACTCGAGGGCGTCGATGACGGCGAGGAGGCCGAGCGCGTCGACGCCCTGGGCCGAGGGTGTGCTGGTGGGCAGCGGCATGCCGGTCAGTCTCGTTGCCGAGGTGCATTCGTGCCACTGGTGCCACGGATCGTCGGAGACCCCGGGCCGTGCCCGCGCACCGTCCCGAGAAGGGGCGAGTCCTCAAGGAGCCAGTCTCGCCGTTGGTGCTCGCGGCCGCGAAGGTCTCTCCACAACGTGAAACCGGCCTTCGCGATCGTGCAGGCTGGCTTCGCTTTCTGAAAGTTGCTAGGCGGGCTCCGGTCCGGGCTCCGGCTGGTCCGCTCCGAAGCGGCCTCGGTGGTCGAGGGGGATGAGCGGCTTCTCGCCACGGACCTTGAGCTGCTGGACGCCCCAGGTGTTGCCATCGGGGTCGGCGAAACCGAAGAAGGTGCCCCCGTCGCGTTCGTCGAACACGGTGATCTCGCTGCACTCGACCCCCCGGCCGGTCAGCTCCTCGCGGGCCGCGGCCGCGTCGGCGACCACGAGCTGCAGGCCGCGCATCGAGCCGGGCGTCATCTCCTGTTGCGAGGGCAGGGTGCCGATGACGATCGAGCACCCGGAGCCCTCGGGGGTCAGCTGCGCGACGTCCATGAAGTCATTGGTGGTGCGGTGGTCGAGGGTGAAGCCGACCTTGTCGCGGTAGAACTCGATGGCCGACGTCAGGTCGGAGACGGGCAGGATGACAACTTCGAGGGTCCAGTCCATGGCGCCCATCCTGCCGGGTTCGCCTCCGCGCTGTAAGGACGTCAGTGGGGGAAGGACGTCTCCGCCGGGCGTTCGAGCTCGTCGCGGTGGTTGCGGATCAGGTCGAGGTTGCGGTCCCGCAGGTGGTCGAAGCCCTGGCCGATGTTGGAGCCTGGTGTGAGGGAGGACAGTGCGGTGGCCGGGTCGAGCAGGGCGGATACCCACCCCTCGTGCGACGCGGCCTTGGCGGCGATGTGGGCGTTCGGCGTCACGATGTGCGAGTTGCCGAAGTAGAGCACCCCCGCCGGGTCGATGCCGGTGGCGTTGGCGCCGATGACGTAGACGTGGTTGTCGTAGGCGCGTGCCCGAGACGTCAGCTCCCAGATGTCGGCCGACCGCAACAGTGCCGACGGCCGGGCGATCACCTCAGCCCCCTGCACGGCCTGGATCCGGGACAGCTCGGGGTAGTCGCCGTCGAAGCAGATGATCATGCCGATCCTGCCGAGGTCGGTGTCGCAGACAGTCACGGTGTTGCCGGGGGTCACCCACCCGCCGCCGTCCACGTGCTCGGTGCAGAACGGGTGGGTCTTCCGGTAGACGCCGATGACGTCACCAGAGCGGTCGATCAGCACCGAGGAGTTGTAGACGACGCCCCGCTCGGGCCCACGCTCGTAGGTGCCCAGCACGGCATAAACGCCGAGGTCGCGGGCCACGGCCTGCACGGGTTCGGTCACGGGACCCGGGATCTCCGACACGAGGTCCCACAGCTCCTCGGTCGTGCAGTCGGGGGTGAACCCCGTCGTCGCCGACTCCGGGAGCACGACGAGCTCGGCGCCCGTCGCGTCGACGCAGCGCCGCGTGAAGTCGACGCACTTGTCGAGGTTCTTGCGCACCGACTCCGGGGACAGTGGTCCCGGCACCGGCGCGAGCTGGATGGCAGCGGCTGTGAATGCACGCATCAACGTCCTCCGATCGCCCATCCCACGATAACCCCGGCCAGTGCGATCGCCCCGCCCGTGAGGACGCCCCAGGCATACGGACGGCCGCCGTACGCTGCCGTGGAGGTGCCGACCCCCTGGATGGGCCGGGGGCCGCTGGGCACCTCCTCGACGGAGACGCCGGGGCTGACGCCCTTGCCGGCCTTCTTCTCCTTGCGGACCCCGGCGATGTCGTCGTCCACCGCCTCGAAGAACTGCCCGGCCATCTTCCTGGTCACACCGGCGAGCATCCGCTGACCGACGCCACCGATCACCCCGCCGACCGCTGCGTCGGCGTCGTAGCTCAGGTCCGTGCCACCGCCGGCCGAGGGCGCGAGGCGAACCACGACGTCCGCGTCGACCGTGCCCGGGCCGCCGGCGCCCTGCGCCTTCATCGTGAACTGCTCGGGATGCTGCGGGTCACGCAGCGCGACCTTGCCCTCGTAGGTGCCCTTGATCGCCGCGACACCCGCGGTGACGGTCATGGCGTACTCGTCGGGGCCGACCTCGGTGAGCGCCTCGCAGCCGGGCAGGCAGCGGGCCAGCACCTCGGGGTCGTGGAACGCGTCCCACACCTGTTGGGGCGTCGCCTTGAGGGCGGCGGTGCCGGAGATCTTCATGGTGCCTCCTGGGCAGGCGGGGCGGGTGCGGAGCCTGACGACGTGGTGGGTGCAGGTGGGGCCGAGGTATGCCGCGTGCGGGCGAGCGAGGGGAGCTCACCGCGGGCGTGCCGCTGGCGCAGCTCCCACAGCTCGACCGGGGAGATCGGCATCGAGGTGATCGGGAAGCCCTCGGCGTCCTCGATGGCCGAGGCGATGACCGCCGTCACGGGGATGCAGCCGGCCTCGCCAGCACCCTTGATGCCCAACGGGTTCAGCGGCGACGGGGTCTCGAGGTGGTCGGTCTCGATGTGCGGCACCTCGGAGGCGTAGGGCATCAGGAAGTCCATGAAGCTCGCATTGAGCAGCTGCCCGGACTCGTCGTAGACCATCCGTTCGTAGAGCGCTCCACCCACGCCCTGGGCGACGCCGCCGTGGACCTGTCCCTCGACGATGAGCGGGTTGATCATGTTGCCGCAGTCGTGGATGACGCAGTAGCGCAGGATGCGGATCTCGGCGGTGACCGGGTCGGTCTCGACGATCGCCGCGTGCATGCCGTTGGCGAAGGTGGCCTGGGTCGGCGAGTAGAAGTCCTTGCCCTCCAGGCCGGGCTCGTCGTCGTCGGCGACGGGGGGCTTGTCGGGGTCGTTGCTCCCGGCGAACTGAGTGGCCGCCTTGGCCGCGTCGTCGAACGCGTAGCGCAACGGGTTGGACATGACGGAGATGGTGCCCAAGGACATCGTGGTTCCGGGGGCGCCCTTGACCTGCACGACGCCGTCGACGATCTCGAGGTCCTCGGCCGACACCTCGAGGGCGTCCGCCGCGATGCGAAGTGCCTTGGCCCTGACGTTGCGCGCGGCGAGGGCGATCGCGTTGCCGCTCATCACCGCTGCGCGGGAGGCGAACGTGCCGACGGCATACGGCATCCGGCGGGTGTCGCCGGTGGTGACGAAGACGTCCTCCAGGCGCACGCCGAGCTCCTGCGCGACGATCTGGGCGAACGACGTCTCGTGTCCCTGGCCCTGCGAGGTCAGGCCGGTGGACACGTTGACCCGACCACTCGTCTCGATCTGGATGTGACCGCCCTCGTAGGGGCCGACGCCGGTGCCCTCGACGTAGCAGCCGATGCCCAGCCCGACCCGGCGACCCTCCGCCTCGGCCTGGGCGCGGTAGGCCGCGAAGTCGTCCCAGCCCACGAGGGCCTTGAGCTTGGCGAGCGAGGCGGGGAAGTCGCCCGAGTCGTACTTGAGCGGCCGCCCGTCCTGGAAGAGCAGCCCGTGGTCGTAGGGCATCTCGCTCGGGAGGATGAAGTTGCGCGACCGCACCTCGGCCCGGTCGAGACCCAGGCGGTCGGCAATGGCGTCCATCGTGCGCTCCATGGCGAAGCAGCCCTGCGGCCGTCCGGCGCCGCGGTAGGGCGTCACGAGCACGGTGTTGGTGTAGAGCGACCAGAACTCACACCGGTAGGCGCCCGGCTTGTAGGGACCGAGCAGCTGGGTGGAGGTGATGATCGGGACGATGATGCCGTAGGGGGTGTAGGCGCCGTTGTCGTGCCAGAACTTGACGTCGAGACCGAGGATGCGCCCCTCGTCGTCGAAGCCGACGCGGATCTGCTGCAGCTGCCCACGCTCGTGCGCGCTGGAGATGAAGTGCTCACGACGGTCCTCCGTCCACTTCACCTCCTGCTCGAGAAGTCTTGCGGCCCAAGGGATCAGGACCTCTTCGGGCCACGGGTGGTTGATCTTGACCCCGAAGCCGCCACCCACGTCAGGGGCGATGCACTCGACCTTGGCGAGCGGCAGGTCCAGCTTGGCGGCCACGGCTGCCCGGACCCCCGTCGAGGTCTGGGTGGAGGAGAAGATGCGCAGCTCACCCTTGTCGGTGTCCCACCGGGCCAGGACGCCCTTGCCCTCCATCGGCATGCAGGCGCTGCGCTCGATATCGAGGTCCAGCTCCAGCGTGTGGGGCGCGGCGTCGATTGCCGCGTCGACGTCGCCGACCTCCTGGAGCATGCGACACGCGACGTTGCCGGGCACGTCCTCGTGGACCAGCGCCGACCCGTCGCGGGCGTTGGCGATCCCGACGACGGGGGTGAGCAGCTCGTAGTCCACCCGGATCCGCTGGCAGACGTCCTCGGCGACGTAGCGGTCGCGGGCGACCACCATGACGATCGCCTCACCGACGTAGTTGACCTCGTCACGCGCCAGGGCGAACTGCGTGCGTCCGTGGGTCAGGGTGGGGTGGGGGATGAGCAGGGGGAGCGGTTCGCCGACCTTGCCCGGCAGGTCCTCGTGGGTCCAGATCCCGACGAGTCCGTCGATCTCGAACGCGTCGGTGACGTCGATGTCGACGATGCGGGCGTGGGCGTGCGGGCTGCGCACGAAGGCGGCAGCCAGCGCGCCGTGACCCATGTCGTCGAGGTAGCGACCGCCGCCGGTGACCAGGCGCGGGTCCTCCTTGCGGGTGACGCGCGCCCCGAACATCTGGGTCGTCACGTCGCCTCCCCGGTCGCGAGCTCCCCGCTCGCAAGCCCAGCGGTATGCCGCGTGCCCGGCTCCGCGGCATACCCCGCGCGTCCGCGCTCGGCACGGATCTCGGCTGCGCGCAGCACGGACTTCACGATGTTCTGGTAGCCGGTGCAGCGGCACAGGTTGCCCGAGATCGCCTCGCGAGCCTCCTCTGAGGTCGGGTGCGGGTGGTCCTCGAGGTAGGCGGTGATGGTGGTCAGGAAGCCGGGCGTGCAGAAGCCGCACTGCAAGCCGTGGCACTCGGTGAACGCCTGCTGGACCGGGCCCATGGCCTCGATGGTGCCGAGGCCCTCGACCGTGGTGATCTCGTGGGCCTGGGCGGTGACCGCGAACATCAGGCAGGACCGCATCGGCTGGCCGTCGACGAGCACGGTGCAGGCACCGCAGACCCCGTGCTCGCAGCCGACGTGGGTGCCGGTGAGTCGCAGGTCGTGGCGCAGGAAGTCGGACAGCAGGCGTCGGGCCGGAGCCTTCGCGTGGCGGGGGACCCCGTTGACCGTGACGGTCAGGTCGAGCAGCTCTTCGATGGCCGGTTCGGTCATGCTGCTGGACCCTCCGTGTCGTGTGAGCTCCGTTGCCAGGCAAGGGAGCTCGCGGCGGCCTCGGCCAACGTCAGTCGGGCGAGTTCGGCTGCCAGCATGGCTCGGTACTCGGCGGTGGCGTGGATGTCGCCCTCGGGCTCGATGGCGTCGCGGACGAGGTCGGCCGACGTCGACCAGTCGACGGCGCCCGGCTCCTGCCCCACGAACAGGGACGTCACGTCCAGGGTGCGGGGGACGTCGGTGACCGAGACGAAGGACAGGCGGGCGTCCGCCACGACACCGTCGGTCGTGCGGACCGCGGCGGCCACGCCGGCCATCGCGTAGTCGCCGTGTCGGCGGGCGCGTTCCATGAAGGCCGTGCCCGTGCCGACAGCGAACCGCCGGAACCGCACCGCGACAGCCAGCTCCTCGGCCTCCAGGGACGTCTCGAGGGCGCCCTGGAAGAAGTCGGCCACAGCGATCTCGCGGGAGCCGGACGTTGAGACCGCCTCGACGACCCCGTCGGTGAGGGCGAGCATCGCGGGCATCTCGCCGGCAGCATCGGCGTGGGCGATCGAGCCCACGGTGGTCCCCCGGTTGCGGATGACGGGGTGCGCCACGTTGACCAGCGCCTGGCGCAGCAGCGGCAACGCGGCATACGCCTCGTCGTGGTGCTCGAGCTGCGCGTGGCGCACCAACGCACCCACCCGCACCTCGGTGTCACTCACGGTCACGTCGGCGATGCCGGCGACCTGGTTGATGTCGACCAGGTGGGCGGGGGAGGCGAGGCGCATGTTCAGGATCGGGATGAGGCTCTGGCCGCCCGCCAGGACCTTGCCTTCGTGCCCGACCTCGGCCAGCACCGCGACCGCCTCTGCGACGGTGCGAGGGGCGTGGTGCACGAACGGGGCGGGCTTCACGGACTGATCCTGCCTTCTCGAGTCGGTGGGGGCTAGTTCCGCACTGGAGCGGTGGACGGGGGAAAGGGTGTGGGCCCCCGATGCTGGATCGAGGGCCCACACCAGGGGGGTCAGCGTCGGGTGTCGCCCTGGTACAGGTCGTCGATCCCGTCGCTGTCGCCATAGGTGTCCTTGCCGCCGACGGTCAGCACCGTGCCCTCGGCCCGAGCACGCAGCTCGGCGGGTGCCAACGCCTTGGCGACGTGGTAGGCCACGACGGCCACGATCGTGCCGAGCGCGATCCCGGTGAGGGAGAAGCTGTCGGTGAACTTGAGCGTCACGTTGCCGATCCCGATGACGATGCCGGCGGCAACCGGCACCAGGTTGATCGGGTTGCCGAAGTCGACGCCGTTCTCCTTCCAGATCTTGGCGCCGAGCAGGCCGATCATGCCGTAGAGCACGACCGTGATGCCGCCCAGGACGCCACCGGGGGTCGACGCCACGAGGGCACCGAACTTCGGGGAGAACCCGAACAGGATCGCGACGAGCGCGGCGACGTAGTAGGCGGCCGTCGAGTAGACGCGCGTCGCCGCCATGACCCCGATGTTCTCCGCGTAGGTCGTCGTCGGCGAGCCACCCACCGCGGAGGCCACCACCGTGCCGAAGCCGTCAGCGGCGATGGCTCGGCCCATGTAGGGGTCGAGGTCGGTCTTCGTCATCTCGGCGACGGCCTTGACGTGGCCGGTGTTCTCCGCGATCAGGGCGATGACGGCGGGAACGACCAACAGGATGGCGGCCATCGAGAACGAGGGTGCGTGCCAGCCCACGACCTCCTTGCCGGCAACGACCTCGGTGTGCGGGGGGAACCCGAACAACGCGGCGTCCTTGATGCCCTGGAAGTTGGTGCGGAAGTGCGTGGTGATCTTGCCGGCGCCGGGGTCGAAGGCCGTGATCTGGCCAAAGCCCTTGTCGAACAGCCACGACACGACGTAGCCGAAGATGAGGGCGAGGAAGATCGCGATCCGGCCGATGAAGCCCTTGAAGGCGACCGCACAGATGATGGTGAAGGTCATCACCAACAGCGCAACCCACTGGTCCTGTGGCCAGTAGATGTTGGCGACCACGGGCGCGAGGTTGAAGCCGATGAGCATGACCACGGCACCGGTCACGACAGGCGGGAGCACCTTGTGCAGCACGCTCGATCCGAGGAAGTGGATGAGCACGCCCACGAGCGCCAGCACGACACCCGCGACGAGGATCGCACCCGTGACGGTGGCTGAGGTGGCCCCCGCCTGTGCCCGGATGGCGACGACGGCGCCGACGAACGAGGCCGACGTCCCGAGGTAGCTGGGGACCTTGCCCTTGACGATCAGGAGGAAGCAGATCGTCGCGACCCCGCTCATCATGATCGCGAGCTGGGCGTTGAGCCCCATGATCAGGGGAAAGACGAACGTCGCTCCGAACATGGCCACGACGTGCTGGGCGCCGAGCCCGACCGTCTTGCCCCACGACAGTCGCTCATCGGGAGCGACGACGTCGTCGGGGCCCATGGTGCGGCCGTCTCCGTGCAGTTTCCAACCCAGGCCCAATGACATGCGGACTCCTTATCCACCAGCGGGGCCACCCTTGGTGACGTGGCCCACAGTCCCGTTCGGGATAGGCGAAAACTAGCGGCCAGACCGCCCGCTGCATTGGGCAATTGTTGCTATCGGGGCCGGAGCGGCTTTCGGCAGAGTATGCGGAGTGGCGCGCTCGCTTTGCGGGCTCGGCAGGAGTCGAATGGGCTGTGCCGCGTCCCTCCCGCCAGAGGGCGCGGCACCTTCATGCCCACGCGGCATACCCGCGGGGTCAGATGCCGCGCATCTGGTGGACCTTGAGGGCCAGGGCGAGCTTGAGCCGCAGCTGGGGGTCGGTGGTGAAGGGGCCGAGCATCTTCTCGAGCTTCACGATCCGGTAGCGCAGCGTGTTGTAGTGGAAGAACAGCTGGCGGGCCGTCTCGGCGACGTTCATGTTGGTGTCGATCAGGATCGAGAGCGTGCGGCGCAGGTCGACGTTCTCGGGGGAGTCGTCGGCCGCCAGGCCGCCCAGCGACTCGTCCACGAACCGGCGCAGGTCGGCGCTGTCGGGGATCAGCGCGAGGAGGCGGAAGACCCCGAGGCCGTCGAAGTGGGTGACCGCCGAGTCGCCGTGGAGCTGGCGCCCGACACTCACCGCGCTGAGGGCCTCCTCGTAGGCCTGGGGCAGGTCCGCCACCGAGTCGATCGGCCGCGAGACGCCCGTGGAGAAGGTGCGCCGGCCGCCGCCGCCGATGCCGCTGATCACCCGGACGACCTCGGAGACCGCGCGCATGATGGAGTCGGTGTCCGCGCTCGGGGACACGCCGCACAAGGCGACGACCTCCTGGCTGAACCCCATGACGGGGGCCCGTGGATCGCGCACCGCCATCGCCTGGCTCCACGCCCGCGAGAAGCGTTCCTGCAGGACCCCGACCTCCTCCGGGGAGCGCGTCGAGTGCGCGTCGTCCTCGTCGGTCTCGGCCACGACCACCACGAGCCTGCGGTCGATGTCCCAGCCCAGGGAGGCCGCGTGGGCAACCGCTTCGGTGGGGGAGCCGGCCCGTCCCGACAGGGCGTCGCGCAGGAACTCGGCGCGGTACTTGCTCTCGACCGCCGAGACGGCCTGCTCCTTGGTGATGGCCAGCGCCGCCACGGTCGCTGCCCGCTCCAGCAGGTGGACGTCGTCGGCGGTGAGGGGGCGGTCACCCACGAACGCGGCCAGCAGCCCGTGGTTGAGGTTGCCCGCCGCGATCCGCACCATGGCGCGACGGGCGTTGGCGCCGTGCGCGGGGCGGATGCCGACCGGTTCGTGCTCGGTGATCAGCCGCCCGGTGCGGTCGAAGCAGTCGAGGGCCAGGGCCGCGGCGAGGTCGTCCTCCGAGCCTGCCCTGGCCAGCACGCGACCGTCGCTCGTGGTCACCATCGCGGCGCCACCGAGAAAGCCGGCCAGGCGCTGGCAGAGGTCCTCCAGCCCGCCACCGGCCAGCACGACCCCGACCAGGATCTGGTGGGCCTCCTCGACCCGTTGGAGGATGCCTGACTGCTGGTCCAGCACTGCGCCGAGGACGTCGGTGACCATCCGCTCGGGCGCGGCCGTGGCGGAGGCCAGCACCAGGGGGAGGCCCGTCGCGGCAGCTCGGGTGCGCCAGTCGCGGAGCTGGACGGCGGTGCCGCCGGCGATGGCGATGGCCGTGGCGCCGTCCACCGAGGACTGTTCGAACGGGTCGCGCCCGGCCGCCTCCCACGCCGCGACGGTGTCGGCGTCCGCGCAGACGAGGTGCTGGCGCGGGTCCGGCGCGGCGCCGAGCAGCGAGGCCCGCATCACGCCGCGTGGCGGCTGCTCGGGGTCCTGGAGCAGCTCGGCGCCGGCGAGCGACGGCAGGGCCAACACGGCCTCGAGGCTCACCCCGCCGACGAGGTCGTGGCTGGGCGCCTGGGTCGGGGGGGCCGCTGGCAACTCCGCGTCAACCAGGCTGCCATCCTTGGCAACATTCACCATGAGGCGACTGTAACGGCAGTCGATAGCGTCGCTGCGTCAGTCCGAGGAAACGAGGAACCCGTCCGCGCCGGAGGTCGTTCGTGACAGCGTCCGTGACTGGGCTCGCGTCAGAGCTCGCGACTGGGCCCGAGCCGTTGTGGCCTGCCGCGGTGTCCGAGCGCGCGGTCGCGCTGGTGCACGGGCCGGCTCGCAGGGCGACGGTCCTCGCCACCTTCCCCACGGCGCTGTACCTCCAGGTGGGCAGTCACGCGCGAGTCCTGCCCATCGTCACGCCCGGCGGCCTGCGTCTGCCGACGGCCCTGGCCGTGGCCACGCCGTTGCCCACCGTCGGGTGGGGTGTCCAGCCGGGCGACCACGTCGTCGTGGGCGGCGGAGACGTGCTTCTGCCCTACGTCACGATCCGGGCCGTCCGCAGGTGGAGGCCGCACCCGGTCCACAGCGCGGCGGTCCACCAGGGTCGCGTCGGCGCCCGCCTCTCGTCCCTTCGCCTGGGCTGGCGCACCCCTGCGCGAAGCCTGACCGAGACCCTTGCGAAGGGTGACCGGGACGCCCTCCCGGATCGGGTGCACGCGCTCGTGGGCACGGGCCCCGGCCTGACCCCCAGCGGCGACGACGTCCTGTGCGGCGTGCTTCTCGGCCTGCGCCTGCACCCGCGCGGCTCGGACTCACTGGTGGACCGGTTGTGGCACGCGGTGCTCCCGAGGCTCAGCACCACCACGAGCCTTTCGGCCGCGCTGCTCACCGAGGCGGCCGAGGGGTATGCCGTGGTGCCAGTCGTGCGCCTCACCGAGGCTCTCGCGGGCTTCGACCCCACCGACCCGGCCGCGTCCGGCGAGGTCGACCTGGCCGTCCGGGCGGTGCTCGCCATCGGCCACTCGTCGGGGGCCGACCTGCTGGGCGGGCTCGCGGGCTGCCTCGACGCCCTCGACGCCCTCGACGCCCTCCACCCCCTCGGGGCCCTCTTCCCCCTCGACAGGGTGGACCACACCGATCCGCTCGCCCAGCCCCCAGGACCGGCCATGACCCACAGGAGCCTTCAGTGACCGACCACCTCGAACTGCGCGGCGGGGCCTACTACGACTCAGTCAGCCTGATGCAGGTCTCCCGGCAGGTCGCCGGGGCGCCGGGCGTGGCCGCAGCCCAGGTCGCCATGGCCACCGAGCTCAACCTCGAGGTGATCGGCGGCATGGGGTTCTCGGTGCCGGACAGCGCCCAGCCCAACGACCTCGTCGTCGCGATCCGAGCCGACGGGGAGGACGGCGTCGCCAACGGGTTGGCCGCCCTCGAGACCGCGCTGGCCGCCCTCAAGTCGGCTGGTTCCAGGGCCGGTGGCTTCGGCGAAGCGCCGGCGCCGCGCACGCTCGGCCGGGCCGTCGCCGTCGGAGGGGCCAACCTCGCCCTGGTCTCCGTCCCGGGGCAGTACGCCGGCGTCGAAGCCTTCGACGCCATCGACCGGGGCGTCTCGGTGATGCTCTTCTCCGACAACGTGCCGGTCGAGGACGAGGTGCGGCTCAAGGACGCCGCGGCCGCCCGCGACGTGCTCGTGATGGGTCCGGACTGCGGGACTGCCGTGGTCGGCGGGGTCGCGCTCGGCTTCGCCAACGTCGTCGAGCGGGGACCGGTTGGCATCGTGGCGGCCTCGGGCACGGGCGCGCAGCAGGTGATGGCGTTGCTCGATGCCGCCGGTGTGGGGGTGAGCCACTGCCTCGGGGTCGGGGGGCGCGACCTCTCGGCTGCCGTGGGTGGGCGTTCCACGAGGCAGGCGCTCGCGGCGCTCGCCGCGGACGCAGCAACCGAGTCGATCATCGTCGTCTCCAAGCCGCCCGCCGCCGAGGTGCTCGCCGACCTCGAGGGGTATGCCGCGGGGCTGGGCAAGCCGGTCCACTGGGCGACGCTCGGGGCAGGTCGCCCCGACCTGACGGCGGCCGTTGACGCCTTCCTCCGTGAGTCCGGGCGGGACGTTCCGACCTGGCCCTCGTGGCAGCCCCTCCTCGACCCCGAGTCCTTGCAGGACCCGACGGGTCCCGGCACGTCGGATCCCGCGAAGACCGATGGGGCGGGGGCGCAGGCGGGGGAAGCGCCGAGTGGAAGGTATCTGCGCGGTTTGTTCTGTGGAGGCACCTTGGCGGACGAGGCGATGCTGGTCGCGAGCGGTGAGCTCGGCGGCATACGGTCAAACATCCCGCTCGCCCCTGAGCTGGCGCTCGACGCGGGCCTGCGGGCCGACGACCACGTCGTGATCGACTTCGGCGACGACGGGCTGACCCGGGGCAGGGCTCACCCGATGATCGACCCGACCTTGCGGCTGGAACGGATCGCGGCGGAGGGAGAGGACCCCCACTGCGGAGTGCTCCTGCTCGACCTGGTCCTGGGTCATGGTGCCCATCCCGCCCCGGGGCCCGAGCTGGCCGGAGCGATTCGTCGTGCTCGTGAGGCGGCGCGGGCCGGCGGGCGCGAGCTGCCGGTGGTGGTCTCGCTCACCGGCACCCGCGGCGACCCCCAGGACGTCGGCGTCACGGCTGCGGCACTCTCCGAGGCCGGCGCATCGGTCCACCTGTCCAACGCCGAAGCCACCAGGACGGCCCTGTCGCTCCTGTCCGACGCCGACCCCACCGGAGGATCCAGATGACCGCGACTCTGCACGGGCTGCTCGGCGCGGACCCGGTGCTCGCCACGGCCGGCGCCTCGATGTTCGCCGACGCCCTGCGCGACCAGGCGGTCGTCGTGACCGAGACGGACTGGCAGCCGCCGCTCGACGGGACGGCACCCCACCTCGGCATCGTCCTGGGGGACGCGCGCCGCACCGCTGCGAACGCCCTTGCGCTGCAACGGATGACCGCCGCCGGGGCGGACTTCGTCGACGTGCGTCCGGCCCAGGAGGCGCTGGGGCTCGAGCGCGGGACGTTCCTGCACGCGGGTCCTCCGATCGAGTGGGACCGCGCGTCCGGCCCGCTCAAGGGCGCCCTCATCGGCGCGATGCTCTTCGAGGGGATGGCCGACACGGCCGAGGCGGCGGAGGCCGCCCTGGCCCGCGGTGACGTCCAGCTCGAGCCGTGCCACCACCGCGACGCCGTGGGTCCGATGGCCGGCGTGATCTCACCCTCGATGTGGGTCTACGAGCTGCGCGACGAAGTTCACGACCACACGTCCTGGTGCTCGCTCAACGAGGGACTGGGCAAGGTGTTGCGCTACGGCGCCTTCGGCCCCGAGGTCATCGACCGGCTGCACTGGATGAACTCCGTCCTGGGGCCGTTGCTGCAGCAGGCGATCCGCGCCGCCGGACCCATCGACGTCAAGTCGATCATCGCCCAGATGCTCCAGATGGGCGACGAGGGCCACAACCGCAACCGCGCTGGCTCGCTGATGCTGCTGCGCGAGCTGCTCCCCTCGCTCATCGTCGCCGACGGGTCGTCGACCGACATCGCCGAGGCGGTGCGCTTCTCGGGTGCCAACGAGCACTTCTTCCTCAACCTTGGTATGCCGGCCTGCAAGCTCTCGACGCTGGCGGCGGAAGGGATTCCGGGCTCCACGGTCGTCACCACCATGGCCCGCAACGGGACCGACTTCGGCATCCGGACCGCCGGCACCGGGGCTCAGTGGTTCACGGGCCCGGCCAACACCCCAGAGGGCCTGTTCCTGGGCTCCTACGGACCGGACGACGCCAACCCAGACATCGGCGACTCGGCGATCACCGAGACCGCGGGCATCGGCGGTTTCGCGATGGCGGCCGCCCCGGCCATCGTGCGTTTCGTCGGCGGCGACGTGCCGCTCGCCCTGCGGGCCACGCGCACGATGTACGAGATCACCGTCGGCGAGCACACGGCATATCAGGTGCCCATCCTGGAGTTCCGCGGGACGCCGACCGGGATCGACGTCGCCGCTGTGGCCCGCACCGGGATCCTGCCCCAGATCAACACCGGCATGGCCGGTCGCGTGGCGGGGACCGGCCAGGTGGGCGCCGGGCTGGTGACGCCACCGGCCGAGTGCTTCACCCAGGCGATCGCCGCCCTCGCGGCCCAGGCGCAGTCCTGAGGCCCGGTGATTCGTCGGCGATTCGTGGTCGCCGACGGAGGTGAGGCGGCGGCGTGGCAGGATACGGGCTCGTGACGGCACGCATCCTCGACGGCAAAGCGGTCCTGGCGACCATCAAGGACGAGCTCCGCGGACGGGTCGACGTGCTGCGCGAGCACGGCGTCGTGCCAGGGCTCGGCACCGTGCTCGTGGGCGATGACCCAGGCAGCCGGTGGTACGTCAACGCCAAGCACCAGGACTGCGCTGAGATCGGGCTCACCAGCATTCGTCGCGACCTGCCCTCGACCGCCACGCAGGCCGAGGTCGAGGCCGTCATCGACGAGCTCAACGCCGACCCGGAGTGCACGGGGTTCCTCGTGCAGCAGCCGACCGGGCTCGACGAGTTCGCCCTGCTGTCCCGGGTCGACCCGACCAAGGACGTCGACGGGCTGCACCCCACCAACCTGGGCTGGCTCGTCCTGGGCAAGCCGGCGCCGCTGCCCTGCACCCCCGCCGGCTGCATCGAGCTGCTGCGCAGGTTCGACGTGCCGATTGCCGGCGCACGGGTGGCCCTGGTCGGTCGCGGGATCACCGTGGGTCGCCCGCTCGGGCTGATGCTCACCCGACGCAGCGAGAACGCCACGGTCGTCCTGTGCCACACCGGCACCCGCGACCTCGCCTCCGAGGTGCGCCAGGCCGACATCGTCGTCGCCGCAGCCGGCCAGCCCGGGCTCATCACGGCCGACATGGTCAAGCCCGGAGCCGCGGTGCTCGACGTCGGCGTCAGCCGGATCATCGCCGAGGACGGCAGGTCCAAGGTCGCCGGAGATGTCGCTGACGACGTGGCCGAGGTGGCCGGGTGGGTCAGCCCGAACCCCGGAGGCGTGGGTCCGATGACCCGCGCCATGTTGCTGTCCAACATCGTGGCAGCCGCCGAGCGTCAGCTCGTCGAGACCTCGGCCTGACCCGGATGACCGCGCCGCGCCTGGGCTGGTGGTGGGTCGCCGCCCCGGTGCTCCTGCTCGGCGTGGTCCTGTTCCTTCTCGACGAGGTTCGCCCGGCCGGCTACGTGATCGCGGGCGGCCTCGGCTTGGCCGCGTTGCTGCGGCTGGTGCTCCCCACCGCGCGCAGCGGTGGCCTTGCCGTCCGATCGCGAGGCGTCGACGTGGCAACCATGGCGGTCCTCGGGGTGGCGTTGGCGTTCATCACGTCGGTGCTCGACCTGCGTCCCCGCGGCTGACTGCGGGACTTGTTGCCACCTGGTGGTCATCCTGGCGTGGGATCGGGTCTGCGTGACGATCTCCCGGCACCAAGTGCGGGGCGCGCGGGACTTGTTGCCACCTGGTGGTCATCAGGGGCCGGGATCTGGCCTGCGTGACGATCTCCCGGCACCAAGTGCGGGGCGCGCGGGACTTGTTGCCACCTGGTGGTCATCCGGGGGCGGGGATCGGGCCCCGGTGACGATCTCCCGGCACCAAGTGCGGGGCGCGCGGGACTTGTTGCCACCTGGTGGTCATCCGGGGGCGGGGATCGGGCCCCGGTGACGATCTCCCGGCACCCAGTCGGCGTGCGGCGCGCGCGGGACTTGTTGCCACCTGGTGGTCATCAGGGGCGGGGATCGGGCCCCGGTGACGATCTCCCGGCACCAAGTGCGGGGCGCGCGGGACTTGTTGCCACCTGGTGGTCATCAGGGGCSGGGATCTGGCCTGCGTGACGATCTCCCGGCACCAAGTGCGGGGCGCGCGGGACTTGTTGCCACCTGGYGGTCATCAGGGGCGGGGATCGGGCCTGCGTGACGATCTCCCGGCACCCAGTGCGGTCGGCAGCGACGTGAAAGCGGCCGCCCCCAGCAGGGGACGGCCGCTTCGAGGTATGCGCGTGACCGGCTCAGCCGAGCAGGCCCAGACCGCGCACCGCCTCGCGCTCCTCCTCGAGCTCCTTGACGGAGGCGTCGATCCGGGCGCGGGAGAAGTCGTTGATCTCCAGGCCCTGCACGATCTGCCAGTCGCCGTTGCTCGTGGTGACGGGGAAGGAAGAGATGAGGCCCTCGGGGACGCCGTAGGAGCCGTCGGAGCGCACCGACATCGAGACCCAGTCGCCCTCTGCCGTGCCGAGGGCCCAGTCGCGGGCGTGGTCGACCGTCGCCGACGCGGCCGAGGCGGCGGAGGAGGCGCCCCGGGCGTCGATGATCGCAGCGCCGCGCTTGGCGACCGTGGGGATGTACGTGTCGGCCAGCCACGCCTCGTCGTTGATGAGCTCGGCGGCGTTCCGCCCCCCCACCTCCGCGTGGAACAGGTCGGGGTACTGCGTGGCGGAGTGGTTGCCCCAGATCGTCATGTGGGTGATGTCGGTGACCACGGCACCGGTCTTGGCAGCCAGCTGGCTGATCGCGCGGTTGTGGTCCAGGCGGGTCAGCGCCGAGAACCGCTCCTGCGGGATGTCGGGCGCGTTGCTCATGGCGATGAGGGCGTTCGTGTTGGCCGGGTTGCCAGTCACCGTCACGCGGATGTCATCTGCCGCAACGGAGTTCAGCGCCTTGCCCTGGGGGGCGAAGATGCCGCCGTTCGCCTCGAGCAGGTCGCCGCGCTCCATGCCCGGACCGCGGGGACGAGCTCCCACCAGCAGGGCGTGGTTGACGCCGTCGAAGACCTTCTCGGCGTTGTCGCCGATCTCGACCTTGGCCAGCGTCGGGAAGGCGCAGTCGTCGAGCTCCATGACGACACCCTCGAGCGCCTTGAGCGCCGGGGTGATCTCGAGCAGGCGCAGCTCGACGGGGGTGTCCGGGCCGAAGAGCGAACCGCTCGCGATCCGGAAGAGGAGGCTGTAGCCGATCTGGCCGGCGGCGCCGGTGACGGCGACCTTGACGGAGGCAGTGCTCACGGTGGGACCCTTCGCGTCTCTGGTGGGGTGACTGCCGTCGACGCTAGCAGGCGCCGCGCAGCACGCAGCCGGGTGGTTAGGGTCGTCTCATGCCGACTCCTGACTTCATCCTGGCGCTGCGTGAGCGGGTCGGCACGCACTCTCTCTTCCTGACGGGCGTCAGTGCGGTGGTGCGCAACTCGCAGGGGGAGGTCCTGCTCGCGCGCCGCGTCGACAACGGCCAGTGGGCCCTCGTCAGCGGCATCCTCGAACCGGGGGAGCAGCCCGCCGAGGGGTTGCGTCGCGAGATCGAGGAGGAGACCGGGGTGGTGGCCACCATCGACGACCTGACCGGCGTCTGGACCCTGCCTCCGCAGGAGTACCCGAACGGCGATCGCGCCCAGTACCTCGACCTCTGCTTCACCGCGACGTACGTGTCCGGGCAGGCCCGGGTCAACGACGACGAGTCGCTCGACGTCGGCTGGTTCGCGCCGGACGACCTCCCCGAGATGATGGAGCGCTCGCGGGTGCGCCTCGAGCGCGCCCTCGCGTTCCGCGGTCACGCCTGGTTCGAGGGTTCGGATGCTCCCACCGGCCGGTATGCCGCCGCGCCCGCTGACGGTGGTCCGCTCCACGACGCTGGAACGCCGGCTCTCGCAACCTTTGCGGCAGCCGGCCGCCAGGTCGTGCTGCGACGGGCCACCGTCGCGGACGTGGGCGCGGTCGTCGCCCTGATCGCCGACGACCACCTCGCCGCGGGCCGGGAGGACCCCGGCGACCTCGCGGCATACCTGCGGGCGTTTGCGGTGATCGACGCGGACCCGGCGCAGCTGCTCGTGGTCCTGGACGACGGAGGCGTCGTGGTGGGCACGATGCAGGTGAGCTTCATCCCCGGGCTGTCGCGCGGTGGCGCGCTGCGGGGGCAGGTCGAAGCCGTGCGGGTCGCGGACAGCCACCGCGGCCAGCGGCTGGGGGAGCAGATGATCCGGTGGGCGGTGGCCGAGGCAGCCCGCCGCGGCTGCGCCCTCGTCCAGCTCACGACCGACAAGAGGCGCGCCGACGCCCACCGGTTCTACGAGCGGTTGGGGTTCACCGCGTCGCACGAAGGGTTCAAGATGACGCTGAGGGGCGACGAGGCCACCACCACCGAGGAGCAGCGATGAGCGGAAGCGGCACGAAGGACGACCCCTGGGCACTGAAGACGCCCCCCGGGACGGGTGACTACGCGATGTACCGCGACGACGACGCGGACCCGGCCCAGCTGGTTTGCCAGGTGGGCTCGACCAAGCTGCTCTACGACGCGCGGGTGGTCGAGGATCTCCATGCCTGGCTGCGCGAGCAGGGTGACTGGGTGCCGCTGGGCAGCGCCGACGAGCAGAAGCCTGCCAAGGACGGCACCGTCGAGGAGTGGGGCCGCTCGGAGTCCAACCCGGTCGGCGGGTGGTACGGCCTGCGCAAGGGTTACCGCGGCCGGGTCGGCATGTACCTGCCGCCCCTGCTCGAGGAGCTCGGGCTCGCCGAGGTCGAGCACAACCCGCGCAACAACCGGATGCGGGCCATCTGAGGCAGCGCACCCTTCGTCGGTCGTCGCCCGGTCGCCGGCTGCGAGCGGGTCAGGCGACCGGGCGCAGGCGCAGCACCGGGATGACCCGGCTCGTCTTGGTCTCGTAGTTGCCGAAGCCGGGTCGTTCAGCCACGATTCGTGGCCACTGCTCGGCGCGATCGGCCGGGCTGAGCTCCTCCGCGTCGACGCTGAACGTCCGGGTGCCGACCTCCACCTCGAACCGCGGGTTGGCGAGGACGTTGTGGTACCAGTCCGGGTTGGTCGGCGCGCCGCCCTTGGACGCCACGACGAGCATCGAGCCGTCGTCCTGCGGGAAGTAGACCAGCGGCGTCACCCGCACCGTGCCGCTCCTGGCACCGATGTGGTGCAGCAGGATCATCGGCGCGCCCTGGAAGTACCCACCGACCTTCCCATCGTTGGCGCGGAACTCCGCGATCACGCCTTCGTTCCAGTCGCTCATGTCCGGTGCAACCCCTCGGCGCGGCATCCGATTCCGCGCGGAGTCACGCCAGGGAGGCGAGGGCCTCGTTGAAGGTGGCCGACGGGCGCATCACTGCCACGGTCCTCGCCTCGTCGGGCCGGTAGTAGCCCCCGATGTCGGCGGGGTGTCCCTGCACACCTAGGAGCTCGTCGTTGATCGTCGCCTCGTTGGCGGCAAGGGACTGCGCCACCTCCGCGAACGACGCGGCGAGCTCTGCGTCCTGGGTCTGGGTGGCCAGCTCGTGGGCCCAGAAGAGTGCGAGGTAGAAGTGGCTGCCACGGTTGTCGATCTGACCGACCTTGCGGGCCGGGCCCTTGTTCTCGTTGAGCAGCCGCTCGGTCGCCCGGTCCAGGGCCTCGCCGAGCACCTCGGCGCGAGCGTTGTCGGTGCTCGTCGCCATGTGCCGCAGGCTCTCCGCGAGGGCCAGGAACTCGCCGAGGCTGTCCCAGCGCAGGTAGTTCTCCTGGACCAGCTGCTGGACGTGCTTGGGGGCCGAGCCCCCTGCACCGGTCTCGAAGAGGCCACCGCCGTTCATCAGCGGCACGACCGACAGCATCTTGGCGCTGGTGCCGAGCTCGAGGATCGGGAACAGGTCGGTGTTGTAGTCGCGGAGCACGTTGCCGGTGACCGAGATGGTGTCCTCGCCCTTGCGGATCCGCTCGACCGACAGCGTGGCGGCGTCGACCGGGTTCAGGATCTGGAGGTCCAGGCCGTCGGTGTCGTGGTCGGCGAGGTAGGTGGTGACCTTCTCGATCAGGTTGCGGTCGTGGGCGCGGGTCTCGTCTAGCCAGAAGACGGCGGGCGTCCTGGAGGCGCGGGCGCGGGTGACGGCGAGCTTGACCCAGTCCCGGATGGGGGCGTCCTTGGTCTGGCAGGCGCGCCAGATGTCGCCCGGTGTCACCTCGTGCTCCATCAGCACGTCGCCGGCGGCGTTGACGACCTGGACCGTGCCGGCCTCGGCGATCTCGAAGGTCTTGTCGTGGCTGCCGTACTCCTCGGCCTTCTGGGCCATCAGGCCGACGTTGGGCACCGAGCCCATCGTGGTCGGGTCGTAGGCGCCGTGCGCGCGGCAGTCGTCGATGACGGCCTGGTAGACGCCCGCGTACGAGCTGTCGGGGATGACCGCGAGGGTGTCGGCCTCGGCGCCGTCCGGGCCCCACATGTGGCCGGACGTGCGGATCATGGCCGGCATGGACGCGTCCACGATGACGTCGCTGGGCACGTGCAGGTTGGTGATCCCCTTGTCGGAGTTGACCATCGCCAGTCGTGGGCCGTCGGCGAGGCCCTTGTCGATCGCGGCCTTGATCTCGGCGCCCTTGTCGCCCAGGGCGCCCAGGCCGTCGATGATCGAGCCGAGGCCGTTGTTGGCTGACAGCCCGGCCGCAGCGAGGTCCGCTCCGTAGGTCGCGAAGACGTCGGGCAGGAACGCCCGCACCACGTGGCCGAAGATGATGGGGTCGGAGACCTTCATCATCGTGGCCTTCAGGTGCACCGAGAAGAGAACGTCGTCGGCCTTGGCGCGGGCGATCTGCTCGGTGAGGAAGGAGTCGAGGGCGGCGACGCGCATGACGGTGGAGTCGACGACCTCGCCCTCGAGAACCGTGAGCCCTCCCTTGAGGACCGTCGTGCCGTTGTCCGTGACGAGCTGGATGGTGAGGGTGTCGTCCTTCGGGAGGACCACGGACTGCTCGTTGGAGCGGAAGTCGTCGAAGCCCATCGTCGCGACGTTCGTCGCCGAGTCGGGGCTCCACGCACCCATCGAGTGGGGATGCTTGCGAGCGTAGTTCTTCACCGCGGAAGGAGCCCGACGGTCGGAGTTCCCTTCGCGCAGAACGGGGTTCACCGCACTGCCCTTGACGCTGTCGTAGCGGGCACGCGCGTCGCGCTGCTCGTCGGTGGTCGGTTCGTCGGGGTAGTCCGGAAGGGCGTAGCCCTTGGCCTGCAGCTCGGCGACGGCAGCCTTGAGCTGCGGCACCGAGGCCGAGATGTTGGGCAGCTTGATGATGTTCGCCTCTGGCGTCGTGGCCAGCTCGCCCAGCTCGGCCAGGGCGTCGCCGATCCGCTGGTCCTCGGGGAGCAGGTCGTCGAACGCCGCGATGATGCGTCCCGACAGTGAGATGTCGCGCGTCTCCACGTCGACCCCGGCGGTCCCTGCGAACGCCTCGATCACCGGGAGGAAGGAGTAGGTCGCCAGCATCGGCGCCTCGTCGGTCAGGGTGTAGATTATCTTGGCCATGGAGGCGACTCTCTCCTGAGGTGGTCTGGATGTCGAAGCGGTGCGGAGACGACCTTCAGGCTATCGGCCCTTCGAACTGTCGTCCCTCGACCTCGCCCACAGTATCTTGATATCAAGATACTCGCGCAACCGGCCAGGTGGTGGACCCGTCAGGTGGTGGGCTTCAGGTCGTCCGGGTCGACGACCCCGGTGATGTCCTCGTCGCGGCGGTCGACGCCGGTCACCAGGTGGTAGGTGGCTCCTGCGATCGCCGCACCGACGACGGGCGCCAGCCAGAAGGCCCACAGCTGGCCCGGGGCGCCGTTGCCGTTGAAGAAGGCGACGGCGGTGGACCGTGCAGGGTTGACCGAGGTGTTGCTGATCGGGATCGAGATCAGGTGGATGAGGGTGAGCGCCAGCCCGATGGCGATGGGGGCGAAGCCGGTCGGCGCACGGTCGTCGGTGGCGCCGAGGATGACGTAGAGGAAGAAGGCGGTCAGGATCGCCTCGGCGCACAGCACGGCGACGAGGGTGTACCCGCCGGGGGAGTGGTCGCCGTAGCCGTTGGCGGCGAGGTTGCCCGTGGCGTCGAACCCGGAGACTCCGCGCGCGATACCCCACAGGGCCAGGCCGGCCACGAGTCCCCCGACGACCTGCGAGCCGACGTAGGCCGGAACGTCCCGCCACGGGAAGCGCCTGGCGACGGCGATGCCGACCGTCACAGCGGGGTTGAAGTGCGCCCCCGACACGTGCCCCACGGCATACGCCATCGTGAGGACGGTGAGACCGAAGGCGAGGGCAACGCCCAGGAACCCGATGCCGACCTGGACGCCCTGACCGGACACGACGTTGGGGGCGAGGTACTTCGCCGAGAAGATGGCGCTGCCACAGCCGCCGAAGACGAGCCAGAAGGTGCCCAGTGCCTCTGCGCCGAGGCGCGAGGTCAGTGCCGGTGTGCGCATGTAGCTCCCCTTGGTGCGGCGGATGGTGCGACCGGTGGGCCCCCGTGGCCCCTTGCCGGGACCACTCTGCCGCACCGTCGCGTTTTGCACACGCGCGACACCCGGATCCGCCGACACCGCGGGCCCGCCTCCGGTCGTCCGTCCCGCCGAGGAGATCCGCCCATCAGCCAAAAGGACTAGATGACGATCAGTGGATACGTCGAATGAATGAGGTCATATCCGGACAAACAATGTCATTGAAGATTCATTTCTTTACCAAATGCTGGTGAAACTCAACCCTGTCCTTTACGTTCAGCGCATCATCAAAACGAGTCTGCGGGGCTCGGGAGCGGGGTTTCGATGGATCAGCAGGGGAACGTCAGGGACAGCGGCACGCCGCTGGTGAGTCGGCGCACGGTCGCGCTCGGGGCAGCATGGTCGGTGCCGGTGATCGTCCTGGCGACAGCCGCGCCCGCTGCGGCTGCGTCGGGGGGCGCGCCCGTGGTGGCTGCCACGGTCCTGGCGGACAAGGTGGCGGCCCACAAGTTCGACACGAAGACGGTCAACTTCACGATGACGCTGACCAACACCGGAACGGCTGCCGGGTCCGTCGAGGTCCTCTCGGTGACGTCCGACGCCACGACCGGAACCACGGTGGGTGTGCCGACGACGACCATCGTGCCGGTCGGGAGCAGCGTGCCGGTGAGCTTCTCGTACACGTACGAGGGCAACGCGGGGACCGCCACCTACACGATCAGCTACCGGACTGGTGGCGGTTCGGTCCAGATCATCACAGTCACCGCCTGAGCTCAGTCGGTCGTCATGGTGCGGTCAGGCGGCACGCGCGACACCAGTCCTCGTGACTCCAGCTCGGCCAGGAACGCGACCACGTCTGGTTCGACTTCGGCAGCAGGGATGCCGAAGTCATCCGCGACGCGGGCGACGACCTGGGCGGTCGTCGGCTGGTCGTCCAGGGCCTGCCAGATGGCGTGTGCCGAACCCTCCATGACGAAGGGCCGGGCGGTCTGGGGAGTGGTCAGGTCGAGCACGACGACCCGGCCCGGTGACTGGACCACGGCAACGTCGGGTTGGCGGCGCCACACGGCGTCAGTCAAGTTCCACCAACCCCTTGGCGGCCAGTGTCCGCAGTGCCACCTCGGTGGACTCGACGGCATCGACACCCTCGGGCGCCGGGCCGAAGGTGGCCAGCAGCACGTCGACGAGGTCCGAGGCCGGGGTCCAGTCGGGGCACGAGTCGAGCAGCGTGGTGGCCAGGGCCGACAGGCGCACCACCTCCCGTCCGACCAGCACGACGGCCTCCCCGTCCCGTTCCACCCGGTCCGCCGCCGGCAGGTACCGCGCTCTCACGCCGTCCCACCCACTGGCCCGTCCACCCCTGGTTCGTCCGCAGGCAGCCCGTCCACCAGCAGCCCGTCCACCAGCAGCCCGTCCACCAGCGGCCCGTCCACCAGCGGCCCGTCCGCCAGCAGCCCGTCCACCACCCCGGCCAAGTCGGCCGACTCCCGATAGGTGATCCGATGCACACCACCGAGCGACTCACACAGCGCCGCCAGGCGCTGCAGTGGTCGTGCCATCTCGGGCAGGTGCGACGTCTGGGGCACCAGGGCGACCAGCGCGTCGAGGGTGGGCAGCGTCTCGACGATGGGCTCGCCCTCGTGGGAAGGGTCACGCTCGAGCAGGCAGAGCGCGGCAAGCCGCACGCGCCGGGCGGGTGCCACGAGGCCGACCTCACTGGGCGGGGTCTCGTTCTTGAAGAGGCTGTCCGGGGTGCGGCGGATCGACAGCGGTTTGGGATAGGGCACGACCGTCCGGTCGTCGAGCACCACGGTCGTCTCGTCGGTGACGTACCAGCGACCCGGACCCAGGATGCTGACCAGGGTCGTCTTGCCGGTGCCGCCCGCCGCCACGAAGGCTGCGGCAGCGCCCGTCAGCGGGTCGGCGATGCAGGCGGCGTGCAGCATGAGGCACTCACCGGCGCGGGCGTCGATGGCAGACAGGGTGATCCGCTGGGTGAGCGCCTGCAACAGGTCATCGAGCTCGCGGCGGGAGACCGCGCCTCCGGCATCCGCAGCGGCCCAGGCGTCCGGGTCGCTGTCGAAGACGACGTCTGCGGTGACCTCGCCGGTCGCGCCGGGCGGAGCGGCACAGAACTCCCAGAGCCGGGGCAGCCGGTCCACGACCTCAGCGGCCCGGTCGCCGCGCACCCGCACCTCGACGTGGACACCGAAGGCGTCCACGACATGGCGGCTGGAGGTCTCCAGTTCGACTGCGGTCACAGGCCGCACAGTAGAGCAGTCCGCACCACTGCACGGGGCAACCGCACCCCTGCAGCCACGCGCGTCGACAACGCACGTCAGGAGCAGCAGTGGAACTGACCGACTACCTCAGGGTGCTCCGGGCGTACTGGCGCGGCGTTGCCGCCTTCGTGCTGCTCGGTGTCGCGGTCGCGGCCGGGGTCAGCCTGGTCCAGCCCAAGGTCTACCAGGCCGACGCGAGCGGCTTCGTCAGCGCCGGCACCACCAACTCCGCCGGTGAGGCGTCCGTCGGGGACAGCCTGGCCAAGTCGCGAGCAGCGTCCTACGTCGACCTGGCGAGGTCCCGGGCCACCGCACAGACGGTGATCAGCGACCTCGGCCTCGACGCCGCCCCCGCCAGCCTCATCGGCGCCGTGTCGGTGTCACAGCCCCTCGACACGGTGCTCATCAAGATCAGCGCCCGCGCCTCGACCCCTCGCTCGGCGCAGCAGCTGGCGGACGCGTGGGTCCAAGCGCTCAAGCAGCAGGTGGACCAGGTCGAGAACCCCTCCGGCTCCTCGACCCAGGCCCTGCGCATCGTCCCGATCGAGTCGGCTGCCCTGCCCTCCTCGCCCGTGTCGCCGAACACGACCCGCAACGTGGGCCTCGGTTTCGTCGGTGGTCTCCTCCTCGGCTTCGGGTATGCCGTGGCCCGCAGCCAGCTCGACCGCAAGCTCCGCCGGGCCGAGGACATCGAGCGCGAGTTCGGCGTCACCGTGGCGGCCGCGATCCCGGCGAGCCCCGCCATGGTCCGCAAGCGCGGCGCGCTCATCCCGCTGGTGGTCGGTCGCCCGAAGCTGAAGGACCCGGTGCACACCGCGGAGGCGTTCCTCAAGCTGCGTACGAACCTGCAGTTCATGGACATCGACAACCCGCCCCGCGTCATCGTCGTCACCAGCCCGCTGCCCGGGGACGGCAAGTCGACGATCGCGGCCAACCTCGCTGCCGCGCTGTCGATGTCGGACCGGCGGGTCGTGCTCATCGACGGTGACCTGCGCCGCCCGGTCGTCGCCGAGTCCTTCGGCCTCGTCGAGGGTGCCGGGCTCACCGACGTCCTCATCGGTCGGGTCGACTTCGCGGACGTGGCTCAGCGCGTGGCGGCCCTGCCCAACCTGACCGTCCTCGCAGCCGGCGGGATCCCGCCGAACCCGAGCGAGCTGCTCGGCTCCAAGGCGATGCGCCGGCTGCTGGACTGGCTGGCCGACAGCGGACACATGGTCATCATCGACGCACCACCGCTCCTGCCCGTCACCGACGGCGCCGTGCTCACGGCGGCGGCGGACGGTGCCCTCGTCGTCGTGACTGCCGGGAAGACCCTCGACACGCAGCTGGGGGCGGCGCTCGCCAGCCTGCACGCCGTGCAGGGCCACACCTTGGGTGTGGTGCTCAACCGGATCGAGCCCAAGGCTGCGGGCAGCGGCTACTACGGCGGCTACTACGGGACCGAGAAGTCCCACAAGGGCCTGCGCAAGGCCTCGCCGGACCGCAGGGAGGAGCTCCAACACGCACGCCAGCCCGAGGGCCGGCCCGTGCGGCTGGTCGAGGCGCTCGACCCGGTGGAGCGCGTCCAGGGAGTGCAGACCGTCCACGCGCTCGAGACCCCCCACGCGGCCGCGCCAGATCCGGCGGTCGAGGCGGCGCGGGCAGCGGCCGAGGCGGTCAAGGCAGCCCAGGCGGCGCGACCCAGCAAGCCCCCACGTGGCACGCCGCACGGCAAGCCGAGCGAGGCGGCCCCGCAGCAGCGCGCCCGGACCGCCGCAGGGGCAGGCCGCTGACGGCCGTGACCCCGGACGGACGTGGCGCCCGACGGACGGGCTGCTGATGGTCTGGCTGTGGACCGGTTGCTCAGCCGACGTCTGTCCCGCTGGACCGGACCACGAACGCGGCGAGGTCCCGGGACTGCTGGAGCCGGCTGGGTTCGTGGACGTACATCATGTGGCCGGCCTCGTAGTGACAGTGCTCGATGTTGCCGCGCAGTGACTCCGGGATCTCCAGGTGCGCCACGACGTCCTGTGCGCCGTAGTAGGGCGTGGCGCCGTCGTGGTAGCCGTAGGCGATGTGCACCTTGAGGTGGGGGTTGCCCCGCATGGCCCTCGCGAGCTGCGAGCTGACGTCGATCGGCTTGCCCTCGAACTCCTTGAACGACCACTCCGTCGACGCGAGCTCCGAGATCTGCGCGTAGGGCAAGTCGTTCTCGTAGCCGAGCTCGTCACGCACGTAGTGGTTCCACGCGGCGGCATAGGGACCGCTGATCGCGTCGTGGGACGGGTCGGCGTCCCACTTCTCGGCGTTGCCGTGCACGAGCTGCCCCGTGAACCGCGAGTCCAGCCGGCCCACCGCCAGCCCCTGGTCGCGCAGCAGCTCGGTGAAGAACCGGACGTGCTCGACCCTCAGGTTGGCGCGGTCGACGTACTCCTCGGACAGGCCGATCAACGCGGCGAGGCGACTCACGTGCTCGGCGCGCTCGGCTGCGGTGAGGCGTGACCCCCGCGACAACGCCCACGGGTAGTCGCGCGCGGCATACTCCTCCGCCTCGGCGAGGACGGTCTTGAGGGACTTCCGCCCGTGCTTGCCGTGGTGGTGGGCGGTGGCGGCGTAGGTCGGGAGGTAGTCGACGTGGGCACGGTCGTTGCGGAACTCGAAGTCGACCGTCGCGAGGTCGAGGACCGAGCTGATCAGCATGATGCCGTTGACGTAGAGGCCGTGGCGGGTCTGCAGGTGCTCGGCGAGGGCAGCGGCCCGGATGGTGCCGTAGGACTCGCCCGCGATGAACTTCGGTGACAGCCAGCGGTTGTGGCGGGTCGTCCACAGCCGGATCAGCTCGCCGACGCTCTCGATGTCGGCCTTGAAGCCGTGGTAGTCCTTGGGCTTGCCACCCTCGACGGCCCGCGAGTACCCGGTCGACACGGGGTCGATGAAGACGAGGTCCGACACCGCGAGCAGCGTCTCGGTGTTGTCCAGCAGGCCGTACGGCGGCGGCGTCGGGTTGCCCACGTCGCCGGAGTCGACCCGGCGCGGGCCGAGCAGGCCGAGGTGCAGCCACACCGAGCTGGAGCCCGGTCCGCCGTTGAACGCGAAGGTGACGGGGCGCTTGGTGCCCCGCGGCGCGTCGAGGACGTAGGAGGTGACGCTCAGCTCGGCCTTGGCCTTGTGCCCCTTGAAGACTCCGTCCTCGAAGACCTCCTCGCGCAGCACGATGCGCCCGGCTGTCGCCGTGTAGCGCAGCGTCCTGCGCCCGATCTTGAGGGTATGCCGCGTCGTCACGAGGTCGTCCGTCGGCGGCACCGGCGGTGCCTCGGCGTTGGGCTTGTCGGTCGGTGACTCGCCCCGGGCCAGGGGGGAGGACTCCGCGGATGTCGTGGGCGCGGGTGAGGTCTGGGTGGACTCGTCGGGCATGCGTCGCACCCTAGTGCGGGCCGCTGGCAGAGGTGAGGGAGAGGCTGGGTCAGCGGTCGCGGCGGGCTGCCTCGGAAGCCATCACCGTGAAGCAGTCAGGGGCGCGGAAACCCTTGGCAGCGAAGGCGTCCTCCACGGCGGACTGAACGGCGGCGGCGCGGTCGGCGGACACCAGCGTGATGGCTGAACCCCCGAACCCGCCGCCGGTCATCCGGGCGCCGAGGGCACCGGCGCCGACGGCCGACTCCACTGCCGTGTCGAGCTCCGCCACCGAGATCTCGAAGTCGTCGCGCATCGAGGCGTGCGAGGCCAGGAAGAGCTTGCCCACCGCTCGGAAGTCGTTGCTCCGCAAGGCAGCCGCGGCCTCCTCGACGCGCGCGATCTCGGTGACGACGTGACGTGCGCGTCGGCGCAGCAGGTCGGAGGACAGGGCGGACAGGCGGTCCTCGAGGTCCTCGGCCGACACCTCGCGCAGGCTTGCGACGCCGAGCTCGTGGGCGGCCGCCTCGCAGGAGGTGCGCCGCTCGGCGTACTGGCCGTCGACCAGGGCGTGCTCCGCACGGGTGTCGACCACGAGCAGGGCGAGTCCGTGGGCAGACAGGTCGAACGGCACCTGCTCCGTGTGCCCGTCCCTGCAGTCGAGCAACAGGGCGTGACCGGCCCGGGCGAGCAGCGCGGCGGACTGGTCCATGCCGCCGGTCGGTGCCAGTGCGATGGTGTTCTCGGCCTCGACGCAGGCCGCTGCCAGCGCAGTCCGGCCGCCGTCCCCGGAGAGCAGACCCAGCTCGAACAGGTCGGAGGCCGCAGCCCCCACCGCGCACTCCAGGGCCGCCGAGCTGGACAGCCCCGCCCCCAACGGCACGCGGCCGTCCACGGCCACGTCGAGGCCGGACACGGCATACCCCGCCTTGCGCAGGGCCCACGGCACCCCGGCGACGTATGCCGCCCACCCGCCCGGCACGCCGGGTGCCACGTCGGCCAGGGTCACCTCCACCAGGTCGTCGGCCTGCGCCGACACGATGCGCACCAGGTCGTCGTCGCGTCGGCGGACAGCCGCGAACGTGCGGTGCGGCAGTGCGATCGGCAGGCAGAGCCCGCCGTTGTAGTCGGTGTGCTCGCCGATCAGGTTGACCCGGCCGGGGGCGGACCACACGCCCGACGGGGGGGAGCCGAAGGTGGAGCGGAACAGCTCTGCTGCGGTATCGGCCCTCACAGGCCGACCTCGCGTGGCGCCACGTCGCGGAGCCGCGCCGCGATCTGCTCGGGAGGCACGTCGTTCACCCAGCCGCCGACGCCTGACTCCGAGCCGGCGAGGTACTTGAGCTTCTTGGGGGAGCGAAGCACCGACATCACCTGGAGGTGAAGGCGGGAGACGTCGCGCCCCTTACGGGTGGGGGCCTGGTGCCAACCAGCGATGTAGGGCAACCGGATCGGGCTGCCGTCCTTGGCGACGTAGTAGCGGTCCAGGCGCTGCAGGAGGTCGAGGTAGACCTGGGCGAGGTCGTCGCGTTCGACATCGGTGAGGGAGGGCAGGTCGGGCACGTCCCGGCGGGGGGCGAGGTGCACCTCCACCGGCCACCGCGCGGCGAAGGGCACGTAGGCCGTCCAGTGCTCGGTGTCGATCACCACTCGCTCCTTGGCGTCCAGCTCGGCCGCCAGGATGTCGGCTCCGAGGAGGCGGCCAGTGCGTGCGTGGTGCGCGGTCGCCTGTGTCAGGATGGCGGCCGATCTTTGTGGCACATAGGGATACGCGTAGATCTGGCCGTGGGGGTGGTTCAGCGTGACGCCGATCTGCTGGCCGCGGTTCTCGAAGCAGAAGACCTGCTCGATCTCGGCGACCGCACCCAGCTCCGCCGTGCGGTCCGCCCACGCGTCGATGACCGTGCGGGCGCGCTCAGGGGTGAGGTCGGCGAACGTCGACTCGTGGTCGCTGGTGAAGCAGACCACCTCGCAGCGGCCGAGCGCGGGCCGGCTCCGGAGGAGCTCGCCATCGCCATCGCCATCGCCGTGGCCAGCTGGCCCCCGCCCGTCACCGGACAGCACCGAGATGGGTGAGTACGAGGGAAACCGGTTCTCGAAGACCACCACGTCGTAGGCCGACTCGGGCACCTCGGAGGGGACGCTGCCCGCCCCGCTGGGGCACAGGGGGCACTCGTCCTTGGGCGGCAGGAAGGTGCGGTTGCTGCGGTGCCCGGCCACGGCGACCCAGTCGCCGACGAGGGCGTCGTGACGGATCTCGCCCGACGCGGCCCGCTCCCCGAGCGGCCGGCTGTCCTCGGCGGTGCGCTCGGGAGCCTCGGGGGAGTCGTCGAAGTAGATGATCTCGCGTCCGTCGGCGAGCTGACGGCTGGTGCGCCGCGCTCTCATGCGTGCCTCCTCTGCGAACGCGGCGTCCTCGTCGTGGCAGGGGTGGCCAGGACCATCTCCACCCCGGCGTCGCCGACGGCCTTGCGGGCCCGCGGGGTGAGTCCCGGGTCGGTGACCAACAGGTCCACCGCGGAGAGCGGGATGATGGTGCTGAGACCGACGGTGCCCCACTTCGTGTGGTCGGCGAGGACGCAGATCCGGCGAGCCGCGTCGACGAGAGCCTGGTTGGTCTCGGCCTCTACGAGGTTGGGGGTGGTGAGGCCCGCAGAGGCGTCCATGCCGTGCACGCCGAGGAACAGCCGGTCGACGTGCAGCATGCGCAGCGCGGCGACCGCGACGGGGCCGACGAGCGCGTCCGACGGCGTGCGCACCCCGCCGGTGAGCACCACCGTCTGGCCGGGCGCGCCCGACTCGTGCAGGAGCTGCGCCACGGGGATGGAGTTCGTCACGACCGTGAGGTCGGGGATGTTGCGGACGGCGCGCGCGAATTCATAGGTCGTCGTCCCGGCGGAGATGCCGATCGCGGCGCCGGGTTCGACGAGCTGGGCCGCGGTCTGGGCGATGGCGTGCTTCTGCGCCTGCATGAGCGCGGACTTCGCGGTGAACCCGGGCTCCTCGCTGCTGCGCCGGCCCATGGCCAGGGCCCCACCGTGGACACGTTCGACCAGGCCTTCGGCCGCCAGCTGCTCGATGTCGCGGCGCACGGTCATGTCCGAGACGCCGAGCTGGTCGACGAGCTCGGACACCCGCACGGCGCCGCTGTCCTCGACGAGGCCCAGGATCGTGGCGCGGCGCTGGCTGGCGAGCACTAGTCCTCCCTGATGACGGCGACCGCACCAGCGGCCAGAGCGGTGTCCGGTCCGAACGGACGGTCGGCGACCAGGTCGTGACCGGTCACGGCGACGCGCTGTGCCCTGTCGGTGTCGTTGACGAGGAACAGCCACGAGCCATCATCGCTGGTGCGTCGGACCGCCTCGACACCGACCGGCACGTCAGCAGCAGGGACTACGCCGGCCGCGCCGACCACCGAGTCCAGCAGTGACCCGAGCCCGGAGTCGTCGAGCAGGGTGCTGAGGTACCACGCCGCTCCCGACCCGACGGCTCGGCGCGTGACCGCGGGACGACCCTCGAGCGGTCCGTCCGTGTATCTGTCGAGCACCTCGGCGTCGACGGCAGCCACGTCCTCGCTCCACCGGCGGCCGGTGCCCCCGCCGACGGACACCTCGTCGCCGTCCATGAGGGGGAAGAACTCCTCGACACGCACCCCGAGCAGGTCGCGGAACGCACCGGGGTAGCCACCGAGCCGCACGTGGTCGTTGTCGTCGCTGATGCCGGAGAAGAAGGTCACCAGCACCTGGGCGCCCGCAGCCGCCGCGGCCGCGACGGCGGCCGCGTGCTCGTCACTGACGAGGTAGAGCGTGGGGACGACGACGACCTGGTAGGCCGTGAGGTCGGCGCTGGGGTGCACGACGTCGGTGGTGACGCCGCGCTCCCGCAGCAGCCGGTGGATCGCGTGCGCGGTCGTCCCGTAGCCGAGCTCGCTCGACGGCATCGCTGGACCCGAGGCGGCCCACTGGGCCTGGTAGTCCCAGAGGATGGCGACGTCGGACTCGACCCGGGACCCGAGCACCTCGCCGAGCCGCTGGGCGACCTGGCCGAGCTCGACGACCTCGCGGAACCGGGCGCTGTCACGACCTGCGTGCGGCACGAGTGCCGAGTGGAACTTCTCGGAACCCGAGCGCGACTGACGCCACTGGAAGAAGCCGAGGGTGTCGGCACCACGGGCCACGTGGGCCAGGCTGTCGCGCAGGGTCTGCCCGGGCGCCTTCGCGGGGTTGACCGGCTGCCAGTTGACCGCGCTGGTCGAGTGCTCCATGAGCATCCACGGCGCTCCGCCTGCGAGGCCGCGGGTGAGGTCGCCGCTGAAGGCCAGCTCCGCGCGGGGGTGCTCCAGCGTGTTCACGATGTAGTGGTCCGTGCTGACGACGTCCTGCTCAGCTGCCCACTGGTGGTAGTCGAGGTGGTCGAAGTGGGCGAGCGTCATGAAGTTGGTCGTGACGGGGACGCCCGGGGACAGGTCCGCGAGGATCGCCTTCTCACTGCGGTGGAAGTCGAGCAGGGTGTCGGACTGGAACCGCTTGTAGTCCAGCACGTGCGTGGGGTTGCCGAACGTCGTGGTCAGACGAGGCGGCAGGACCTGCTGCCAGTCCGTGTAGCGCTGGCTCCAGAACGCCGTTCCCCAGGCGTCGTTCAGCTTCTCGAGGGTCTCGTGGCGGCGCTGCAGCCACAGCCGGAAGCCGGCCGCGCAGGTGTCGCAGTAGCAGGGGATGTTGTGGCAGGCGTACTCGTTCGAGACGTGCCACATCGCCAGGGCTGGGTGGTCGTGGTAGCGCTGAGCCAGCTGCGTGGTCAGGGCCAGGGCGTACTCGCGGTACACGCGCGAGCTCGGGCACCACGCCTGGCGGCTGCCCGGCCACAGCGTGTGGCCCTCGTGGTCGACGGGGAGGATCTCCGGGTGCGCGGCCGACAGCCACGGCGGAGGGGTGGCCGTCGCGGTGGCCAGGTCGACGGCGATGTCGTTGGAGTGGAGCAGGCCCATGATGTCGTCGAGCCAGGCGAAGTCGTACTCGCCCTTGGCAGGCTCGAGCCACGACCAGGAGAAGACTCCAAGGGTGACGAAGGAGACCCCCGACTCGCGCATGAGCTCCATGTCCTCGGACCAGACCTCACGCGGCCACTGCTCGGGGTTGTAGTCGCCACCCAGGGCGATCCGACGGCTCGGCCATGAACGCATGGGCGCCAGTCTGGCGCTGCGCACGAAGCCATGTCAACAAAAATCAACATGTTGGTCCCATGGGTGTCGTGGCTTCCAGTTTCCCGCTCCAAGGGAGCGTATGCCGCGTGGTTGAGCCGATCTCGCGCCGTGTCCGTCAGATGAACCGAGTGGGCCGAAAGTCTTGACACGGGTGGACGTGGCCACCATCCTCGGGTGTTGTTGGTGGTTTTTGATCGAAACTGTGAGTTGACCGATTCGGTCACCCGCCGATGCAACCCGTGTCAAGCCCGTGTCAAAGGAGACCCGAAATGACCCGCCCGACATCAGAGGCCGAGTACCTCGCCAGCCTCGTTCCCGCCTCTGTCCGCGGCGTCAGCCGTCGGACTCTCCTGCGCGGCGCGCTCGGCGCCGGCACCCTCCTGGCGGCACCGTCGCTGCTCGCGGCCTGCGGTGGCGACGGAGGCGCCAAGAGTGGCGGCGCCGCGACCGGCACCGTGACCGTGGGCTCCAACCAGTCCGACGCCGTGCCGAAGGCAGCGATCCAGGCCGTGATGGACGCCTTCCAGAAGGCGAACGCAGGCCTGACCGCCAAGGTCAACACGATCGACCACAACTCCTTCCAGGAGAACATCAACAACTACCTCCAGGGCTCGCCCGACGACGTCTGGATGTGGTTCGCGGGCTACCGCATGCGGTTCTTCGCCTCGAAGGGGCTGGCCGGTGACGTCACCGACGTCTGGAAGGACCTGTCCGGGGCCGGGATGTCCGACGCGCTCAAGAAGTCCTCGACGGGTGACGACGGCAAGCAGTACTTCGTCCCCTCGACGTACTACCCGTGGGCGATGTTCTACCGCAAGAGCGTGTTCCAGCAGCACGGCTACCAGGAGCCCAAGACGCTCGACGAGTTCAAGGCCCTCGGTGCACAGATGAAGAAGGACGGCCTCGTCCCGATCGCCTTCGGCGACAAGGACGGCTGGCCGGCCATGGGCACCTTCGACCAGCTGAACCTGCGGGTAAACGGCTACCAGTTCCACGTCGACCTGATGGCCGGCAAGGAGGCCTGGAACAGCCCCAAGGTCAAGGCCGTCTTCGACACCTGGGCAGGCCTGCTCGACCTGCACCAGCCCGACTCGCTCGGCCGCACCTGGCAGGAGGCCGCCCAGGCCCTCCAGCAGAAGAAGGCCGGCACCTACCTGCTCGGCTCCTTCGTCGCGCAACAGTTCGGCAAGGGGGCGGAGCAGGAGGACCTCACCTTCTTCAACTTCCCCGAGATCGACTCCACCATCGGCGCGGACGCCATCGAGGCGCCCATCGACGGCTACATGATGGCCAAGCGTCCGAAGAACGAGGCCGGCGCCAAGAAGCTCCTCGGCTACGTGGGCTCCGCCGCGGCGCAGAACATCGTCGTCAAGGCCGACCCGAGCGTGATCGCGACGAACGACCAGGCGGACAAGACGGCATACACCTCGCTGCAGAAGAAGTCGGTCGAGTTCGTCTCGCAGGCCAAGTCGATCGCCCAGTTCATGGACCGCGACACCCGCCCCGACTTCGCCTCCACGGTGATGATCCCCGCCATCCAGTCCTTCCTCAAGAACCCCAAGGACATCGACGGCCTGGTCAACAACATCGAGAAGCAGAAGCAGAGCATCTTCGCGAGCTGACGCGAAGACGCCGACGCAACCGAGGAGCACCCGTGGCCAGACGTTCGAAATACAAGGGAATCGACCACCTCAGCCCGGTCGACCGGGTCGTCGTGTCCCTGATGATCGGGGTGCCGACGCTGTTGGTGCTCTGGCTCGTCGTGGTGCCGGCGATCGGGTCGGTCCTGCTCTCCTTCACCAACTGGGACGGGATCGGCCCGATCACCTCGGCCAAGTCCGTGGGGCTGAGGAACTACAAGGACGTGCTCACCATCTACCCGCCGTTCGTCCCGGCGTTGCAGCACAACCTGATCTGGCTCGCCGTGATGTTCCTCATCGCCACGCCCATCGGGATGTTCCTTGCGGTGCTGCTGGATCGTGAGGTGCGGGGGTCGCGGGTCTACCAGACCGCGATCTACCTGCCGGTGGTGCTGTCCCTCGCGCTGGTCGGCTTCATCTGGCAGCTGATCTACAGCCGGGACCAGGGCTTCATCAACCAGATCACCGGTGGCAGCATCGACTGGTACGGCGACCAGCGGTACAACCTCTGGGCGGCCCTGATCGCCTCCAGCTGGCGACATGTCGGCTACATCATGCTGCTCTACCTGGCGGGACTGAAGGGCGTCGACCCGACGCTGCGCGAGGCGGCCAAGGTGGACGGCGCGACCGAGCGCACCACGTTCTTCAAGGTGGTCTTCCCGGTGATGTTCCCGATCAACATCATCGTGCTCGTCGTCACCGTGATCGAGTCCCTGCGCGCGTTCGACCTCGTGTGGGTCATCAACAAGGGGCGCAACGGCCTCGAGCTGATCTCGACGCTCGTCACGTCCAACATCGTCGGTGAGGCCAGCCGCATCGGCTTCGGCTCGGCGCTGGCCACCTTCATGCTCATCATCTCCTCGATCTTCATCGTCCTGTACCTACGCATCGTCATGAGGGAGCAGCGATGAGCGACGTCGTCGATGTCACCGTGCCGAGAAGCGCCAACCCGCTCTCCAGCAAGCGTCCGCAGGGTGTCGGCACGAAGAAGGGCAACCGGGTCATCCAGGTGTTCCTGGCCGTCGTGGCGCTGGTCTGGATCTTCCCCGTCGGCTACGCGGTGCTGAACAGCTTCCGGGACTACGCCTACACCGCGAAGCACGGCTACCTGTCCTTCGGCGGATTCACGCTCGCCAACTACAAGAACGCCTGGGAGCAGGCGAACTTCTCCCACACGATGCTCAACTCCGCCTACATCACCGTGCCGGCCGTGCTGCTGACCTTGTTCCTCTCCTGCTGTGTGGCCTTCGTCGTCGCGAGGTTCTCGTTCAAGTTCAACCTCGCACTGCTCGGACTGTTCACGGCGGCGAACCTGCTGCCGCCGCAGGCCCTGCTCATCCCCGTCTACCGGATGTTCCGCGCCATCGAGGTGCCGTTCTGGTTCAGCGAGTCGGGCACCCTGCTCAACTCCTACTGGGGGCTGATCCTCGTCAACGTGGCCTTCCAGACCGGCTTCTGCACGTTCGTCCTGTCCAACTACATGAAGACCCTTCCCCGCGAGCTCTACGAGTCCGCGGTGGTCGACGGTGCCGGCGTGCTGCGCCAGTTCTTCCAGCTCACGCTGCCGCTGTGCCGGCCCCCTCTCGCCGCCCTCGCGACCCTCGAGGTCACCTGGATCTACAACGAGTTCTTCTGGGCGACCGTGCTCCTGCAGTCCGGTGACAAGTTCCCGGTGACGAGCTCGATCAACAACCTCCGCGGTCAGTTCTTCACCGACAACAACCTCGTCGCCGCCGGCTCGGTCGTCATAGCCTTGCCGACCCTGATCATCTTCTTCCTGCTCCAGAAGCAGTTCGTCGCAGGCCTGACGCTCGGAGCCACCAAGGGATGACCTCGCAGACCGCAGTCCTCCGGTCCGCCGGCACGTGCCTGGTCTACGAGATCCCCGACGAGGGTCTGCCCAGCGTGATCCACTGGGGCGCCGACCTGCCCGACGGTGTCGCCGCCGAGCTCGCCGGGATCGTGCGCGGGCCCGTGCCACACAACGCCCTCGACGAGCCGTGGCCACTGACCGTCCTACCCACCTCGGGCGACGGCTGGCTCGGCACCCCCGGGTATGCCGCGCACCGCGCCGGCGGGGCTGCCGCCCCCCGCTGGGCGGTGACCACGGAGCAGGACGACGACCGTTCCCTCGCCATGACGGCTCGCGACGGCGCCACCGAGGTGCGGCTGCGGCACACCCTCGACGCCCACGGCGTCCTGCGCGTCTCGCCCCCCCCCCCCCCCCCCCCCCCCCCCCCCCCCCCCCCCCCCCCCCCCCCCCCCCCCCCCCCCCCCCCCCCCCCCCCCCCCGACCCTGCTGCTGACCGTCGGGACGGCGGGCTTCGGCTTCCGGACCGGTGAGGTCTGGTCTGTCCACGTCGCCTGGAGCGGCAACCACGAGCACCTCACCGAGCGCCTGCCCGAGGGCGCGGGAGTGCACGCCTCCGTCCTCGGCGGAGGCGAGCTGCTCGAGCCCGGTGAGGTGCGGCTGGCGCCGGGGGAGACGTACACGGCTCCGGAGGTCGTGTTCGTCCACGCCCTCGACGGTCTCGACGGCTTGTCGCGGCGGTTGCACCGCAGCCAGCGGGAGACGGCGACCCACAGCAACGAGCCACGCCCCCTCGTCCTGAACACCTGGGAGGCCGTCTACTTCGACCACGACCTCGAGCGCCTCACGGGACTGGCGGACACCGCGGCGCAGATCGGGGTGGAGCGGTTCGTCCTGGACGACGGGTGGTTCGGCAGCAGGCGGGACGACCACAGCGGGCTGGGGGACTGGGTGGTCTCCGAGCAGATGTGGCCACAGGGGCTGCAGCCCCTCGTCGAGCACGTCAAGCGACTCGGCATGGAGTTCGGGCTGTGGTTCGAGCCCGAGATGGTCAACCTCGACTCCGACCTGGTGCGCGGCCACCCCGACTGGGTGCTCGGCCCCCGGGCGGGCCATCCACGGCCGTCACGCGACCAGTACGTGCTCGACCTCGCGAACCCGCAGGCTGCCGCCCACGTCGAGGGCCAGATCAGCGCGTTGGTGACCGAGCTCGGCATCGACTTCATCAAGTGGGACCACAACCGCGACCTGCACGAGGCCGTGCGGAGCGACGCCAGCGGCGTCGACCGCCCCGCCGTCCACGCGCAGACGCGGGCGTTCTACGACCTGCTCGACCGGCTGCGTGCCGCCCACCCGGACCTCGAGATCGAGTCCTGCTCCAGCGGTGGTGCCCGCGTCGACCTGGGGGTCCTGGCCCGCACCGACCGGGTGTGGACCAGTGACTGCAACGACGCGCTGGAGCGCACGGCGATCCAGCGATGGACGTCGCTGCTCGTCCCCGCCGAGCTCATGGGGACGCACGTGGGGCCGGCGACCGCACACACGACCCACCGCACGCTGGACCTGTCCTTCCGGATGCTGGTCGCACTCCAGGGCCACGCCGGACTCGAGTGGGACATCACCGCGTGCACTCCCGAGGAGCTCGACGCCCTGTCCGCCTGGTCCGGGCTCTACCGCGAGCTGCGACCCCTGTTGCACACGGGGGACCTCGTTCGCGCCGACCTGCCCGAGGAGTCGGGACTGCTCGTGACCGGCACCGTCGCCGCAGGAGGTGAGGCGGCGGCATACATGGTCCTGCGGACCCATAGCGGGCCGTCGGTGGCGCCCGGGCTGGTCACCCTGCCCGGGCTCGACCCGACCCGCACCTACACCGTGCGGGTGCGGCAGGAGGCGGGCCTGCCCGCCGTGACCCAGGCCGGGGGCCCCCAGTGGTGGGAGGCAGGGCTTTCCGACGGCGTCCGCGTCAGCGGCGCGGCGCTGGGCGACGTCGGCCTCGCCCTGCCGGTGCTGTCCCCCGCCCAAGGTTTCCTCCTGCACCTGACCTGACAGAATGGCGCGCATGCCTGAAACGTCCGCGCCCGCCGTGCTGCCCCGGATCCTGTCCGGGATGCAGCCGACCAGCGACTCCCTGCACCTCGGCAACTACCTCGGGGCACTGGTCAACTGGGTCACGCTGCAGGACGACTTCGACGCCTTCTACTTCGTGGCCGACCTGCACGCGCTGACCGTGCCCACCGACCCCGAGGTGCTGCGCCAGCGCACGCGGGCGACGGCTGCGCAGTTCATCGCCGGTGGCGTCGACCCCAAGCGGTCGGCCGTGTTCTGCCAGAGCCACATCACCGAGCACGCCGAGCTCGGCTGGGTGATGAACTGCCTCACCGCGGACGGCGAGGCGCGCCGGATGACCCAGTTCAAGGACAAGGTCGCCAAGGGCCAGAACGCCAACGTCGGGCTGCTCACGTACCCGATGCTGATGGCCGCCGACATCCTCATGTACGACGCGGCCTACGTGCCGGTCGGGGAGGACCAGCGCCAGCACCTCGAGATCACCCGCGACCTCGCGGAGCGCTTCAACACCCGCTTCGGCGAGACCCTCGTGGTGCCTGACCCCTACATCGTCAAGGGCGCCGCCAAGATCATGGACCTGCAGGAGCCCACGGCCAAGATGAGCAAGACGGGGTCCTCGCCCAAGGGCCTCATCGACCTCATGCAGGACCCGGGCAAGATCGCCAAGAACATCCGTTCGGCCGTCACCGACACCGATGGCGAGGTGCGCTACGACCCGGACGCCAAACCCGGTGTGTCCAACCTGCTCGTCATCCACTCAGTGCTCTCGGGCACCTCGATCGAGGACCTCACGGCCTCGTTCGCGGGGCGCGGCTACGGCGACCTCAAGAAGGAGGTCGCCGACGTGGTGGTCGACCGCCTGACGCCCTTCCAGACGCGGATGGCCGAGCTGCTGGCCGACCCGGCCGAGCTGGACCGCATCCTGGCCGACGGAGCCGATCGGGCCCGCGAGGTGGCCCAGGCCACGATGGCTCGGGTGCGCGCGGCCGTGGGGCTGCTGCCCAGTGCTCGCTGAGAGCGTTCGGTAGGGTCGCCGTCGTGCCCACCATCGGTGTGTCCATCGCCATCCCCTCCCCGCATGCGGAGATGCTCCAGGGCAAGCGGGCCTCCTTCGGGGACCCCCTCGCCGAGTCCATCCCCACGCACGTGACGCTCCTGCCACCCACCGAGGTGGAGGGCGAGGACCTGTCGACGGTGGTGGAGCACCTGGAAGCCGTTGCCACCCAGGGGCGTTCGTTCCACATGGTGTTGCGTGGCACCGGCACCTTCCGGCCGATCTCACCGGTCGTCTTCGTCCAGGTCTCCGGAGGGCTCGCCGACTGCGAGCTGCTGGAGAAGGAAGTGCGGCGCGGCCCGCTCAAGCGCAAGCTCGACTTCTACTACCACCCCCACGTGACGGTCGCCCACCACGTCTCCGAGGACAACCTCGACCGGGCGTTCGCCGAGCTGGCGGACTTCGAGTGCACCTTCGACGTCGACGAGTTCCACCTCTACGAGCACGGCGCCGACGGCGTCTGGCGACCGGTGCGGTCGTTCGCCCTGAACGGACGCTGACGTGCGGACGCTCAAGGCCTGGTGGGCCAGGTTCCAGACAACCCACGTCTGGCGTGCCTGGAAGCGGTACGGCGACCACCGCGGCAACCTGCTCGCGGGTGGCGTGGGGTACTTCGCCTTCTTCTCGATCTTCCCCGCGGTGCTGCTGGCCTTCACCGTCTTCGGCATCGTGCTGCGGAGCCAGCCGCAGCTGCTCGACGACACCAAGAACGCCATCAACGACCTGCTCCCCGGCTTCGTCAAGACCGACGCGCAGCCCGACGGCATCATCGACGTCAACGTGCCCACCGGCGCGACCCTGTCCATCCAGGGCATCGTCTCGGTGGTCGGCCTCGTCCTGGCAGGGACCGGATGGCTCAGCGCGCTGCGCGACGGGATCCGGGCGATCTTCGGGGTGGAGGGAGGCTCAGGCAACCCCGTCCTCGCCAAGCTGCGCGACATCGGGGTCCTGGTCCTGCTCGGCGTCGGCATCCTGCTCTCCGCTGGCGTCGGGGCGATCGCCGGTGCTGCCGCGACCTGGGTTGCGGACCTCATCGGGCTGGGGGGTCAGGGCTGGGTGCTCACCGTGGTCGCGTTCGTCGTGGGGATCGCGCTCGACGGGGGCCTCGTGGCGATCATGCTGCGCCTCCTGTCGGGCATCCGACTCCCGTGGCGGGCCCTGCGCGACGGCGCCGCCTTCGGCGGGATCGGCCTGACCGTGCTCAAGAAGTTCGGGACCGTGCTGCTCGCGAGCACGACCAGCAACAAGCTCTATCTCGGGTTCGCCCTCGTGGCGGGCCTGCTCGTGTGGCTGAACCTCATGTCGCGGGTCATCCTCATCTCCGCGGCCTGGGCAGCCAACGACCTCGACACCGTCGGGGGCGACGGCCTCAGCCGGGGTCAGGCGGCCAAGCTCGCCGAAGGGCCCGCTCCGGAGCCGGTGGACAGCATCCGCGAGCGCACCGACGCCGGGCTGCCGACCTTCGGCCAGCGTGCCGCGGACCGGACCAGTGTGGCGGCGGGTGCCGTGCTGGGTGCGGTCGGTGCGGTGGCGCTGGGGACTCTGGGGCGCGGCATACGGAGCCTGGTTCGCCGGAGGTGAACCCTCAGCGGTAACGCCCTCGGCGTGCCCTCACCGAGCGCCGCCGGGCGCGCAGGCGGAGCAGCACGACGAGCATCGCCAGGAGCAGGAGCGTCGCCGCGGACGGTCCCACCCATCGGCCCGGGAACGCGGAGGCCCGCTCCGTGCCGGGCAGCGCAGCCGCCGGTGTCACAGCCTGCGTGTGCGGGCCCGCCGGGCCGGGGCCGGTCAGGGCGGGCGAGGTCGTGCTCGGCATCAGGGTGGGCGACGCCGTGACCGTGCCGGGCGCGACGAGCTCGCCCACCGCCTTGGCCTTGTCGCCGTAGGCGAACGCCCAGTCGTACATCGCCGCCTGGGGACGCCACGACGAGTCGAGCCCGTACATCTCGGTGAGCAGGTAGGTCTTGCCACCTCGGGTGACAGCCGAGATGAAGGTGCGGTTGGCCGCCTCGGTGTAGCCGTTCTTCACGCCGATGGTGCCGTCGTAGTTGTAGAGCAGCTTGTTGTGGTTGTTGACCTTGTAGGTGGCGCGCTTCTTCGTCTTGGGGTCCACGCCACCGGGGAAGTCGACCTGCTTGGTCGTGACGTAGGTGCGGAAGTCCTTGAGCTGCAACGCCGCCCGGCCGATCAGCGCCAGGTCGTAGGCGCTCGACGTCTGCCCGGGTCGGTCCAGGCCGGACGGGTCCTTGGCGATCGTGTCATGCGCCCCGAGGTATGCCGCGTCCTCGTTCATCGCGGCCAGCGTCGCCTCCCGGCCACCGCCGGCTTCGCTGAGGGAGTATGCCGCGTCGTTGCCCGACGCCATGAGCAGCGCCTGGAACAGCTGCCCCGCCGTGTAGGGCAGGCCGGGCACCAGCCCGACCCGGGTGCCGTCCGCACTGGCATCCGCCTGGGTCACGACGATCTTGCGTCCGGCAGGCACCCGCGGGATGAGGGTCAGCGCGGTGAGGGCCTTGAGCGTGCTCGCCGGGAGCAACCGCGCGTGCGCAGCCTTCGCCGCGACCACCTTCCCCGAGTCCAGGTCGGCCAGCACCCACGACACGTCCCGCAGCGTCGGAGGCGCCGGAACCCCCGCCGGCAGGTCCGTGACGACCCCCATCGAAGCCAACCGCGGCCCCCCGACCGACACCAGCGGATCGACGGTGCTCGCAGGAGTGGGCAGCGCCTTCGTCGTCGCCGACGGCGTCGGCTTCACCAGCGAGTGGGCGGCAGGCGAGAGCGCGACCGCCGAGCCCGGGACTGCGACCCCCACCGAGATCGCGACTCCCGAGACGATGACTCCGAGGAGCGCGCGCCGCACCTTCGCGGAGTGGGTGCCGAGGTGGGCGCGCAGCACCGTAAAACGAGCTTGCGAGAGGTGCAAGCGCCCAGCTCGGTGACCGCGACGCCCCACGGCGCGGCTACGCGACGACGCTGTCACGTGGGCCAAGGTTCAGAAGCGCGAAGTCAGGAGCGCGCGCTTCACTTCCTGGATCGCCTGCGTCACCTGGATGCCACGCGGGCACGCGTCGGTGCAGTTGAAGGTCGTGCGGCAGCGCCACACGCCCTCCTTGTCGTTCAGGATCTCGAGGCGTTGCGCGCCACCGTCGTCGCGGGTGTCGAAGATGAACCGGTGGGCGTTGACGATGGCGGCCGGGCCGAAGTACTGGCCGTCGTTCCAGAACACCGGGCAGCTCGTCGTGCAGGCGGCGCACAGGATGCACTTGGTCGTGTCGTCGAACCGGTCGCGGTCGGCCTGGCTCTGGATGCGCTCGCGCGTGGGCTCGTTGCCCTCGGTGATCAGGAACGGCATCACCTCGCGGTAGGCGTCGAAGAACGGCTCCATGTCGACGATGAGGTCCTTCTCGACGGGAAGGCCCTTGATCGGCTCGACGGTGATCGGCTTGTCGGGGTTGACGTCCTTGATGAGCGTCTTGCAGGCGAGCCGGTTCTTGCCGTTGATCCGCATGGCGTCGGAGCCGCAGACACCGTGGGCGCAGGACCTGCGGAACGACAACGAGCCGTCCTGGTCCCACTTGATCTGGTGCAGCGCGTCGAGGACGCGGTCGGTGGCGTGCGAGGTGACCTGGTAGGTCTCCCAGTGCGGCTCGCTGTCGGTCTCGGGGTTGTAGCGCGAGATCTTCAGGGTGACCGTGAAGGACGGGACGGCGCCGGACTTGGGGGCGTCCTTGCCGGTCGTGCCTGCGGAGGTCGTCTCGGTCGTGGTGGCGGTCATCAGTACTTGCGCTCCATCGGCTGGTAGCGGGTGACGGTCACGGGCTTGTAGTCGAGGCGGACCTCGTCCGCGAACTTCGGGCCCTGCTCGTCGTCGGTGACGGGCGCGCGGTAGGCCATGGTGTGCCGCATGAAGTTCACGTCGTCGCGGGCTTCGTAGTCCTCGCGGAAGTGACCGCCGCGGGACTCCTTGCGGGCCAGCGCCCCGAGGGTGATGACCTCGGCCAGCTCGATGAGGAAGCCGAGCTCGACGGCCTCGAGGAGGTCGGTGTTGTAGCGCTTGCCCTTGTCCTGGACGACGACGTGGGCGTAGCGCTCCTTGAGCTCGTCGATGACGCCGAGAGCCTCCTTCATGGATGCCTCGGTGCGGAACACCTGGACGTTGCGGTCCATGGTCTCCTGCAGGGCCCGGCGCAGGTCGGCCACGCGCTGTCCGCTGTCGCGGGTGCGGATGCCCTCGACCATCGCCTCGACGAAGGTCGAGGGGTTGGCCGGCAGGTCGACGTACGGCGCGTTCGCGGCATACTCCGCGGCGGCGATGCCGGCCCGGCGCCCGAAGACGTTGATGTCGAGCAGGCTGTTGGTGCCGAGGCGGTTGGAGCCGTGCACGGAGACGCAGGCGACCTCGCCGGCGGCGAAGAGGCCGGGGACGACGTCGGTGTTGTTGCGCAGCACCTCGGTCTCGACGTTGGTCGGGACGCCGCCCATGGCGTAGTGCGCGGTCGGGTAGACCGGGACCGGCTCGGTGTAGGGCTCGACGCCGAGGTAGGTGCGGGCGAACTCGGTGATGTCGGGGAGCTTGGCGTCGATGTGGGCCGGCTCGAGGTGGGTCAGGTCGAGCAGGACGTAGTCCTTGTTGGGACCTGCACCGCGCCCTTCGCGGACCTCGTTGGCCATGGAACGGGCGACGATGTCGCGGGGCGCGAGGTCCTTGATGGTGGGGGCGTAGCGCTCCATGAACCGCTCGCCGTCGGCGTTGCGGAGGATGCCGCCCTCACCACGCGCCGCCTCCGACAGCAGGATGCCCAGTCCGGCCAGGCCTGTCGGGTGGAACTGGAAGAACTCCATGTCCTCCAACGGGATGCCGCGCCGGAAGGCGACACCCATGCCGTCGCCGGTGAGGGTGTGGGCGTTGGAGGTGGTCTTGAAGACCTTGCCGGTGCCGCCGGTGGCGAAGACGACCGACTTGGCCTGGAACACGTGCAGCTCGCCGGTGGCCAGCTCGTAGGCCACGACGCCCGCGGTGTGCTGCACGCCGTCCGCTCCGGTGTTCATGAGCAGGTCCAGGACGTAGAACTCGTTGTAGAACTCGACGCCCTGCTTGACGCAGTTCTGGTAGAGCGTCTGGAGGATCATGTGGCCCGTGCGGTCCGCCGCGAAGCAGGACCGGCGGACGGCGGCCTCACCGTGGTTGCGCGTGTGCCCACCGAACCGGCGCTGGTCGATCTTGCCCTCGGGCGTGCGGTTGAACGGCAGCCCCATCTTCTCGAGGTCGATGACCGCGTCGATGGCCTCGCGGCACATGATCTCGGCCGCGTCCTGGTCGACGAGGTAGTCACCGCCCTTGACGGTGTCGAAGGTGTGCCACTCCCAGTTGTCCTCCTCGACGTTGGCGAGGGCGGCGCACATGCCACCCTGCGCTGCGCCGGTGTGGGACCGGGTCGGGTAGAGCTTGGTCAGCACCGCGGTGCGGGTGCGGGTGCTCGACTCGAGCGCGGCACGCATGCCCGCGCCGCCGGCCCCGACGATGACGACGTCGTACTTGTGCGTCTGCATCAGTGCTGTTTCCTTCGCGTTCCTGGGTCGACCGTGGTCATCGTGCGCACACGGAGAGGGTGGAGGAGGGGTCGAGGCACGGGTCGAAGGTGAAGATGACCAGCGTGCCGAGCACCATGACGAGCAGTGCGCTCGCCACCAGCAGACCCTTGAGGATCCACCTGGTGCGGTCCTTCTCGGTGTAGTCGTTGATGATCGTCCGGACCCCGTTGAACCCGTGCAGCTCCGCAAGCCACAACATCAACAGGTCCCACGTCTGCCAGAACGGGCTGCTCCACTTGCCGGCGACGAACGCGAAGTCGATGCCGTGGATGCCCTCGCCCAGCATGAGGTTGACGAACAGGTGACCGAACACGAGGACGAGCAGCAGGATCCCGCTGCCCCGCATGAAGACCCACGACCAGAGCTCGAAGTTGCCGCGGCCCTTGGAGACCCGGCGGTAGCGGGACTTCTTGGCAGAGACGGCGTCGGGGCCGGCGTGGTAGTTGGTCTCGGTGGTGGCGCTCATGAGTTCCGCCCGCCTCTCAGTGCGTGAACACGACGGTCAGGTGCCGGATCGCGAAGGGCGCGAACAACACGACGAAACCAATGGCAACGGCCCAGAAGAGCTGTCGCTGGTACTTCGGGCCCTTGGCCCAGAAGTCGACGGCGATGATGCGCAGGCCGTTGAGCGCGTGGAAGATCACGGCGGCGACCAGCCCGGCCTCCGCCAGCCCGACGACGGGGTTCTTGTAAGCACCCATCACCTCGTTGTAGGCCTCGGGGGAGACTCTCACCAGCGCCGTGTCGAGCACGTGCGCGAACAGGAAGAGGAAGATCAGTACGCCGCTGATGCGGTGGGCCACCCACGACCACATGCCTTCACGGCCGCGGTAGAGGGTCCCGTTGGCTGCCTGCGCCACTGCGCGTCCCTTTCGAAGCAGATGTCACGGCAGTCGTCGGCGAGCGTCGAGGGCCGTAGTTCGCCCGTCAGGTTATCGGCCCGGCCGCCGGGACCGTGAACGGCCTGCCTGTGAGAAACCAGACAGGCCCGGTTACCCGCTGGTATGCCGCGTGGTCGCGGCGCGACTCAGCCGGCGAGGGACCGGGCGCGCTGGGCCGAGGTGTAGTGGGTGAGCAGCTGGTCGGTCAGCGACGCCCAGCTCCGGGGGGTCACCCGCAGCCGACCGGCCTCACCCATCGCCACCCGCTTGGCCCGGTCGCCGGCCAGGTGCGCGACCGCGTCGCGCAGTGCGTCGGGGTGGTCCGGGTCGAAGAGGAGCCCGGTCCGCGAGTGGTCCACGAGGTCGAGGGGGCCGCCCCGAGCCGGGGCGATGACGGGCAGCCCCGTCGCCGCGGCCTCCTGCAGGGTCTGCCCGAAGGTCTCCCGGGTGCCGGTGTGCACGAAGAGGTCGAACGCGGCATACGCCCTCGCGAGGTCGTCGCCCTCGCGTCGGCCGAGGAAGACCGCGTCGACGCCGGCAGCGGTGAGGGCCGCGGCGTCGTCGTGGCGGGTGGGCCCCTCGCCCACGATCACCACGCGCAGCCCCGGGAGGCCCGCGAGGGCCGCCAGTCGGGTGAGCTCCTTCTCGGGGGCCAGCCGTCCGACGTAGCCCACGAGCACCTGCCCCTCCGGGGCGAGGGAGCGGCGCAGTGCGCGGGTGCCCGCGTCCGCGCGCCACCCGGGATGGAACAGGGCGGCGTCCACTCCCCGGGCCCACAGAGCCGTGCGGGGTATGCCGTGCGCCTGCAGCTCGGCGAGGGTCGCCGACGAGGGGGCCAGAGTCAGGTCGGCCATCTCGTGCATCCTGCGGATCCAGCGCCAGGCCGCCCGGGCGGCGCCGCGTCCCACCGCCCCCGGGCCGTGCTGGCGGATGTAGCTGGGCATGTCGGTCTGGTAGACCGCCACGGTCGGCAGCCCGAGCCGTGCCGCGGCCGACAGCGCACTCGCGCCCAGCACGAACGGCGAGGCCACGTGGACGACGTCCGGCGCGAAGTCGGCCAGCGCCGCCTCGACCTCGCCGCCCATCGGCAGCCCGACAGGGAACTGACGAACGGGCACGGACGCGAGGCCGTGGACGGCATACCCGGCGTAGTGGGTCGGGGCCGGACGGGGGGCGAGGATGAGCGCCTCGTGGCCACGGTCGCGCAGGCACTCGGCAACGCGGCAGATGCTGGTCGTGACCCCGTTGAGGTAGGGCAGGAACGACTCGGTGACGATGGCTACGCGCACACGACCAGCGTCGGCAACCCCGGTGAGGTGACGGCCACGGCTGGGGGTGTGTCGGGTGAGCGGCAGGTGACGGGCTGGTGCGTGGGCTAGCGTTCCGGCCATGTCATCGGCGGCGACGAGTCAGGCTGCACCAGTGAACGACCGCTTCTGGGCGGTGATCCCCGCCGGGGGGGCCGGGACGAGGCTGTGGCCCCTGTCGCGCGCCGGGTCGCCCAAGTTCCTGCACGACCTCACCGGCTCGGGACGCTCCCTGCTGCAGGCGACCTGGGACCGGCTCACCCCGCTGACAGGCTCGCGGGTGCTGGTCGTCACCGGTGCCTCGCACCGGGCGGCCGTGGCGGAGCAGCTGCCCGACCTGCCCCCGGACCAGCTGTTGGCCGAACCAGCGCCGCGGGACTCCATGGCCGCGATCGGGTGGGCGGCGGCAGTGCTCGAGGCGCGTGACCCCGAGGCGGTGCTGGGTTCGTTCGCGGCGGACCACGTGATCGCGGACGAGGAGGACTTCCGGGCCTGTGTCGCCGAAGCCGTTCGCGTGGCGGAGCAGGGTTTCGTCGTCACGATCGGCATCGAACCCACCCATCCCGCAACGGGATTCGGCTACATCGAGATGGGCTCCCTGCTCGGCGAGGGACCGGCCACGGCGGTCAGCCAGTTCGTCGAGAAGCCCGACCGGGCGCGGGCCGAGGAGTACCTCGCTACGGGTCGGTTCCGGTGGAACGCCGGGATGTTCGTCGTGAAGGCGACCGTGCTGCTGGACCTGCTGGCGCAGTGGCACCCCGAGCTCGCGGCGGGAGCCCGGGCGCTCGCGGCCGACCCGGGTCGGCTGGACGAGCTGTGGCCGGGGCTCGAGAAGATCGCGATCGACCACGCCGTCGCCGAACCCGCTGCTGCCGAGGGCAGGGTCGCGATGGTGCCGGGCGGGTTCGGCTGGGACGACGTGGGCGACTTCAGCTCCCTGGGCTCCTTGCTGACCGACGCCGCCGGTATGCCGGGGACGCGCGTCCTCGGCGATGCGTCCGACGTGCGCGTGGTCGACTCGACCGGCATCGTCGTGCCCGGAACCGGCCGGGTCGTGGCGCTGGTGGGCCTCGAGGACGTCGTGGTGGTCGACACCCCGGACGCGCTGCTCGTGATGTCCCGTGAACGCGCCCAGGACGTCAAGGCGGTCGTCGACGCCCTGCGGTCCGAGGGGCGCACCGACCTCCTCTGACCCTGGGTTCAGGTTGCGAGGTCGCGGCGGCGGAACTGCGTGAAGCCGATGGTTGCGACCACGAGCGCCACCACGACCAGGGCGACCAGACCAGCGGCGTTGACGTCGCCGCCCGGCAGGCTGCCGAGGTGGTCGAACGGCGAGATCGCCAGCATCCAGCTCGGCAGGCGCAGCAGCGCCCCGAGCTCGCCGAGCAGCACGAACACCGCGAGCACTCCCCAGGCGAAGGTCGACCACCGGGGCAGCAGTCCGAACAGCAGGACAGTCAGGGCCACGCAGACCAGCACCGCGGGTGCCGTCGCGAGGGCAGCCGGCAGCAGCTGCCCCACTCCGGTGCTGCTGACGGCACCGGCAGTGAGCCCAGCGGCCGTTCCGACCACGGCGAGCAGCCACACCGAGCCCAACGCGGCGATGAGGGTGTGGCTGCCGACCCACTGCCACCTGCTCAGCGGGGTGGCGAGCAGGACCTCGGCGCGCCCCGCGCTCTCCTCGGACCGCAGGCGCAAGGCCGTCGCGATGCCGTAGCCGGCTACCCCGATCGCGAGGAACCGCAGCTCGGTCCCGAAGAACACGTCGACCAGGGAGCCCTGCCCTCCGCTCATCTTCCGCAGCATCTCCTCGATGCCCGGGCTGCTCGCGATCTGGTCCACGGACCTGGCGATGTTGCCCACGGCCAGGCCCACGACGGCATACCCGATGCTCCATCCGAGCAGTGCGCCACGCTGGAGCCGCCACGCGAGGCCGAGCGGGGTGCTCAGCGCCGCGGAGGCACGAGTCGGCCCCGGTCGCGCGGCCCACAGGCCCGAGCCGAGGTCGCGGCGGTGCAGGAGGACGTCGGCGACGACGAGGAGGGCGGCCGTCGCGACGACGGCCGGCAGGAGCAGCCACCAGCGGTTCGCGCCGAACGGGCTGACCTTCTCGGCCCAGCCCAGGAACGACAGCCAGACGAGGTGCTGGCCCCCGCCCTGGGTGGTGTCCGCCAGCGCACGGACGAGGAAGGCCAGGCCCAGCGCCCCGACCGCGATGCCACCGGCGCCGCGCGTGGTCGAGGTGAGCTGGACTGCGATGGCGGTGATGCCGGTCATCACGAGTCCGGCGACGACCTCGACGACGCCGAGCGCCAGCGCGCCGGTCAGGTCGACACCGGTCGCGACCAGGCTCAGTGCGGAGAGCAGCCCGGTCGCGAGCACGGTCATCGTCGCGAGGCCGACGGCGGCGGCGAGCGGGGCCCGGCGGCCCACGACGCCGGCAGCGACGAGCTCGAAACGGCCGTCCTCCTCCTCGCTGCGGGTGTGCCGTCGCACGATCGCGAACCCGAGGAACGCCGTGAAGAGGCTGCCCATCATCACCGTCTTGAGCACGCCGATCCCGGCTGCGGTCGCGGACGGCAGCGGCCCGTAGAGCGCGGTCAGCGACGGGTTGTCCACCATCACCGCAGCGCCCGAGGCGGCCTCGGCGTCGGTGGGGTAGAGGTCGAGGGTGGCCGCCATCGACCCGTACGCCGTCGCCACCAGGGCGAGGACGCTGGCCACCACGATCCAGCGGTCGCGACGCCACGCCAGCCGCAGGAGTGGTCCGGTGCCGACGAGGGACGTCATGCCGACACCTCCTCCTCCCGAGCGGCCTGGGCGGCGCGGCCGTTCGGGACATCGTGGTCGTGCGGACCGTCGCCGACCGTGTCGCGGTACTGCGAGAGGAAGAGCTCCTCGAGGGTCGGCGGCTGGCAGGTCAGCGCCTGGATGCCGTGGGGTGCCAGTCGCTGGAGCACGTCGCCGACGGCGCTCGTCTCGACGGACAACAGCAGGCGGTCACGGTCCTGTCGGGCGGCGTCGACACCGGGCCAGCGCGAGGCCTCGGTCTGGGCGACGGGCCTGGCGAGGGTCGCCGTCATGCTCGTGCGCGTGAGGTGTCGCAGGTCGGCGAGGGTGCCGGAGTCGACGATCCGCCCGGCCCGGACGATGCTGACCCGGTCGGCTGCCGTCTCGACCTCGGACAGGATGTGGCTGGAGAGCAGGACCGTGCGGCCCTCCGCTCGCACCTGGGTGAGGTGGTCCTGGAAGACCTTCTCCATCAACGGGTCGAGCCCCGAGGTGGGTTCGTCGAGGACCAGCAGGGGGACGTCGGAGGCCAGCGCGGCCACGAGCGCGACCTTCTGCCTGTTGCCCTTGGAGTAGGAGCGACCCTTCTTGGTGGGGTCGAGCTCGAACGCCTCGAGCAGCTTGTCGCGTTTGCCCTCGTCGATCCCGCCGCGCAGCCGACCGAGCAGGTCGATGACCTCGCCGCCGGTCAGGTTGGGCCACAGGACGACGTCGCCGGGCACGTAGGCCAGCTGTCGGTGCAGCTCGGTGGCGTGCTTCCACGGGTCTTGTCCCAGCAGGGTCACGGTGCCGCCGTCGGACCGGAGCAGGCCGAGCAGGACCCGGATGGTGGTGGACTTCCCGGCTCCGTTGGGGCCGAGGAAGCCGTGGACCTCGCCCTCGTGGACCGTCAGGTCGAGGCCGTCGAGGGCGGTCGTGGCGCCGAACTTCTTGATGAGGCCGGTTGCCTCGATGACATGTGCCATGGCTCCGACGATACACGGTTTTCAGAAAACTCTGAATGATCTAAACTCTCTTCATGGCTTCCACTCCCGCCGCCGACCCGTCGCGCTTCGTCGAGCGCTTCGGCTCTGCCCTGACCGCGGCGGGGATGCAGCGACTGCCGTCACGGGTCTTCGCCGCCCTGCTGGCCGACGACGACGGCCGGATGACGGCCGCCGAGCTCGGGGAGGTGCTCGCGGTCAGCCCCGCGTCGGTGTCGGGTGCGGTGCGCTCGCTCCAGCAGATGCGGATGATCCACCGGGAGCGCGAGCAGGGCAGTCGTCGTGACGTCTACGTCGTCGCCGACGACGCCTGGCACGACGTGATGATGAACTCGGCCAACATCTACGCCCCGCTGACCCAGTCCCTCCGCGAGGGCGTCGACCAGGTGGGTGGGCGGGGGACGACCGCGGGGGACCGCCTGGCGCTCAGCGTGGCTTTCCTCGAGTTCGTGACCGAGGAGATGCACCAGCTCTCCGAGAGATGGGACAAGCGCCGCGCCGAGCTCGGCTACTGACCCAGTCCCAGCTTTATCGGGTCTAGGGACTTAGGGCGGCTTCGCCCGGGAACCGTTTCGGGGTGAAGCCGACGTTTCTCCCTAGACCCGATAAAGGGGAGACAGGGTGACCGAGCCCACGGTGAGGTGGGCCACGAGTGGTGACCACACGGCATACCGGCTCACTATCGTGGGCGGCATGGCCGCCGATGTCCCCGAGGACCGCTTGCAGACCCGCTCCGAGTCCGACCTGCCGATCAAGGCCGTGTATGCCGCGGACGACCTCGAGGGCTTCGACCCGGAGACCCAGCTCGGTGAGCCGGGGCAGTTCCCCTACACCCGCGGCGTCTACCCGAACATGTACACGGGGCGGCCGTGGACGATGCGGCAGTACGCCGGGTTCGGGACCGCCAAGGAGTCCAACGAGCGCTACCACGAGCTGGTGGCCAACGGCACGGGCGGGCTGTCCGTCGCGTTCGACCTGCCGACGCAGATGGGTTACGACTCCGACGAGGCGATCGCGCACGGCGAGGTCGGCAAGGTCGGTGTCGCGATCGACTCGATCGACGACATGCGGACGCTGTTCGGTGGGCTGCCGCTGGGTGACCTGTCGACGTCGATGACGATCAACGCCCCGGCCGCCACGCTCCTGCTCATGTACCAGCTGGTCGCCGAGGAGAACGGCGCCGACGCGGCCCGGCTGGCCGGGACGATCCAGAACGACGTGCTCAAGGAGTACATCGCGCGCGGCACGTACATCTACCCGCCGAAGGAGTCGCTGCGACTGATCAGCGACATCTTCGCCTACTGCCACAAGGAACTTCCGCGCTGGAACACCATCTCCATCAGCGGTTACCACATGGCCGAGGCGGGGGCGACGCCAGCGCAGGAGATCGCCTTCACCCTGGCCAACGCCAAGGAGTACGTCCGCGCCGCGCAGGCTGCCGGGCTCGACGTCGACGACTTCGCTCCACGGCTGTCGTTCTTCTTCGTGGCGCGGACCACCCTGCTCGAGGAGGTCGCCAAGTTCCGGGCGGCCCGCCGGATCTGGGCGCGGATCATGCGTGACGAGTTCGGCGCCCAGAACCCGAAGAGCCAGATGCTGCGGTTCCACACCCAGACCGCCGGGGTGCAGCTGACCGCGCAGCAGCCCGAGGTCAACCTGGTCCGCGTCGCCCTCCAGGGCCTCGGCGCGGTGTTCGGTGGCACCCAGTCGCTGCACACCAACTCGTTCGACGAGGCGATCGCCCTCCCGACCCAGAAGGCCGCCCGCCTCGCCCTGCGCACCCAGCAGGTCATCGCGTACGAGACCGACGTGACCAAGACCGTCGACCCGTTCGCCGGCTCCTACGTGGTCGAGTCGATGACCGACGACGTCGAGGCTGCCGCCCTCGACCTCATCCAGGCCGTCGAGGACAAGGGGGGAGCCGTCGCCGCGATCGAGCAGGGCTTCCAGAAGTCCGAGATCGAGCGGTCGGCCTACCGCATCGCGCTCGAGATCGACAGCAAGGAACGCACCGTCGTCGGCCTCAACCGGTTCGCCCTCGACGAGGAGGAGCCGTACGAGCCGCTCCGCGTCGACCCGCAGATCGAGCACGACCAGCGCGAGCGCCTCGCCGCCCTGCGGGCCGAGCGGGACAACGACGCCGTCGAGGCCGCCCTCGAGGCAGTCCGCGAGGCGGCTCGCGGCACCGACAACCTGCTCTACCCGATGCGCGAGGCCCTGCGGCTGCGCGCGACCGGCGGCGAGGTCAGCCACGCCCTGCGCGACGTGTGGGGCCTCTACGTCCCTCGCGAGACCTTCTGAGGGCCTGGGACGCCTCGTTCACCGATCGTGGAACGCGGCCGGGGTAGGGCCGGTCCGCGGGTAGAGTCACCGCTGACATGAGCGACAACCAGCTGCTGGCCGACCTGTGCACCACCATCGACGCCCTCGCCCCCGAGCTCCTCGCCCTGCAGCACGACCTGCACGCGCACCCGGAGCTGTCCCGCGGCGAGACGCGCACGACCGCCAAGGTCGCCGAACGCCTCGAGGCCGCAGGGGTCGCAGTGCGCCGCCTGCCCGTCAGCGGGCTGATCGCCGATCTCGGAGCCGAGCAGCCGGCATACCGGGTGGCGCTGCGCGCCGACCTCGACGCCCTGCCTGTGGGGGAGCGCACGGGCCTGCCGTGGGCCTCGACCACCGAGGGCATCTGCCACGCCTGCGGTCACGACGTCCACGTCGCCGGGATGCTCGGTGCCGGGCTGGCGCTCAAGGCCCACGAGGAAGCCCTGCGCGAGCGGGGCATAGGGGTCCGCCTGCTCTTCCAGCCCGCCGAGGAGGTCATCCCCGGCGGTGCCGTCGACCTGCTGGCCGAGGGTGCCCTCGACGACGTCGACGCGATCTTCGCCGTCCACTGTGACCCCAGCCTGGACGTCGGCACGGTCGGCCTGCGTGACGGTGCGATCACCGCGGCAGCTGACCGCGTGACCGTGCACCTCGCGGGTCGGGGTGGCCACACGTCGCGGCCCCACCTCACCGAGGACCTCACGTTCGCGCTCGCCAAGGTGGTTACCGAGCTGCCGGCCGTCCTGTCCCGCCGGCTCGACCCGCGGACGGCGTTCGCGCTGGTGTGGGGCGAGGTGCATGCCGGCCAGGCCGCCAACGTGATCCCGTCCAGCGGCACGATCGCCGGCACCCTGCGGATGCTCGACGCCGACGCGTGGACCACCATCGGCCCCCTCCTCGCCGAGGCGGTGGAGCACATCGTCGCCCCGTATGCCGTGACGGCAGTACTCGAGCACGTCCAGGGAGTGCCTCCGGTGGTCAACGACGCGGAGGCCATCGAGGTCTTCCGGGCCGCGGCCGAGGGTGCGGGCCTGACGGCCCTGGGAACGCAGCAGTCGCTCGGTGGCGAGGACTTCGCGTGGTACCTGCGGAAGGTTCCAGGTGCCATGGCGCGGTTGGGAACGCGCACGCCGGGCGGGCACACCTACGACCTCCACCAGGGCGACCTCGTGGTCGACGACGACTCGGTCGTCCAGGGCGCCCGGGTGCTCGCCGGCGTGGTGGTGGCCGGCGTTGTCAAGACGCCGGTCGGAGCGCCGCAGCCCGGTTGAGGGACAGTCGCGGATCGGTAACGGTTTGTGTCCCAAGTGCCTCAAGGCCGAGTTACCCAGCAGTTCGTCGGGCTATCCTCACGCCCTAGTGGCGCAGCACAGCGCCTCGTGCAATCAAAGAACAGGAGACAGCCTTGCGTCACACGATGAAGGTTGCCGCGGTGATGTCGGTGGCAGCACTGACCCTCGCCGCATGTGGTGACTCGGGCGACAACGCCGGGGGCAGCGGTTCCAGCTCCAGCTCGAGCTCGAGCAAGAAGAGCGACGTCAAGGTCGGCATGGCCTACGACGTCGGCGGTCGCGGTGACCAGTCGTTCAACGACGCCGCTGCGGCAGGCCTGGACAAGGCCAAGACCGAGCTCGGGGTGGACACCAAGGAAGCCGCCGCGGTCAACGGTGAGAACGAAGCCGCCCGTGAGGAGCGCCTCCAGCAGCTGGCTGACGCCGGCTACACCCACATCGTCGCGGTGGGCTTCGCCTACGCCAAGTCGGTCGGCAAGGCTGCCAAGGCCAACCCGGACGTGCACTTCGCGATCGTCGACGACGCGTCGGACGACTCGAAGGGCCCGAACGTCGACCAGATCACGTTCGCCGAGAACGAGGGCTCGTTCCTCGTCGGTGCGGCGGCCGCTCTGAAGTCCAAGACGGGCCACATCGGCTTCGTCGGTGGCGTCAACGTCGGGCTGATCAAGAAGTTCGAGGCTGGCTACATCGCCGGGGCGAAGGCCGTCAACCCGGCCATCAAGATCGACTCCCAGTACCTCACCCAGCCGCCGGACTTCGGCGGCTTCAATGACCCGGCCAAGGGCAAGACTGCTGCTGACGGCATGTTCCAGAAGGGCGCCGACGTGGTCTACCACGCCGCTGGCGGCTCCGGTGGTGGCGTCTTCACGGCCGCCAAGGCTGCCGGCAAGCTGGCCATCGGTGTCGACTCCGACCAGGCCCTGACCGCTCCGGCGGACGTGCGCTCGGTCATCATGACGTCGATGATCAAGAAGGTCGACGTCGCGGTCTACGACTTCATCAAGTCGGCGGCCGACGGCAAGGAGAAGACCGGCAACAACATCTACGACCTCAAGGCTGGCGGTGTGGACTACTCCACGACCGGCGGTCAGGTCGACGACATCAAGACCAAGCTGGACGACTACAAGCAGCAGATCATCGACAAGAAGATCACGGTTCCCGAAAAGCCCTGATCGACACCTCTTTTGTCGAGCATGTGGGCAACACACGGCCCGGGCGGCGCGGTAGCGTCTGACCCGGGCCGTGTGCTTGCCTGAACGACCCAGCACGCGGCGCCTCGACCCTTGCCGCAGGTGCCGAATCGCGCCACCCGCCCGCGACGCCGCGGGCCCGGACCACGGAGTGTGAACCATCACTGCCTCCCCACCGCTGACGCAGACCACGACAGAGGGTGGTGTCCCAGCCGTCGAGCTCGAGGGGATCACCAAGCGCTTCCCGGGTGTGGTCGCCAACAAGGACATCGCCTTCTCGGTGCGACGCGGGACGGTCCATGCGATCGTCGGGGAGAACGGCGCCGGCAAGTCCACCTTGATGAAGATCCTGTATGGCGTGCAGCGCCCCGACGAGGGCACCATCAAGATCGACGGGCAACTGGTCAACCTCCACTCCCCGTCCGACGCCATCGCGGCCGGCATCGGCATGGTCTTCCAGCACTTCATGCTCGCCGACAACCTGACTGTCCTCGAGAACGTCGTCCTGGGTGCGGAGAAGCTGCACGGGATCGGCGACGGCGCGCGACGCGAGATCACGCGGATCTCGGGCGCCTACAAGCTGGACGTCGACCCCGATGCGCTGGTCGCCGACCTAGGAGTGGGCGCACGCCAGCGGATCGAGATCCTCAAGGTGCTGTTCCGCGGCGCCAAGACCCTGATCCTCGACGAGCCCACCGCCGTCCTCGTGCCGCAGGAGGTCGACGAGCTGTTCGACCAGCTCGCCGAGCTCAAGGACGAGGGACTCACGGTGCTGTTCATCTCGCACAAGCTCGACGAGGTGCTCAAGGTCGCCGACTCGATCACCGTCATCCGGCGCGGCACCACCATCGACACGGTCGACCCCAAGTCCGTGAACGCACGCCAGCTCGCCGAGCTGATGGTCGGCTCGGAGCTGCCCTCCCCGACGACCGAGGAGTCCACGGTCACCGACCGCGTGCTGCTCAAGGTCGACGACCTCGTCCTGGGCGACGGCACCGGCCGACCGCTCCTCGACGGCATCTCGCTGACCATCCACGCCGGCGAGGTGCTCGGCATCGCCGGGGTGGAGGGCAACGGCCAGGCCGAGCTCGTTGAGGTCATCATGGGTATGCGTGAGCCCACCTCGGGCCAGGTCTTCCTCGGCGACGTCGACATCTCCGACTGGCACACCCGTGAGATCAGGGAGGCCGGTGTCGGCTACATCCCGGAGGACCGGCACCGCCACGGCCTCCTGCTCGAGGCGCCGTTGTGGGAGAACCGCATCCTCGGGCACCAGACCGAGGCCCCCAACGTGAAGGGTCAGCTCATCGATGCTGCCGCGGCCAAGGCCGACACGGAGCGCATCGTCAAGGCCTACGACGTGCGCACTCCTTCGATCTTCGTCACCGCGGGCTCGCTCTCCGGCGGCAACCAGCAGAAGCTCATCATCGGCCGCGAGATGAGCCACAAGCCCAAGGTGCTCATCGCCGCCCACCCGACCCGTGGCGTCGACGTCGGTGCACAGTCGAGCATCTGGGACCACATCCGGGACGCGCGGCGCGAGGGCCTCGCGGTGCTCCTCATCTCGGCCGACCTCGAGGAGCTGATCGGCTTGTCCGACACCATCCGCGTCATCCTGCGGGGCAAGCTGTCCGGCGACTTCGACCCGGACCACGTGACGGCCGAGGACCTCGGTGCGGCGATGACCGGTGCCGGCGAGAAGGAGGAGTCGCGGTGAAGTCCCTCAACGTGCGCCGGATCCTGATGAGCCTGGCGGCGCCGGTCCTCGCGCTCGTCGTCGCGTTCGTCGTCACCTCGCTGGTGCTGGTGGCGGTCGGGGACCCGGTGTGGGAGGTCTGGAAGACCATCCTCGCCGTGCCGAAGCCGCGCCAGAGCGTCAACATCATCAACGCGGCGTCCGTGTTCTACCTCTCGGCCATCGCGGTCGCGGTCGGCTTCCGCATGAACCTGTTCAACATCGGCGTCGACGGCCAGTACCGCGTCGCGGTCTTCGCGGCCGCCGTCTTCGCAGGCCAGGATTGGCTTCCCGGGTGGCTCAACATCATCGTGTCCATCGCCGTCGCGATGGTGGCCGGTGGGCTGTGGGCCAGCATCGCGGCATACCTCAAGGTGAAGCGCGGCGTCTCCGAGGTGATCTCCACGATCATGCTCAACGCCATCGCCACCGGTGTGGTGAGCTGGCTCCTGGTGAAGATCGCCAACCCCCGGCCGGGCTCGAACAGCATCGAGACCAAGACCATCCCGGAGTCGGCGCAGCTCGAGGGCTTCAAGCTCATCCCCGGCGCCACGAACCGCGTCTACACGCTGCTGATCCTGGCCCTGCTGGTCGGGTTCCTCTACTGGTTCGTGCTGAGCAGGACGCGGTTCGGCTTCGACCTGCGGGCGACCGGTCGCTCCGAGAGCGCGGCGGTCGCCAGCGGCGTGAAGGTGCCGCGGATGGTGGCGACCGCGATGATCGCCTCGGGTGCCCTGGCCGGACTCGTCGGCATGCCATTGCTGTTCGGGCAGGACCACAACTACGGCACGACGTTCCAGTCCGGACTCGGCTTCGCCGGAATTTTCGTCGCGCTGCTGGGACGCAACAACGCGGTCGGCATCGGCTTCGCCTCGCTCCTCTGGGCGTTCCTGGACGTGCAGTCCAACGCCCTGCAGATCCAGGCCGATGTCGCCCAGGAGCTGGTCAACATCATCCAGGGCGTGATCCTCTTCGCCGTCGTGATCGCGTACGAGCTGATTCGCCGGGCCGACAAGCGGATCGAGCAGTCCCGCGTCGCCCGTGAGCTTGCCGCCCAGCGACAAGCCGCCCCCGCCCCGGAAGGAGCCCCGGCATGAGCGCCCTCGGACTCGAGGTCGGCACCAAGGCCGTGCCGGACCGTCCCAAGCGGCGACGGTTCGGCATCCGCGAGTGGTCCATCGTGGCGATCGGTGCGATCGCCGTGATCTCGGTCCTGCGAGTGGTCACCGGTGCCGACGACATCGCGTCTTCCGGTGCCCTGGCCGCGGCCATCGGCCTGGCCGTCCCGATCGGCCTGGCCGGCCTCGGTGGCCTCTGGTCGGAGCGCGCGGGCGTGGTCAACATCGGCCTCGAGGGCATGATGATCCTCGGCACGTGGGGGGCCGGGTTCTTCGGCTACCACATGGGTCCGTGGGCCGGCGTCCTCGGCGCGATCGCCATGGGCATGCTCGGTGGCCTGATCCACGCGACCGCCACCGTGACGTTCGGGGTCGACCACATCGTCTCCGGTGTCGCCATCAACATCATCGGCCTCGGCGTCGCGAAGTACCTTGCCGCCCGTTTCTTCAACGGACTGCCCGGCGGTGGCCCCACCCAGTCGCCGCAGGTCGGGCACCTGCCGGACTTCACCCTTCCCGGTGTGTCCAGCGGGCTCGGCACAGTGGAGAAGAAGGACTGGTTCTTCGTCAGTGACGTCGCCGCAGTGCTGCGCGCACTGTGCACCAACGTGTCGATCCTGACCATCCTCGCGGTGCTGCTGTTCGTCGGGACCTGGTGGGTCCTGTGGCGGTCGGCGTTCGGCCTGCGGCTGCGATCAGTGGGTGAGTCGCCTGTCGCGGCGGAGTCGCTCGGCGTCAACGTGATGCGCTACAAGTTCCTCGCCGTCGTCATCTCCGGCGGGCTCGCCGGCCTGGGCGGTGGCTTCCTGGCGCTGGTTGCCGCGAGCATCTACCGCGACGGACAGACCGGTGGTCGTGGCTACATCGGCCTCGCCGCGATGATCTTCGGCAACTGGCGACCTGGTGGCCTGCTCGCCGGTGCGGCGCTGTTCGGCTACACCGACGCCTTGCAGCTGCGCGGTGGGGCGGCAGTTCACGCGTTCCTGCTCCTGTTCGCGGTGCTCCTCGTGGCCGTCGGGGTGTGGCAGATCGTGCGCAACCAGCGCATCGTCCAGGGCGCCCTGGCCATCGTCGTCGGCGTCCTCGTCGGCTGGTGGTACTTCGCCGCGGACGCCGTCCCGGCCGAGCTCACCGGCACCACCCCCTACGTCACCACGCTGCTCGTGCTGGCCTTCGCGTCGCAACGGTTGCGGATGCCCGCCGCCGACGGGCAGATCTATCGCAAGGGCGAGGGCCACTAGGTGTGCCCTGACGCCGGGACGCAACCGCAGGGGTATGCCGCGGAGCCGGCTGCGCGGCATACGGCACCTCCTGCTCCGGAGGACGTGGACTGGGAAGCCTTGCGCGCCAAGGCGATCGAGATCATGGGCAGGGCCTACGCGCCGTACTCGAACTTCCCGGTCGGCGTCGCGGGGATCGTCGACGACGGTCGGCTGGTGGCCGGGTGCAACGTCGAGAACGCGGCCTACGGCGTGGGGCTGTGCGCCGAGTGCGGCATGGTCTCGGAGCTGCACGCGACCGGTGGCGGGCGGCTCGTGGCGGTGTCCTGTGTCGGTGGCAATGGCGAACCGCTCATGCCGTGTGGGCGCTGTCGCCAGCTCCTCTGGGAGAACGGCGGGCCTGACTGCCTGCTGTTGACCCCCGAAGGGGTGCTGCCGATGCGCGAGGTGCTGCCCCAAGCCTTCGGCCCCGACACGCTGAACGCAGCCCGCCACCCCGCCTGACCCCTGCCCGTGCAGCTCGGCCACCCGCGCCCCCAGGTCGATCTGTGGACCCGAGGGCGCAGATCCACCCGCCTGGGCCGGATCGAGGTCGATCTGTGGCCTCCGCGGCGCAGATCCGCACCTGTGGATGAGCGGCTGGACGAGTCGCGGGATGCGCCACCGTGGTCTCGTGACTTCTCTCGACCGGCAGAGCCCTTTCACCCGCGCTGACGCCGTGGCCGCGGGCATCAGCGACCGGCGCCTGGGTGGTCCGGGTTTCCGGAGGCTGTTCACCAGCGTGTATGTCGCGTCCGACGTGCCGGTCGACACACGCCTTCGCGCCCGCGCTGCGCTACGGCTCGCGCCGGCGGGTGCGTTGGTCGCCGGCCCGACGGCCGCCGAGCTCCTGGGCGGGGTGGTGCCCTCGGACTCCCGTATCCACCTCCGCCTGCCGACCGGGCGTATGCGGGTGCCCGGAATCGAGTCCCGCCGGCTGACCTCGGCGGCGAGGGCGAAGATCTCCGGCCTGCCGGTGACGACGGCGGAGGACACCTTCAGCGACCTGGCCGCCCACCTCGACCTCGTCGACATCGTGGTGCTGGGCGACTCCCTCGTCCGCCGGCGACGCGCTACCCCGACGTCCCTGGTCGAGGCGGCGGGGGCCGTGCGTGGTCGTGGCCGAGCGCTGAGTGGTCGCGCCGCAGCACTGGTGCGGAGCGGGGTCGACTCGCCCATGGAGACCCGGCTGCGCCTGCTCCTCGTCCTGGCCGGGTTGCCGGAGCCTGTCGTCAACCACATCGAGTTCGACGCGACGGGGCGCTGGGTCCGGCGGTACGACCTCTCGTATCCCGAGTACCGGCTCGCGATCGAGTACGACGGACGCCAGCACGCCGAGTCCCAGCGGCAGTGGGAGCGCGACGTGGAGCGGCGCGAGGACCTCGACCGGGACGGTTGGCGGATCGTGGTCGTCCTGTCCAAGGGGATCTACCGCGAACCCGAGCGCACCCTGAAGCGCGTCGTCGACGCCATGGTGAGCTGCGGCATACCAGCAGCGGTGACCTCGGACGAGTGGCGGCTGCACTTTCGAGGGTGAGCTGCCGCGGCAACCGGCGACCCGGAAGCCACGGATCGACGTGAAATGCCGCATCCGGGGTGCAACGGTGCCACCCCGGGCACGGATGGTCGGGGCTACGACAGGTCTGACACGATGGCCCCATGAGTGAAGCCTTCGATGCCGTCGACGTCATCATCAGCAAGCGGGGCAAGGGCGAGCTGTCCGACGGGCAGATCGACTGGGTGATCGACGCCTACACGCGCGGGGCCGTCGCGGACGAGCAGATGTCCAGCCTGGCCATGGCGATCCTGCTCAACGGGATGAACCGTCGCGAGATCTCCCGCTGGACCGGCGCGATGATCAACAGTGGCGAGCGGATGGACTTCTCCGGTCTGTCGCGTCCGACGGCCGACAAGCACTCGACCGGTGGGGTGGGCGACAAGATCACCCTGCCGCTGGCACCTCTCGTCGCGGCGTGCGGCGTGGCCGTGCCCCAGCTGTCCGGCCGCGGGCTCGGGCACACCGGGGGCACCCTCGACAAGCTCGAGTCGATCCCCGGCTGGCGGGCGGCCATGAGCAACGAGCAGATGATGCAGCAGCTCGAGGACGTCGGTGCGGTCATCTGCGCCGCCGGCGACGGGCTGGCCCCCGCCGACAAGAAGCTCTATGCCCTGCGCGACGTCACCGGCACCGTCGAGGCCATCCCGCTCATCGCCTCCTCGATCATGAGCAAGAAGATCGCCGAGGGTACGGGCGCGCTGGTGCTCGACGTGAAGGTGGGCAGCGGTGCGTTCATGAAGAACGTCGAGGACGCCCGCGAGCTCGCGCGCACCATGGTCGACCTCGGCACCGATGCCGGGGTCAAGACCGTCGCGATGCTGACCAACATGCAGGTCCCGCTCGGCCTCACGGCCGGCAACGCCATCGAGGTGCGCGAGTCGGTGGAGGTGCTGGCGGGTGGCGGCCCCGAGGACGTCGTCGAGCTGACCCTCGCCCTGGCCCGCGAGATGCTCGCGGCTGCCGGGCGCGAGGACGTCGATCCCGCCGACGCGCTCAAGGACGGCCGCGCGATGGATGCCTGGAAGGCGATGATCAGGGCCCAGGGTGGCGACCCCGACGCGACCCTGCCCGTGGCGAAGGAGAGCCACGACGTGCTGGTCCCGGCGGACGGCGTGCTCACCGAGCTCGACGCCCTCAAGATCGGGGTGGCGGCCTGGCGACTCGGTGCCGGTCGGGCGCGCAAGGAGGACCCGGTGCAGGCCGGCGCCGGCGTGGTGATGCACTACAAGCCGGGCGCCACCGTCCGGGGAGGCGACCGCCTGCTCACGCTGCACACCGACACCCCCGAGCGGTTCGAGCGGGCACTCGAGTCGCTCGAGGGCGCGTTCACCATCGCTCCCGAAGGATCGCGACCGGACCTGCTGCCGCTGGTCATCGAGAAGATCTCCTGACCCGCGCGGCGGCCTCCGCCGCGAAGGACGTCACCCGCTCGACGACGTCGGGGTTCCACAGCACCCGGCGGTGACCGAGTCCCTCGGTGACGACGAGGCGGGCGTCGTGCCACGCCTTGGTGACGGCCACGCCACCTGCGAGGGGTGCTTCCTGGTCGCCACGATCGTGCACGACCAGCAGGTGCGGCAGCGACGGGTGTGCCGCCGCCATCCTGAGGAGGTCGAGCTCGGCCACCGGCGTTCCGACCCGGCGCTCGGCGCGGCGCACCATCACCTGCTGGGACCGGGAACCGACCCCGAGGGCCGACGCGAAGACCGGCAGCATCGACTCGACGCCATCCGGCGGGGCGATGAGCACGAGTGAGTCGGGCTGCACCCCCAGTCCGAGGGCGTGGACTGCCGCGAGCCCGCCGGCGGAGTGGGCCACCACGACCGTGGGCCGGCCGAACTCGTCCACCACCGCCGCCAGCGCCTCTGCCATCTCCACGAACGTCGTCGACCGACTCCCGTGGACACCGGGCCCGGAGTCGCCGTGGCTCGGGGCGTCGAACGCCACCACACACAGGCCGCGGGCCACCAGCGGCTCGACGTGGGCGCCGAGCTGCTGCCACCAGCCGCCCCAGCCGTGCACGAGGTATGCCGTGGGGTTGCCCCAGTCGCCGTAGACCCGGCCGCGAATGGTGCCGCGGGCCCACTGCACCTCGAAGGCCTCCCCGCCGCTGGGGGTCCGAGTGGCGCGTACCGCTGCCGCCGGGCTGGCCGGCAGCCGGAACCACAGCCGCTCGGCGAGCAGTCCGCCGAGGGCGGGGGACCGGCTTTCCAGCAACGCGAACAGCCGTCTCAGCGCGGGCGAGACCGGGAGACCTGTCGCCGCGGTGGCAGCGCCCTCTGCCGGAGCAGCGACGCCCTGTGCCGGAGCGGCGATGTCCGCGGGCGGAGCGGCGATGCCCGCGGGCGGAGCGCCTGCTGCCACGGTGGTCCGGGAGGCCGGGACGGCACCCACACGGGCGGGACGCGGACGAACGACAATACGATCGATCGTGCTTTTTTCGAGCGACATGAGTGGTACCTCCTGGGTGGGATGGGGATCAGGCGCGGATGTGGTCGATAAGCCGGTCGAAGGCGTCCTGGGCCCGCGTGGCGGCCGCCGGGTCGTGGAGCAGGCGTGCCGAGAAGTTGTAGCCGAGGACGATGGCGAGCAGGTCGTGCGCGAAGGCGGCCGGGTCGGTCGACTCGCGGAACTGGCCCTCGGTCATGCCGCCGCGGACGATGGTCTCGATCGTGTCGAGCAGGTCCCTCTCGGTCTGGACGACCTTGCTGCGGACCGGGCCGTCGGGTGCGTCGTCGAACTCGCTCGCCACCGAGATGAAGATGCATCCGCCTGGCAGTGCGTAGTCCGCATACCCGCCCCACCCGAGCCAGCGGTCGAAGAGGGTGCGCAGGCGCGGCTCACCGCGAGACTCCTTGAGGGCCGGGCGGATGACGAGCTGGGTGAACGCCTCGGCCGCGTAGTCCATCACGGCGGACTGCAGCCCCTCCTTGGACCCGAAGTGCGCGAACAGCCCGCTCTTGGACATGTCCATCGCGTCGGCGAGACCGCCGATCGTGATGCCCCGCAGCCCGACCTGGCTCGACTGGGCCAGCGCCACACGAAGCACCGAGTCGCGTGTCTCGTCTCCCTTGCTCACGCGATCAATAAAAGCACGACCGTTCGCACTTCGCAAGGCCCTACGGGCAATCCCGTCCGGGCGCCAGGCCGCCCGGCCGGGTCGGACGCTCAGGGCTAGGGTGGCCCTGTGCCTGAGCTCATCGCGACCCCCACGACCATTCCCGTGCCCGGCGGCAAGATCATCGACGAACACGTCGGCCGGGTGAACACCGGCAGCGAGGCAGTTTCGGTGGCCCACATGAAGGCGCCGGCCGACTGGACGGAGCCCTTCCAGGCCCCGGCCTTCGACGAGATCACCCTCGTCATCGCCGGTGCCGTGCTCGTGGACCACGACGGTGGCCAGCTGCGCGTGGAGGCAGGCCAGAGCGTCGTCACCCGCGCCGGCGAGCGGATCCGCTACTCGACCGGGTCCGAGGGTGCCGAGTACGTCGCCGTCTGCCTGCCGGCGTTCAGTCCCGAGACGGTCAACCGGGACGAGGAGGAAGGCGCGTGATCTTCGGTCGCAAGGGGTCCTCCGGAGGCACCGACACCGTCGCGGACCCCGCTGACGACCAGGTCAGCCGGGCGCCCAAGGCGCTGCTGCACGACCACCTCGACGGCGGCCTGCGTCCGCAGACCATCGTCGAGATCGCCGACCAGATCGGGTATGCCGGGTTGCCGGCCACCGACGCCGACAGCCTCGGCGCGTGGTTCCGGGAGAGCGCGGACTCGGGGTCCCTGGTGCGCTACCTCGAGACCTTCGACCACACGCTAGCCGTCATGCAGACCGCCGAGGGGCTGCGTCGAGTGGCTCGCGAGAGCGTCCTCGACCTGGCCGCCGACGGCGTCGTCTACGCCGAGAGCCGCTACGCGCCGGAGCAGCACCTCTCCGAGGGACTCGCGCTCGAGGACGTCGTCGAGGCCGTCAACGCCGGGTTCCGCGAAGGCGAGGGGCAGGCTGCGAAGGCCGGCACGCCCATCCGGGTCACCGCTCTCCTGACCGCGATGCGCCACGCGGCCAAGAGCACCGAGATCGCCGAGCTCGCGGTCCGCTACCGCGACCAGGGTGTCGCCGGGTTCGACATCGCAGGCGCCGAGGCGGGCTTCCCTCCCACCAGGCACCTCGACGCCTTCGAGTACCTCCGTCGCGAGAACGCCCACTTCACGATCCACGCGGGCGAGGCGTTCGGCCTGCCGAGCATCTGGGAGGCGATCCAGTGGTGCGGGGCCGACCGGCTCGGGCACGGCGTCCGGATCGTCGACGACATCACCGTCGGCGACAAGGCCTTCGGCGACGACGTCGCGGCGGCGGTCGCCGCTGACACGGACGACGTGCACCTCGGCCGCCTCGCGGCATACGTCAGGGACACCCGCATCCCGCTGGAGATGTGCCCCAGCAGCAACGTCCAGACCGGTGCCGCGGAATCCGTTGCGCTGCACCCGATCTCACTGCTCAAGCGGCTGCGGTTCCGGGTGACGGTCAACACCGACAACCGCCTGATGAGTGGCACCTCGATGTCGCGTGAGATGGGACTGCTCGTGCAGGACGCAGGCTGGACGATGGACGACCTGCGATGGGTCACCATCAACGCGATGAAGTCCGCGTTCATCCCCTTCGAGGAGCGGCTGGCCATCATCGAGGGAGTCGTCAAGCCCGGCTACGCCGCACTCGAGGAGCAGGTCCGGGCCACGTCGGCTCGCTAGTGGTCGAGCGGGTCCGCGGGCAGCAGCTGCTCGCGGCGGTGGTCCTCACGGGCCAGGCGTTCGGCGTCACGGCGACGACGGTCGGCGATCACGGCGGCGAGGACGTACTCGGCGTGGATGCCCGGTGGGGGCGGTGGCGACACGTGCGGCAGCACCGAGCGCAACAGGCTCTGGCCCAGCTCCTCCCGTGAGGCCGGAGTGAGCCCGGCGGCCCGCCCGAGGAACTGACGGACGGCGATGGCCAGTCCCGGGGGCAGCGCAGCCAGGTCGGCCTGGGATGCCCACTGCGCCAGCGGGGGCGGCATGACCGGAGGGGGCAACAACCGCATCGTGGCGCGCTGCGACACCACGTAGGTGCCTGCCGCCATGTCGCCGAGGCGCTTCGCGCGCGGGCTCACCAGGGAGGCCACCATCGCGCCCGCACCCGCGAGCAGGTAGATCTCGGGCCACCCGACGAGGGCCCGGGTGAGCGCGTGCCGGGCCGTGATGGGACCACCGTCGTCGCGCACCACCCGCAGCCCCAGCGCCAGCTTGCCCAGGGTCCGGCCCCGGGTGACCGTCTCCACCACGGTCGGGATGCCGACGGTGACCCCCACGACCAACAGGATCACGACCGTCCGGCCCACCGCGTCGGACGTGCCGGAGAACACCGCGCCCGCCGCGATCGAGCCCGCCACGAGCAGGACCGCAGCGACCAACAGGTCGATGATGCCGGAGGCGGCTCGGGAGGGAACGCCGGCGATGGGCAGCTCGACGGCCACCCCTTCGCCGGTGACCATGTCGTCGCTCGCGTAGCTGCGGTAACCGGCCCCCGTGCTCATGGCCGAAGCATAGAGTGACGCCGTGGACCTGGATGCGTATGTCGCCGCACGCAGCCGGTACTGGGGGCGACTCGAGGAGCTGGCCGGACGACGCCGTCTGTCCGGTGCCGAGGGTGACGAGCTGCTCGACCTGTACCAGCGCGTCTCCACCGACCTGTCCGTCGTCCGGTCGGCCTCGCCCGACCCGTCGGTCGTGGCCTACCTGTCCATGCTGCTCACCCGCGCGCGGGTGGCGATGGTCGGCACCCGGACGAACACGTGGGTCGACCTCCTGCGCTTCTTCACCCGGACCTTTCCCGCCGCGCTGTACCGCACCCGGTGGTGGTGGGCGACGACCGCGCTGGGCAGCCTCCTGGTCATCGCCCTCGTCGCCGCGTGGACGCTGCGGCACCCCGAGGTCTACGCCAGCCAGCTCACCCCGGCCGAGATCCAGGCCTACGTCGGCACCGATTTCGAGCACTACTACAGCGAGTTCCCGCACCACGAGTTCGCCACCCTCGTCTGGGTGAACAACGCCTGGGTCGCGGCCCAGTGCATCGCCTTCGGGGTCCTGGGACTGCCCGTCGTCTATGTGCTCGTCACCAACGTGCAGGGCGTGGGTGTCGTGGCTGCCCTGATGATGGCCCACGACCGCACCGGTCTGTTCTTCGGCCTGATCCTGCCGCACGGCCTGCTCGAGCTCACTGCCGTCTTCGTCGCCGCGGCGGTCGGCCTGCGGCTCTTCTGGTCCTGGGTGGAGCCGGGTCCGCGCACGCGACTTCAGGCATTGGCGGCCGAGGCGCGCACGTCGGTCGCGATCGCCACGGGGCTGGTCTTCGTGCTCCTCGTGAGTGGAGCGATCGAAGGCTTCGTGACGCCGTCCGGACTGCCGACGTGGGCGCGGATCGGCATCGGCGTACTGGCGGAGTCGGCCTTCCTCGCCTACGTCTTCGTGGTCGGACGCAGCGCCCACCGCAACGGAGTGACCGGAGACATCGACGCGCGTGACATCGGCGACCAGCCGCTGGTGGCCGCCTGATCGTCGGAGGAAGCCGGACTCGGGTGTTCCCAGGTCAGAGCAGACCCTGTCGCTTGAGCATGAGGTAGTGGTCGGCCAGCCGAACAGGCAGCTGCTCCGGCGGCTCGTCCAGCACGTCCACTCCGAGCCTGACGAGCGCAGCCGCAGTGCGTCGCCGCAGCGACGTCGTGCGCTCTGCGGCGGCCGCCTCATAGACCTCGGCCACGGTGTCGCGGGTCGTGCGCATCCGCGCGACCGCGGGATCGGCCACCGAGGCGACCACCACCCGGTGGTGGGCGCTGAGGGCCGGCAACACGGGCAGCAGCCCCTGTTCGACGGCGGCGGACTCGAGCGGCGTGAGCAGGACCACCAGGGCGCGTTGCGTCCCGAGCCGGCTGATCTCGGTGGCGAGCAGCCCCCAGTCGGCCTCGACCAGCCGGGACTCGATGGGCGCGAGCGCGCTGATCGTGTCGTGCAGCAGCGTGGCGCGGTCGGCGCCGGAGGCCCTGGCCAGCACGACGCGGTCACCGGCGATCACCTGCACGCGGTCACGTGCGTGCCCGGCCAGGGCGGTGAGCAGGAGAGCGGCGTCCATGGCTGCGTCCAGGCGGGGAGCGTTGTCCACCCGGCCCGCGGAGGTTCGCGACGTGTCGACCACGATGACGATGCGGCGATGCTGCTCGGGCTGCCAGGTGCGCACCACCAGGTGCTGGCGGCGTGCGGTGGCGCGCCAGTCGATGCTCCGCACGTCGTCGCCGTCGACGTACTCGCGCAGGCTGTCGAACTCGGTGCCCTGCCCACGGATGCGTACGGCGGCGCGGCCGTCCAGCTGCCGCAGGACCGCCAAGCGGCTGGGCAGGTGCTTGCGGGCCGGGAACGGATGGAGGGTCCGCAGCCGCCCCGGGACCACGAACGACCGTTGCCGCGCCGCGAGGCGCAGCGGTCCGGTGGAGCGCACTGTCACCCGGTGCGCGATGCGGTCTCCGCGGCGGGTGGGGGTCAGGGTCGTCGTCACCCGGGTGCGTTCCCCGGCAGCGATGGCCACGGTATGCCGCGTGGTTGCCGCCCCCGCGGAAGGCGGCCAGGCGTCGCGGACGGCGCCGCGCAGTGGGCGCCTCCCCGCGTTGGTCACCAGGACCGACGTCGAGGTCTGCTCGCCGAGACGCACCTGGGCCGGCCCCTCCCGGACGAAGGTCAGCGAGCGAGGAGAGCTGGCCAGCAGGAGATCGACCCCGATGAGGACCAGCATCGCGACCCACCACCACCGCACCGTGTCGCCCCGCGGCCACAGGGCAACCGGCACCAGCCCGAGCAGGGCCAGCGCGACGGCGCGGTAGGTCAGGCTCATCAGCGGGGGACCGGCACTGCTCCGAGCGCGCTGTCGAGGACGGCCGTGACGCTGACGCCCTCGAGCTCGGCCTCCGGGCGCAGGGACAACCGGTGAGCCAGGGTCGCGTGGGCGAGGGCCTTGACGTCGTCGGGGGTGACGAAGCCGCGCCCGTTGATCCAGGCCCACGCCCGCGACGTCGCCATCAGCGCCGTGGCGCCGCGCGGGCTGACACCCAGCGCCAGCGACGGCGAGTTCCGGGTCGCCCGGGCGATGTCCACGATGTAGGCCGTGACCTCGTCCGAGATCTCGACACTGCGAACCGCCTCGGCACCTGCCGCGAGGTCCGCCGCCGACGCGACCGGCCGCAGCCCGGCCGCCTGAAGGTCGCGAGGGTCGAACCCAGAGGCGTGACGGCGCAGGACCGCGATCTCGTCGTCCCGTGGTGGGACGGGGAGGGTCACCTTGAGCAGGAACCTGTCGAGCTGTGCCTCCGGCAGGGGGTAGGTGCCTTCGTACTCGACGGGGTTCTGGGTCGCGGCGACCATGAACGGCTGGGGCAGCGGGTGGGCCCGGCCGTCCACGCTGACCTGGCGTTCCTCCATGGCTTCGAGCAGGGCCGACTGGGTCTTGGGTGGTGTGCGGTTGATCTCGTCCGCGAGCAGGAGGTTGGTGAAGACCGGCCCCTGGCGGAAGGTGAAGTCGCTGGACGACGCGTCGTAGACCAGTGATCCGGTGAGGTCGCCGGGCATCAGGTCGGGGGTGAACTGCACGCGCTTGGTCTCGACGTCGAGGGCGGCGGCGAGGCTGCGCACGAGCAGGGTCTTGGCGACGCCCGGGACTCCTTCGAGCAGGATGTGCCCGCGGGAGAGCAGGGCCACGAGCAGCCCGGCGACGGCGGCGTCCTGCCCGACGACGGCCTTGGCGACCTCTGAGCGGACGGCCAGGAGGGCTGCCCGGGCATCGGGTGCGGCGATCGCCGGGCGGTCCGGTGCGACGGGCCGGACCGGGTCCGGTGCCGGCTGGGCCTGACCCGGCCCGACGGGCTGGGCCTGGTCGGCCAGGGCTTGGGTGGGGCGGGGCTGGTCGTTCATGAGCGGCGGACCCTCTCCTCGAGATCGGTCAGTGCGTTGGCCAGGTGGTGCAGGTCGACGTCGGTGGTGGGGGGCGGGCCGGCGAGCAGCGTCGCGACCTGGGCGGGCGGCATACCTGTCGCTGCTGCGGCGGCCGCCTGGACCGGCTGCGCCGCATGGGGCGGCAGGGCGAGCCGTCGGGCGAGCCTTTCGATGGTGCCCTGCCGCAGGATGGCGGCGGCCCTGGACCGGTCGCGGGCGCGGCGATAGATCCGGCCGCGACTCTCCGTGGTCTCGACGGCGCGCACCACCACGGGGAGGGGTTCGGTGACGAGCGCACCCATCCGACGCCCGCGGACTAACGCGAGGAGGACCACTGCGGTGGCGAGCACGGCGGAGGCGGGCGCCAGCCACACCGGCCAGCCGCCATCCGTCGGCTCACCGGTGAAGCTCGCGAGGTCGCCGAGGCCCGGTTGGTACCAGACGAGGCGCGGGGAGTGGCCGAGCGCACGGATGGCAAGGCCGGCGTGCGACTCGTCGTCGACCCAGCGGTTGGTGAACGCGGCCGAGATGCCCAGTGCGACGACCTCGGGGTGGTCGGCGGCGGCGGGCACGGTTGCCATCGCCGCCCCGAAACCGAACCCCGCAGCCGTTGCCGCGTCGTCCGTTGCCGCGTCGTCCCTTGCCCGGTCGTCCTTTGCCCGGTCGTCCTCGGCCTGGTCGCCCTTTGTCTGGTCGCCCGTTGCCCGATCGCCGCCGCGGGGATCGGGCAGGGCGAAGCACAGCGTGGCCGGCCTGCCGCTCCCGCGCTTCACCGGGATGAACCGCGTGTCGACCAGCAAGGCCGTGTCGTCGGCGCGCGCCACCGCGGAGGTGCACCCTGCCGTCAACGACAGCTGGGCCTCGAGGGCCCCCGAGGTCAGTGGCAGGTCGAGGGCGGCGAGCTGGGCCGCCGTCGGGTCGAGCAGCACCAGCCGGTCGGCCCCTGCGGACACGTGACCCATGGTGGTCGCGCTGTCGTGGCCGACATACGCGGAGTTGGCCATCACGACGGTGCTGCCCGAGCCCGGCTGGGCGTCGGCGAGCGCGCCGATCGACCGGACGACCTCCACGTCGACGCCGTGCTTGCGCAGCACTTCCACGATGGCCTTGCCGCCGGCAGGCCCGGTGTCGTCGGGGTCGAGCAGCTGGTCCGGGGCCGTCGTGGCCAGTGCCATGACCACGAGGGCTCCCACGCCGAGCGTCACGGCCAGCGCCCCCACGGCCCTTCGGCGGATCCGCGTCGCACGACCGCCGCGGGTTTGCAGGCCGGTGCCCGAAGCGCCGGTGCCCGAACCAGCGGTGCCGGATCCAGCGGTGCCCGAACCAGCGGTGCCCGAACCGCCGGTGCCCGATCCAGCAGTCACGGGGCGACCAGTCGTCCGAGCTGGGGCCTGGTCCGCAGCAACACGGCGTCGAGCTCGGTCGTGGTGACGGCCTGGGTCCGTGTGGTCCGTCGGTGGCCGTAGCGGACGTCGTCGAAGGACGACGCGGCGCTTGCGAGGGCCTCCGCCTGGTCGGGGAAGACCGGCGCCAGCGCGAGCGCCACCTCGTGCGCCGTGCGGTCCGGGAGCTCGGTCAGCAGGGTGCGTTCCACGGCCGAGGCGGCCAGCGCCCGGTAGCCGTCCAGCAGGACGGAGTCCCAGTCTCCGCGGTCCGCCGCCTCTCGAGCCCGAACGCGGTAGTCCGCCGCGCTGAGCCCCTCGTCGTCCACGGGGGCAGCCGTGGCGCCACGTCGTCTGGTCACTGCTTCGGGACGAATCAGCCGCAGGACCACCAGGACCAGGACGGCCAGGATGACCACGACCACGAGGACCACGCCCCAGGAGGGGAGCAGGCCCGGCCCGGACCGGCCGGCGAACAGGGTGCTCAGCCACTCCATGAACCGCTGCCAGAGGGAGGGTTCGGTGACGTACTGGCCGTTGGCGAGCTCGTCACGCAGCCACTGCTGGGCCTCCGGCGAGCTGGGGTCGAGGGGTGGGCCGTCGAAGGGGGCGGTCAGGCTCGTCATCTCCCGGCGGCTGCTCCCGGCCACTGCCGCGTCACGTCGTCCTGGGCCGCGGCGATCAGCTGGACGTCGAAGCCCTCGCGGCGGATGCGTTGGTCGACGTAGAGGAGCGCGTCCACGCCGGCGGTGAAGGGCGTGGTCAGGGCTCCCGTGATGAGTCCGGAGACGCCCGAGATGACCGCCTGCCAGACGTAGAGGTTCGCGGGATCTCCCGTGGCGACGATGCCGAGACCGCCGACCATCGCGAGTGGGAACGCGAGGATCTGGGCTGCGATCCCGACGATGATGCCAGTGAGGATCCTGATGCCGAGGACGCGCCAGAACTGGCTGCCGGACGTCAGTCTCCAGGACCTCGCGATGCCCTCACCGACGCTGGCCTTCTCGAGGACGACAGCCACGCCCACGAAGGCCAGTCGGGTCGAGAGGAACAGCACGAGGACGATGGCGACCAGGCCGGCGAGGATGGCAAGGAGTACGGCGCCGACCACTCCCGAGTCGTTGGCGGAGGAGACGGCGCCGACGACGGCGATGACGGGCAGCACGAGAACGGCGGCAAGGGCCAGCACGATGACCAGACCGGTCACGATGGTGGCGCCGACCAGGGGCAGGAGTCGGCCGCGCGTGCCCTCCCACGTCTGGCCGGCAGTCACGCGGCGGCCCATGACGGCCTGGCTGATCACGAACGCCACGAACCCCGTCAGCAGGATCGTCGACCCCGAGGTCCCCAGCGACGGGATCAGCGAACCCAGCGTGCCTGCCGCCGGGAAGATGTCCTGGTTCGACCCGATGTCCAGCGACTCCTGCGAGGCCACCCACGCGCCGAGCGCAGTGGTCGGCACGAGGAAGACGAGCGTGGTGACGAAGGCCAGGCCCATGGTCGCGGCGACGTTTCCACGGATCGCCTTGATCACCGCGCCGTACAGGTCGCCGAGGGCGAGCGGCCGCAGCGGGATGACCCCTGGCCGGAACTCCATCGCCGGGTGCGCGGGCCACGGAGCACCCGCCGGGAAGCCGTACCCGGCGGGCTGTCCGGCTTGCCCAGGATGCCCGGGCTGCATTCCGGCTGGCTGCCCCGCCGGCGCACCTGGAGGCACTGGCGGGTATGCCGCGTGCCCACCCGTGGTGGCCACCGGTTCTGCTGGCCCACTGGTCCCAGGAGCCACCCACTGCGGGTCGGTCATGTGCGCACATCCCCCTCGCTGACGTGGTGGAACCCTAACCGAACGGGGTGTCATGCGGGCAGCGAGCCGCGAGATTCGCCCGCTCGTTCAGCGGGCGAGGGCCGACAGCAGCGGCTCGAGGTCCTTGGCGCGGGCGGAGGTCGCGCCGAGGGACTCCTGGCGCGCGACGACCCGGGGTTCGTCGCGCATGAGGGCCAGGCCACGGCGGACCAGCGTCCACGGCGGCTTGCGGTGCTCCGTCAGGTCGCGCAGCAGCCGCCACACGAAGGTCACCACGCGGTGGTGGTGCACGCAGTAGGCGCCGGCGAGCAGGCCCCGGTCGCGCAGGTTGTCGATGATCTCGGCTGCGAAGATGCCCTCCGCGAGGATCAGGTCGTGCGGTGCGGCCCGGACGGTCGTCGTGTCCACGGCCCGGCTGCGCGCGATGTCGTAGACGGGGGTCCTGACCTCACCGGTTGTCACGAGCGTGGCGAGGGCGTCGACGGCGGCGGCACCGTCCCACGAGTCGGGGTGGTCCCAGTCGACGATGCCCAGTTCCTCGCTGCGGGGCATCGCCGGGTCGTCCTCGTCGCGGTAGAAGTCGTCGAGCCGGACGATCGGCCAGCCGTGGGCACCCTGGAGTCGCGCGGCCAGCCGTGACTTCCCGGCGCCGCTGGGACCGGCAAGGACCACCACCCGGGCGGTGGTGTCCACGTCCGGTGCGGGTGGGGTCAAGGGTCAGCGGCCCTTGGGGTGCCAGACGGTCTTGGTCTCCAGGAATGCCGTGATGCGCGACAGGTCGGGCGTGCGCGACCAGTCGGGCTCGACCGCGTCGGAGCCCTCGCCGGCAGGTCGCACCACGCGCTTCAGGTTCTCGGCGGCAGCCAGCTCGAGGTCGCCCCAGCTGACTCCCTCGGCGTCGGCCGCACCGCTCAGGTCGATGGCGTTGACGTCGCGGTGCGAGGCGAGCCAGGGCGCGACCTCGGCCGTGCGTCCGGTGATGAGGTTGATGACCCCGCCGGGGACGTCGGACGTGGCCAGCGCCTCGGAGAGGGTGATCGCGGGCAACGGGCGGAGCTCACTGGTCAGCACGACCGCGGTGTTGCCGGAGCAGATCACCGGGGCGAGGACGGAGACCAGACCCAGCAGCGAGCTGCGCTGCGGCGCGAGGACGGCCACGACACCGGTCGGCTCGGGTGCCGAGATGTCGAAGTACGGCCCTGCCACGGGGTTGAGGCCGCCGAGGATCTGGGCGAGCTTGTCGGTCCACCCGGCATACCAGACCCAGCGGTCGATGGCCTGGGAGACGACGGTCTCCGCACGACGCTCGGCGAGGCCCTCGCTGGCGCGCACCTCGGCCACGAACTGGTCGCGGCGCCCCTCCATCACCTCGGCGACTCGATAGAGCACCTGACCACGGTTGTATGCCGTGGCGCCGGCCCAGCCGCCGAAGGCGCCACGAGCGGCGACGACCGCGTCCCGGGCGTCCTTGCGGGAGCCCTGGGCGGCGTTCGCGAGGAACTTGCCGCGGCCGTCGACGACCTCGTAGGAGCGGCCAGACTCAGAGCGCGGGAACTTGCCGCCGATGTAGAGCTTGTAGGTCTTCCTCACGTCGACGCGTGCGTCGGCGCCTGTCGACCGCGTGGCGGTGGGGCTCACTTGCTGTCTCCCGTCGTGACGTAGGCAGCGAGGCCGTGGCGGCCACCCTCCCGGCCGTAGCCCGACTCCTTGTAGCCACCGAACGGGCTGGTCGGGTCGAACTTGTTGAACGTGTTGGCCCAGACGACGCCGGCGCGGAGCTGGTCGGCCATCCAGAGGATGCGCGAGCCCTTCTCGGTCCAGATGCCCGCGGACAGGCCGTAGGGGGTGTTGTTGGCCTTGGCGACGGCTTCCTGCGGTGTGCGGAAGGTCAGGACCGACAGGACGGGTCCGAAGATCTCCTCCTGGGCGATGCGGTGGCCCTGGCTGACGCCGGTGAAGACCGTCGGCCGGAACCAGAAGCCCTTGCTGGGCAGCTCGCACCCGTTGTCCCAGCGCTCGGCGCCCTCGGCCTCGCCGGCTGCGGTCAGCTCGACGATCCGCTGCAGCTGCGCCTTGGAGTTGATCGCGCCGACGTCGGTGTTCTTGTCGAGCGGGTCACCCACGCGCAGGGTCTCGAGGCGGCGCTTGAGCCGCTTCTCGACGTCATCCGCGATGCTCTCCTGCACGAGCAGGCGTGACCCGGCGCAGCAGACGTGACCCTGGTTGAAGAAGATGCCGTTGACGATGCCCTCGACGGCCTGGTCGAGCGGAGCGTCGTCGAAGACGATGTTGGCAGCCTTGCCGCCGAGCTCGAGGGTGGCCTTCTTGCGGGTGCCGGCGATCGACCGGGCGATCATCTTGCCGACCCCTGTCGAACCGGTGAACGCCAGCTTGTCGATGTCGGGGTGGTCGACGATGGCCTGACCGGTCGCGCCGGCGCCGGTGATGATGTTGACCACGCCCGGCGGCAGGTCGGCCTGCTGGACCACCTCGGCGAACAGCAGCGCCGTCAGCGGGGTGGTCTCGGCCGGCTTGATGACCACGGTGTTGCCGGTGGCCAGCGCCGGCGCGATCTTCCACGCGAGCATGAGGATCGGGAAGTTCCACGGGATGACCTGGCCCACGACGCCATGGGGGCGGGGGTTGGTGCCCAGGCCCGCGTAGTCGAGCTTGTCGGCCCAGCCTGCGTGGTAGAAGAAGTGCGCCGCGGCCAGGGGCACGTCGACGTCGCGGCTCTCCTTGATCGGCTTGCCGTTGTCGATGCTCTCGAGCACGGCGAACTCGCGCGCACGCTCCTGCAGGATGCGGGCGATGCGGAAGAGGTACTTGCCGCGGTCGGCCCCGGACATCCGGCCCCAGGCGCCGTTGTAGGCACGACGGGCCGCGGCGACTGCGCGGTCGACGTCGGCGTCGCTCGCCGACGTGATCTCCGCCAGGACCTCCTCCGTGGAGGGGTTGATGGACTTGAACGCCGAGCCGCCCTGGGAGTCGGTGAACTCGCCGTTGATGAACAGCCCGTAGGAGGGCTTGATGTCGACGACCGCGCGGGACTCCGGCGCCGGTGCGTACTCGAACTTGGCCATGGCTTGAGGTTCCTCAGGATCTGTGGGGTGCAGGGGGCTGCTGGGTGGCTCGCAGGTCAGTACAGGCTTGGCGAGTCGTCGGTGACGTAGTCGGCGCCGGAGTAGGCGCCGATCGCCATCCGCTGGCGTTGCAGGATGAGGTCGTTGAGCAGGCTCGAGGCCCCGAACCGGAACCAGTGCGGGTCGAGCCAGTCCTCGCCGGCGATCTCGCTCACGGTCACGAGGAACTTGAGGGCGTCCTTGCTCGTGCGGATGCCGCCGGCCGGCTTGACGCCGACCATCTCGCCGGTGAGGTCGCGCCAGTCGCGGACTGCCTCGAGCATGATCAGCGTGACCGGCAGGGTCGCGGCGGGGGAGACCTTGCCGGTGGAGGTCTTGATGAAGTCGCCGCCGGCCAGCATCGACAGCCACGACGCCCGCCGGACGTTGTCGTAGGTGACCAGCTCACCGGTTTCCATGATGACCTTGAGCCGGGCGCGGGACCCGTCCTTGCGGATACAGGCCTCGGACACCTCGGCGATCTCGCGGAACACCGTGAGGTAGTCGCCCGAAAGGAACGCCCCGCGGTCGATCACCATGTCGATCTCGTCGGCACCGGCATTCACGGCGTCGCGGGTGTCGGCCAGCTTGATGGGCATCAGGGCCCGACCGCTCGGGAAGGCCGTGGCAACCGCAGCCACCTTGACGCCGCTCAGGCCGAGGGCGTCCTTGGCGGTGCTGACCATGTCGCCGTAGACGCAGACAGCCGCGGGGCGGGGCGTGTCGGGGTAGCCGGGGTCGGGGTTGATCGCCTTGGCGCACAGGCCACGGACCTTGCCCGGCGTGTCAGCGCCCTCGAGGGTCGTCAGGTCGATCATGGAGATGGCCAGGTCGATGCCCCAGGCCTTGGAGGTGGTCTTGATGGACCGGGTGCCGAGGCCCGCCGCCCTGGCCTCGCAGCCCACCTGGTCGACCCCGGGCAGGCCGTGCAGCCAGCTCGTGAGGGCTGCGTTCGTGAGCCGGGAGACGCCGAGGAGATCGCGCGCCCTGGTCGTGGCGTCGACAGAGGGGGCCGCAGCTGTGGGGGTGCTCACCGAGCAATCCTAGCCGTGTCTCACCCTTCGGTCAGTTCGCGAGGGTCCTCGGTCGGCGGGACCGGACCCCAGGGTGAGGGTCGCGGTGTGGCTGGTGCCCGAGGCGTGGGTCCAGGTGCCGTGATGACCGCCTTCGTGGCCGACCGTTGACCAAGCCGTCCACGCAGGAGGCTGGAGGCGAGCCGGTCTGGGCTGTGGACAACTGGTGCCGTAACGGCGCCGTATTGGTGTCGTATCTGGTTGCGTTGCAACGGGTTTCGGGATCGTTGGAGTGTCAGACCTAGTTGTTAGGTTGGGTTCATGGGTGGGGGGATGTCGTTCGAGGAGCGGCGCGCGGCGCTCGAGCTGGCGTGCCGTGCCCTGACCGGGGTCGAGGGTGAGCTGTGGGCGGCGGGCGGGGTCGAGCTGGGTGGGTTCGCGTCGCTGCTGGACCGGCTGGCGGTGCGGGCCGACGCCGCCCGGGTGGAGGTGCTGGCCGAGGCAGTCGACCGGGGTGAGGCCGGCTCGGGTCGGGCCGGGGCGCACGCCTGGCTTCTGGAGCGGTCGCCGTCGCTGCGGGCGGGTGGGTCGGCGCGGGTGGTGCGGGTGGCGCAGGCCGCGCACGACGACCGGTATGCCGGGTTGACCGCCGCGGTGCGTGAGGCCCGGGTGCCGCTGGTGACGGCGGTGGTGGTGGTGGAGGAGTTCGAGCGGCTCGCGCCGCGCCTGGCCGTCGGGGCGGACGGGCCGGTGCTGGGCGGGCTGGTCGAGGTGGCGTCGTGGGGGCGTCCCAGGGATGTGCGCGGGCTGCGGGAGCGCCTGGTCGCCAGGTACGGGGCCGAGGGTGAGTTCCAGGGTGAGCAGGACCGGGCTCATGAGCGGCGGTCGTTGTCGCAGCCGTCCGGGCACGGCCCCGGGGTGTTCGAGTACGCGATGGTGGTCGACGCCGAGGCGAAGGCGGTCATCGAGGCCGCCGTGCAGGGACTGTCGGCGCCCCGGCCGGCGCAGGGTGAGCCGGACCGGCGGCCGTCGGGGCAGCGGCGGATGGACGCCCTGTTGGAGGTGCTGCGCCGCGGGGTCGCCTCGGCCGGTGGGGTGGCCACCACCCCGAAGGCGGAGCTGTTCGTGACCGTG